>JBAPYB010000410.1:0-15557 GCA_049284515.1 Thermoanaerobaculia bacterium
GCCACCTTCACCGTCACCAATCTCAACGACTCGGGTGCGGGCAGCCTGCGCCAGGCCATCGCCGACGCCCAAAGCGCAGCGGGACCGGACGTCATCACGTTCCAGCCCGGATTGACCGGCACCATCACCCTCACCACCGGCCATCTCCGCGTTTCCGACTCGGTGAGCATCCAGGGCCCCGGACAAGCCGTGGTGGCGGTGAACGCCAACCACGCCTCGCGGGTCTTCTACCTCTACTCGAACTTCCTCCTCTCCACACCTTCCAATATCACCATCTCCGGGCTGACCCTCACCGGGGGCCTTCAGCTCCTGGGGGGCTGTATCTTTGATTCCAAGCACAACCTCGTCCTCGATCATGTGACGGTCGACGCCAACACGGCGACGTCCAAGGGCGGTGGCCTGTTTCTGGAAGGCCATGGCAACAGCCTGACGATCATGAATTCGGTCTTCTCGGGCAACACCGCCGGGAACGCCGGCGGTGCCATGCTGCTCTACAGCTCGGGCCAACCCATCCTCATTCAGGACAGCGTGATCTCAGGCAACCAGTCGACCGGCGGCACAGGCGGCGGCATCAGCCTTTACAAACCCGACGCCGACATGACGATCGAGCGTTCGACGATTTCCGGCAATACCGCCTCGGGCGCCGGCGGCGGCCTGTTCGTCTACAACCCCCAGACTGCGGGAGTAGCCCTGCGCCAATCCACCATCTCGGGCAACAGCGCGAGCCAGGGCGGCGGCGCCTACTTCTACAATCTGAGCGGTCCCCTCGTCATCGAGAACAGCACCGTCTCGGGCAACCAGGTAACCGGCAACGGCGGCGGCCTCTTCTTCTACCACGGCCCCCCCGCGGGCTCCGGCCTTCACAGCTCCACGATCGCCAGCAACACGGCGGGCGGCAACGGCGGCGGCATCTACCTGTACACCGGCTCCCTCCCCTTGGAGAACACGATCGTCGCCGGCAACACCGCCGGCACGGACGACGACATCAGCAACGGCAAGGGGGGCAACTTCGTCCTGGACCACGACCTGGTGCAGGACACGGGCGGCGCCAGCTTCACCGACAACGGCGGCAACATCTTCAACCAGAGCCCGCAGCTCAGCGCCCTCGGCAATCACGGCGGTCCGACCCAGACGATGCTGCCCGCCGCTACCAGCCCGGTCATCGACGCCGGTTCCGCCACCAGCCCGGCCGTCGACCAGCGCGGAGTCGCCCGGCCCGCGGGAGCCGGCTTCGACATCGGTGCCGTGGAGGTCGCTCCTGCGCAACCCATCGCCCAGGTGCCCGCCCTGGGTGACGCCGGGAAGCTCCTTCTGGCCGGCCTGATGGGAGCGGCGGGCTTTCTTCTCCTTCGCCGCCGTAGCGATCCCGCCGCCGAGCCACCCTCCAGCCCCTAGGGGCCAAGCGCGGCACCGCCTGGGATATACTCCCCGCATTCGATGGGGCGATTCGCGGATCCCGCTGAAGGCGGAAGGGAGGAGACCTGCGAGATGGACAACAGGAATGAAGAACCGGTGCGCCTTTCCCGTCAACAGCGGCGCGCTTTGGAGCGGGCCCGGAAGAAGACGAGCGGAGGGGGCTCTGCGCAAACCGGAAAGATCCTTGCTTCGGGAGCGGCGCTGACGCTGGGCATGGGCTTCGGGCTCGGGACGCCTGCCGAGGCCGCCACCTTCACCGTCACCAACCTCAACGACTCGGGCGCCGGCAGCCTGCGCCAGGCGATCTCCGACGCCAACAACGCGGCGGGACCGGACGTCGTCACCTTCCAGGCCGGCTTGACCGGCACCATCACCCTCACCACCGGCCAGCTCTACGTCTCCGACTCGGTGAACATCCAGGGTCCCGGCCAGGCCGTGGTGACGGTGAACGCCAACAACGCCTCGCGGGTCTTCTACGTCTACTCTTCGGACGCGCTCATCGACGTCACCATCTCCGGGCTGACCCTCACGGGGGGCCTTGATAGCCGGGGAGGCGGCATCACCGATCTCGGCGAGAATCTCGTCCTCGACCATGTGACGGTCGACAGCAGCACGGCGACCGGCCTTGGGAGCCAGGGCGGCGGACTGTGGTTGAACGGCAACGCCAACAGCCTGACGATCACGAATTCCGTCTTCTCGGGCAATACCGCCACCCGGGGCGGCGGCATCTTCCTCTACGACTCGGGCCAGCCCGTCCTCATCCAGGACACCGTGATCTCGGGAAACCAGGCGGCCACCGGCGCCGGCATCTACCTCTACCATCCCGGCTACAGCGTGACGATCGAGCGGTCCACCCTCTCCGGCAACACGGCCACGGGAGCCGGCGGCGGCCTGTTCGTCTACCACACCCACGGCGCGGCGGTGACCCTGCGCCAGTCCACCCTCTCGGGCAACAGCGCGAGCAGCGGCGGCGGCGCCTACTTCTACACTCCGAGCAATCCCGTCGTCGTCGAGAACAGCACCATCTCGGGCAACCAGGCGACCGGCGACGGCGGCGGTCTCTTCTTCTACGGCAGCCTGTACACCGGCTCCGACATCCGCAGCGCCACCATCGCCAACAACACGGCCGGCGGCAGCGGCGGCGGCGTCTACCTGGACCGGGGCTCCCTCCCCGTGGAGAACACGATCGTCGCCGGCAACACGGCCGCCACCGACAACGACATCTCCGGCGACAGCAACTACATCCTGGACCACGACCTGGTGCAGGACCCCGGCGGCGCAGGCATCACCGACAACGGCGGCAACATCTTCGGCCAGAGCCCGCAGCTCAGCGCCCTGGGCAACCACGGCGGCCCCACGCAGACCATGCTTCCCGCCCCGACCAGCCCAGCGATCGACACCGGCACTCCCGCCGTCCCGCCCGTCGACCAGCGCGGCGTCGTGCGGCCGGTGGGCGCCGGCTTCGACATCGGCGCCGTGGAGGTCAATCCGGGCACCGTGCAGCTCACGATGAGCGCCGCTTCGGTGAATGAGAACGCTGGCACGATCACCATCACCGCCACCCGCTCCGGCGGCAGCGACAACGCCGTCTCCGTCTCCTACGCCACGGCCGACGGCACGGCGATGGCTCCGGGCGACTACCTCTCGGCCTCCGGCATCCTCAACTGGGCCGACCAGGACGCGGCGTCCAAGAGCTTCCAGGTGACGATCGTCGACGACGCCGTGCCCGAGACCAACGAGACCTTTACCGTGACGATCTCGGCCCCCCAAGGAGGAGCGGCGCTGGGCTCCCCGGCCACCGAGACGGTGACCATCGTCGACAACGACGTGCTGCCCATCGCCGAAGTGCCGACCCTCGGCGACGCCGGCAAGCTCCTCCTGGCCGGGCTGATGGGAGCCGCAGGCCTCCTCTTCCTGCGCCGCCGCCGCAAGCTCGCGGCCCCGGTGGTGGCCATCACCTTGAGCCTCGCCGGGATCCAGGGCGCGGACGCCGCGTCCAGGCCCCACGGTTCCCGGGAGACCGAAGCCGCCCTGGTCTCCCAGGTCCGGGTGGCCGGAGCCACGGCGACCCTGCAGCTCTCGGACGGCACCACCCTCGCCGTGCCCCTGGGCGAGGTCGAGGTCCGGGACCGCCAGGCCCAAGTGCCCCTCGCGACGGTCCAGGCCAATCAACCGGCCCTCGTCAAGATCAAGCACAACGCCGACGGCTCCATCAAAAGGGTGAGGATCACCCTCTTCGACTCGCTGGCGGAAGCCCAGGCCCGGTTGCAACGAGTGCAGAACACTCACCCGCACCACCGGTAAAAATCTCCCTCTTCTCCCGGTTACCCATGCCAGGAGAAGAGGGAGGAATGGCACCAACCTGGCCAGTCAGAGATCCAATCGTTGTTGAGCCGCTCTGGCCAACGCGTAGCGAACAGGTTTCTTGAGCTTGCTGACTCGACCCTCGGCTTCAGCCCGCTTGATCCAGTCGTTCATCTGAGACTTGCCCACGTCGATCTGTTGTAGCAACTCGTCCAGGGTCAAAGGCCGTTTGGACGTAAGAGTCTCTAGTCGACGGACGAAAAGCTCATAAAAGCTGACGCGGTCGGTCGCCACAGACACCTCGGCCTTCCCTCCGGGTGCTCCTGCTCGCGGGCTGGGGCTGGGCGGGAGCGAGGTAAGCTGCCCTTGAGGAACCAGCGAGCTGACGGCCAGATTTTCAGACGGTAGCCACCGCGCCCCTAGCTTGACCAGGGCGGCATTTCCTGAATCTGGATCGGCGTGCTTCTTGACCCACAATGGCACCCATCCATACTTCAAGCTTTCCACTGCACCGTTCCAGGTGCCGCCTTTTTCCTTGCTGGTGGACACCACGATTCCCGCGTCCGAAAGGCAATAGATGTATTTGTTGCGCGCCATCGCGTTGCCCACGTCGAAGCCCGCCTCCGGATTGAAGGGGGAGACGAGCACCACGCTTTTTCCCATCAATCCCTGCCGGTACTTTGCGGACGTCGCGGTACGCAGCAAGCTGTCGCTCAGCACTCCGACCACCGTGCCTTCCTTCGCCAGCGCTCCCAACATCGCCGTTTCATCCACTCCGCGCGCACCGCCGGAGACGACCGAGAATCCCTGCGCTGCGATCTCGGCTCCTAGGCGGGCTGTAAAATCGAGATCCGCCTCGCTCGCGGCCCGCGAACCGACGACGGCGATGCCACCGCGATCGAGAAGCTGGCGGTCGCCGCAGCCGAACAGCACGGGCGGCGCATCGAGCTTCAACCGCTTCTTGAGCCGAGAAGGGTAATCGGCATCCGACCTCGTCATCACCCAGAGACCGGATCTCTGCCACTTCTCCAAAGCCAGGCCCAAGGCTCCCGAACGGCCCAGCAGGTATCGAATCCGAGCTGGCGTCACGGTAGGGTCCAGCCAGCCGTCCAGGCACTCCTGGGGGTCGCCGCTCGCCAGCAGGGCCTCCGGAGATCTGTTCTGTTCCTTGAGCCAGGCGGCGAAGCGTCCCCACTCGGTAGGTGTCAGCGGCTTGGCGTCTCCCTTGGCGGGCTTCGTAAACCAAGCCGTCATCAGCAGGATGGCCTGAGTCTGAGTACTGACGTTCATGTTCAATCTCCTGCATTGGTCGTCGCCAGCGCCACCGGCCAGACCGGCCCGCTGCTCGCTCGGCGAAGCAAGGCAGCGATCACTGTCATCGTCCAACCAGAGTCCACGACGTCGTCCACGAGCAGCACTGCTCCTGAAGGGATGTCCTCGCGGACGCTGAAGACTCCGTCGAGGTTACGACATTGGTGAAATCGATTCTGCTGGAGCTTCTGCGGCTGGTTCTCAAGAGTCTTGTCGACCGCGGACACGAAGGGCAACTCGAGCCGCTGAGCCAGACGGCGAGCAAAGTCCGGAACCAGGGCAGGATGCTTGTGCGAAGGGACGCACGTCACCCATGCGGGCGGCGGCTCGGGGCGCCAGCGATCGCGAACCATCTCCGCGACGGCCTCGATCAGCTCATCCCGGAAGCGACCCGAGTGTTTGTCATCGGCGACCAGGCGTCCCCAGCCAGCGTCGCCCCAACGCGAGAGGATCCTGCCGGTCTCCGCACGTAGATCCTGCTGCAGATTGCCCTGGAGTCCGTACTGGGGAAACGCGTCGCGGGGTACCCGCACGTTGCCTTCCAGAAGCAACTCCGAGTGCTTCAGGTAGAGGGAGGCTTCGATGGCCCCCCGATCGCTGAAGGTCTCGGCGACCACCGGCCGGCCGAGGCAGCGAGCGCACTTTCCACAAGGACGCAGGCCGGTGTCGTCCAGCGCCCGTGCCAGGAACACCATCAGGCACTCTTTGGTGTCGAGATAATCCTGGACCTCCTGCCACTCCGCCTCGCGCTGGTGCGTCAACCGCTGGATTCGATCGCGATCCATTTCGTAGACGACGGGCGTTCTCAACCAGCGGGGACCGTCCTTCAGGACCGGCGCAGGGTTGTCCACCGAGAGGAACTTCAACACCTTTTGAATCTGTCCCCGGCGCAGGTTGACGGTCTTCTCGATCTCCTGCTCGGTCAGCCCGTCGTTGCCAGCCAAGACTTCCAGGATCGCTGCGACGTGGGATTCGTCGGGGAATGCGCTGCTGCGGAAGTAGTCCTGGATCTCGCCGTCCTCCCGCCCCGACATCAGCATACCCACGGCGTGATCGATCGCCCGGCCGGCGCGCCCCACCTGCTGGTAATAGGTCACGATCGAGCCCGGAGCCTGGTAGTGAACGACGAAGCCCAGGTCGGGTTTGTCGTAGCCCATGCCCAGTGCAGTCGTGGCCACGAGCGCCTTGACCTCGTTGTTGTACAGCAGGCTTTCGAGATATTGCCTGTACTGATCGGAATCGCCTTCGAAGCCGGGCTCGTCCTGCGCCTCGACGCCGCTGTAGTAGGCACGCGCGGTGATGCCCTTCTGGTTCAGCCAGCCCGCCACTTGTTCAGCGTCGCGCTTGGTCAGGGTATAGATGATACCGGTGCCGGGAAGCTCCGGCAGGTGCTCGGCCAGCCACGCCAGCCGCGCCGCCTGGTCCGGCAGACGCAGGGTCTGTAAGGACAGGGTATCGCGCAGCAACGAGCCTCGCTGCACCCGCATGTCGCCCAGTTGGGCGACGACGTCGTCCAGCACACGGTCGTTCGCCGTGGCCGTGGTGCCAAGCACCGGAAGATTGACCGGCATGCGTTGGAGAACGTTGGCCAGCCGGCGATAGTCGGGCCGGAAGTCGTGGCCCCAATCCGAAATGCAGTGCACTTCGTCCACCACCAGAAGCCCGATCCGGTTCGCCACCGGTAACAGCACGTCCTCGACGAAATCATCATTCGCCAGGCGTTCCGGCGAGATCAGAAGTGCGTCCGCCTTGTTCTGCCGGATTCTCTCGGTAAGATCCGGCCACTCTTCCCGATTTGTCGAATTGATCGACAACGCCTTAAGGCCAAGCCGCTCGGCGGCCTCGATCTGGTTGCGCATCAAAGCGAGGAGGGGAGAGACGATCAGAGTAGGCCCGGCACCTCGATCGCGAAGGATGCGGGTGGCGATGAAGTAGACCGAGCTCTTCCCCCAGCCGGTGCGTTGGACGACCAGCAGCTTCTCGCGCCGATTCACCAGGGCGTCGATCGCTTCCCATTGCCCCTCGCGGAAATCGCCCTCCGGATCCTTCAGCGCCCGCCGAAGCCATGTGCGGCAGGTACCCAGATCGGTGAGCCTCGTCGTTCCCACCCCTTGATCCTACACTGGGCTCCAGGCTCGGATCGCAAGGCGGGGCTCGAAGGTAAGGTCACCGCCTCGCAGCCGTCGTCCCCGCGCTGGCCGATCCCACCGGCACCACCCCGCTCGACACCACCTGAAGCTTCCACCCCTCGGCCCGGGTGTTGTCGAGGTTCGTGTGGCCGGTGACGAAGAAGAGGCGTCCGGTGTCCGGCCGGGTGGGAGCCGTGCAGAAGCGGTCTTGGAGGAAGAAGGGCGGCATGGCCTGGTAGTAGAGCGTCACCCGCACGCTCGCCGGCTGGACGCCGAGGAGGTCGGCGAGAGGGACGGCGTAGGTCAGCGCGTCCCCTCCCCCGCCCAGGCCGCCCTGCGACTTCGGCTTGTACCAGGGGTCGTCCACCTCGCCGCCGTGACCGTCCGGCAGGTTCGGCAGCACGTCGTGGACCAGGTCCTCGGCGCTCAGCTTGGAGCTCCCCATCCCGTCCTTCTTGGCCAGCTCCAGCGTCGGCGACCAGCCGCGCGGGAGGAGCCGGTTGTCCTTCACCACGTGGGCCAGCGAGAGGAAGCTCGTCGTGAAGCGGCCTTTCGCGTCGCGCACCAGCTCCTGGTAGATCTGGGCCTGGTCCTGGCGGGTGATCGTCCGGTAGTGCGGCTGGAACCTCTGCTCCGCCGCCGTCATCCGCTGGCACTCGCTCTTCCACATGAATTCGCCCGCGATGGGCTTGCCGGCCGGGTCCACCAGCACGCCCGTGGAATTCGCCCGCCCGGAGACCCACAGGGCGTTGCCGTTCGCGTCCAGCACCTCGAAGGTGAGGAAGGCGCGGCGGAAGCCCACGCCCGAGGGGAATTTGTGACCCACCAGGCTCTCCACCTGGACGTCGGCCACGAGCTGGTCCTTGACGATCTGGACCCTGGTGACCGACGCCTTCGCCGTTGCCGTATCCGCCTGCTGGATCATCGAGTTGAACGTCGTCTCCAGGGGCGCGACCCCCTTGCCGCCCAGCATCGGGTCCTGGATGCGGATGCCCAGGACGTCCGGGAACTGCTGGGCGAACTTGTTGAAGAAGGTGTTGAGCCCCACCAGCGAATGCCGGCCGTAGGGCGAGCGGGGCGTGAGGTCGATGTCCTTCTGCGACAGCCGGTTCTCCGTCTGCGGCATGTTGCTCGCCTCCTGGATGGAGGCGATCTTGAAGGTCAGCGGCTGCGGCCCGCCTGGGTACGACGAGCTCATGTGGCAGTCCTGACACGACCTGGGCGTCGGCCCGTCGTCGCGGAAGTCGCTGAACACCCACTCAGGGTACGTGGCCTGCTCGATGATGATCTTGGGCTTCTTCGCGCCCCGCGGAACGAACGGCTTGGCGCCGTCGAACACCGGCAGCACCACGCTGTGGCAACTGCCGCAGACCCTGGACGAACGCACCAGCGGGTACTCCACCGGCTTGGCGCCCAGCGTGTGGTCCATCGGCACCTGCTGCGGGCCGTCGAAGGGGCCGTGGAGCACGTCTGGCGCGCCGACCTCGAAGTCGCCCGTGAAGGTGGGGCCAGTGGGCGCCTTCTCGTCGATCTCGATGTGGTGGCAGGTGGTGCAGGAGACGCCGTCGCGGGCGAGGCCGCCGTACCTCGCGTCCTTCTTCTCCTGCTCCGTCGTAGCCTGGAAGGGGATCGCCTTCACCATCTCGCGGCTGAAGAGCTGCCGCAGCACGATGGGCTGGGAATTCTTATCGAGCCCCGTGAGGGCCGTGTTGTTGCACACCTCGTTGCCCCGCTTCGAGTCCTTGAACTGATCGAGGCAGAACTGCCGCTGCCCCATGACGCCGTGGCAGTGCAGGCAGAGATCCTGCGTGATCTTGGCCAGGGCGGGATGGACCGTCTGCTCGGTTTCGAGTTGCGAGAAGAACACGGGATCGCGACCGGCGAGGCCCATGGGCGAGCCGCGCCATTCGCCGTACTGGGCGAGGTTCAAAAGGTTGGTGTAGGCCGGCTGCCCTACCTGCTGGAGCGTCATGTCGTAATGCAGGCCGGTCGAGCCCGCGGCGTGGCAGCCGAGGCACTGGTCCGAGGTGAGGAAGAGGGGCGGCCCGCCGGGTCCCGAGAGCACGTGGTCGTAGACCTCGGGCGGCATATAGAGGTGGGTGATGCCCTCAGGGCTCGGCGGCACCAGGACCTTCGCGCCGAACGTCGTGAGGAACGCGGGCGAGTAGTCCTTGTACGGCTGGCTGACCCGGTTCACGTCGGGGTCGGGCCAGGGCACCTTGTTCCACAGCAGCCGCGAGCTCTCGGCCTTCGCCAGCAGATCCTGGAGAGGCTCGAACCGCTCGTGGGCCGAGAGCGTCTCCACCACCGGCTGCTGCGGCTCGCCGACGATGGGCGGCTGGTCCTGGTAGAGGAACTTGAGGAACGTGTCGGGATCGCCGAGGACGTTGTTGACGCTGGAAAAGGTGGACTCATCCCTCGCCGAGGCGTGGCAGTTGGTGCAGTAGTAGCCGAAGCCCATCCAGGGATAGGGCAGGTTGACTGGCGGCGGCCAGTCGAGCTGCGAGGCCTCGGTCGCCTGCGGATCCCACGAGCCCCAATACCAGCCGTCCCGCGAGCCTTTGCTGTCGCGCACCATGAGGGCGATCATGTTCGCCTCGCCCTTCGGGATGGACGGGTCCTGAAGGCGCTGCTGCGTGGTGTTGCCGTACATCAGCTTGAGGATCATGGAGCCGTCGGCGATGGGCGCGATGGGCGCGATGGGACGACCGGGCTCCTTGCCGTCCAGCCTGCACGTCGGGCAGGCCTTCCGGCACTCCGCGACCTGCCGGCGTTCATGCGCCGCATCCTGCTCGCACATCCAGCGGAAGACGTCCGGAGCGTAGTAGATGACGACCGTGTTGTGGGTGCCGAGCGTGCTGGTGACCCACGACGGCATGTGGGGATCGCCCCCCAGGGCCGCCACGGTGGGGCCCGTGGGCCGGACCTGCTTGTCGTGATGCCAATTCATGACGCGGTAGCACCCCGCCCTGAGGAACCGCCCGACGATGCGCTCGTACTCGGACTTGGCGAACGGAAACTCGCTCGGCAGCGGCAAGGGCCGCGAGCAGACGTCCGCCGGAGGCGCCGGCACCGGCGTCTCCTGAGAGGCCCGAACCGGCGGCGCCGGCTGCAGAGCAAGGAGCGCCAAGGCGCTCGCTACGACTGGAACGACCAGGGACCACAAAGCCCGCCTGGAGCTCATCGCCACCTCCGCCAACTGTGGGTTGTTCAGCGGAGGCAGGATACACCAGGAGGATCGTGAAACCAACGAGGGGGAACCGGCCCCCACGCTCATCAGGCCGCACGCCTATAATCGCCGGATGGAGCTCGAATGGGACCCGAAGAAGGCAGCGGCCAATCTGAAGGACCACCGGGTTTCCTTCGAGGAGGCCGCCACAGTTTTCGGCGACCTGCTGGCAGTGACTTTCGACGATCCAGATCATTCCATCGGAGAGCACCGTTGGTTGACCTTCGGCCTCTCCTCAGCCGGGAGATCCTTAGTGATTTCTCACATAGAGCGCGGAGCAAAGACTCGTCTGATCAGCGCCCGTCTTGCCACGAGACATGAAAGGAAGATCTATGAAGAAGGATAGCCTCCCCCCGAAAGACGAGCTTCGCGCAGAATACCGACGCGAAGACCTTGGAGAGGGCGTGCGCGGAAAGTATTATCAGGCATACACCAAGGGCACCAACCTGGTCTTGCTGAGTCCTGACGTTGCCGCTGCCTTCCCGACTGCCGAGGCCGTGAATGAGGCGCTACGGTTACTACTGAAGCTGGCTCAGGACCAGGTACGCCCGAGCCCTCAGGCCAGAGGACGCGCCACGAAGGCGGTGGCGCGCCCCTGAGCTCGGGTCTGGCGCTCCGCCCACCTTCGCCCAGACTGGGCAGACGATGGCCGCGGTACCTGGGATCAGGGTGGACACTCCGCCAGATTCGCACTACACTGTGGTGCATGAAGACCGAGGTCTACAGTTGGCGTCTCTCGACTCACCTGAAGAGCGATCTGCAGGAAGCTGCGCGGGAAGAACAGAAAAGCCTCTCGGACCTCCTCGAGGAGATCACGAAGGATTGGCTCCAGCGCACCCGCAATCGGAGTGAGGATGAGGAAGAGCGCCAGCGACGCCTGCACGAAGAAGCGACGAAGTTCTTCGGCACGATCGACGGTGGGCCGGATCTAGCGGAGTCCGCCAGAACCGAAGTGCGCGCGCGGATCGCACGCCGGCATGACCGCTAGACCGCGGGGCCTCATCGATACGGGCGCCATCCTGGCCCTGCTGAATCGTGGGGACAAGTGGCACCGGCCCTGCGCTGAGTCGTTCCAGACCCTTCAGCTCCCTTTGGCAACGTCCGGCGCGGTCCTTGCCGAGGTCTTTCACCTGCTCCCTCGTCCATCCGACCTTTCAACCGCCTGGAGCTTCCTGAGATCCGGCGCCGTAACCGTTCTGCCGATTACGGACGACGATCTGCCAGCGCTCGAAGAGTTGATGCTGCGTTATCACGACCGGCCGATGGATTTCGCCGATGCCACATTAGTCTATCTCGCACGGCGGGAAGGGCTTACGACGATCTTCACCGTCGACCACGACGATTTCGAGACCTATCGGATCGAGGGGAAGCGCCGGTTTCGGATTGTTCCTGATCGCTCGTAGGAGGGGGACCTGTTTGCCCACTGGTAGCTACGTTCGTGGAACGTTGGCTCGTTCGCCATCGCGTAACCGTGCCGGGGCCGCCTGGGCCCCCTACCCATTCCAGCGCGATAGCAGACCCGAAAACCGGTAGCCGATCTCCCGCGTGATCAGCGGCCGCAGAACCCGCTCTTCGGCAGGAGAGTCCAGCAGCCGCAGCAGGCGCATGGTGGCATCCGACCAGAGGTGTGTACATGATAGGAGGCACATATGGGCACACAGAGGCATACAAACCAGAAAATCGCATTAAAGAAGCAATTTGTTGACCGGTTTACTCAGTTGATCGAGCGCCTCGGCGCCAATTCGCATGCGGAGATCGGAAAAGCTATCGGAAGAGATCGCTCAACGATTGACTCCTGGCTCAATATCAGAGAACCCGCCCTGCCCGACTGGGCGGATCTGCACGGCCTGCAGTCCTATGCAGAGCGAAAGGGCGTGGTTGCGGAGTTCTTCCGGCTCGTTGGGGAAGGGCGAGAGTACCGGTTCCAGATGAAGATCCCCGCCCGATCTGGAGCGCTCGCAGCCGTGTTGGTACGCATCTTTCAGGATGGCGGAGGTCTAGTCAGACTGGGGGCTGAGCTAGACAAAAACAAGGAGAAGGCGATCGTTAGTTTCACTCTGCTGTTGCCGGGTCCTCCCGAACGCCTGCTTGAGGATCTGAGGCCGATAGCGGAGAGCATTAAGCTCCTGACGGATATGGCCTAAAGCGATGCAGGAGATTCTCCCCCGTTTCGGGTCTGCGGTGGGGCACACTTCCCCGCCAGGAAAGTCTATTGTCCGCAGAAGACGCGGATCGCAGAAAAGGAGCGATCTGGGGAGGTACAGTGCGCCGCAACGTCCTACTGCTGGTACCCTACCTGAGCAATCGCAGCGCAAAGGGTGTCTTATCTGCATTAAAACAACAGCAACCCAACGTGTCCGTCACGGTATTGAACACGTCCTCGAAGCAGGAGTCGCCAAGAGCCCCTTATGCGGAGGGAGACTGCTTTTGGGTCGGTCATGAAAGCTTGGGAGCTGTCGTTAGATCAATAGTGGCAGAGCGAGAAATAGATCTTATCGTTCCAACGAAGGACCCCTTGGTGAGATTCTGTGTCACAGAGCTCCCCGAGCTTCGTGCCAAGTTTCTTCTTCCAGCGCGGGACGTCGTTCTTGCGCTACAGGACAAGCTTGCGACATACCAACTATTCGCTGGTTGCTCCGAGGTTCGGATCCCCGAGTTTCATGAAGCTTCTCCAGCGAATGCGGATCGTGTGAAGTCCATGCTCGCGAGAAGTGGAGAAGGCTTTCAGAAGCCGAGAATCGCATCCAGCGGCGCCGGTGTCAAAAGGATCGCGCGAATAGAGGATGTTGATTGGAGGTCGGACAGCGTAGTATGTCAGCCGTTGCTCATGCCCGAGTACAACCAGACGTTCCTTCTCAGGGGTGGTGCGATTCGTGGAGGTGTGACCTACCGAAGCTCGCGTCAAATTTGTTCACCTACTGACGACGTGGAGAAAGTGTCCGATTTGGTGGAGGGCCGAGTCGCGATGCGATTCTTACGCGAAGCCTTCGGCAGCGATCTTGAGGGAGTCTTCAATCTGGACTTTATGCGAAATGAGGATGGATGGTTGATTTTGAACGAGATCAATCCTGGACGATTCCCAGCTGGGATCCACAAGCTAGCGGGAAACTTTGGAGACCTCGTAGCAGAGCTACTCTGGGACTGAAAGGGCAGGTGCCCGGAGGAGAGTCGGTGTCAGAGAGCAGGTGTCTCCCAGAGCCCCTAGCAGTCCGAGCCGAGAAAGAGTAGGTGTCGTCACCCTCTTAGATAAGCCCTTTTAGGCATCACCTGTCCCGGCCTATCTACTCGCCGCCTCGCGCAGCCGCTCCACGTCCCGCAGGGGGGGCTGTCCGAACAGTCTCTTGTACTCCCGGCTGAACTGCGAGGCGTCGTCGTAGCCAACCCTGTAGCCAGCACTGGCGGCATCCAGGCTCTCGCCGAACAGGATGCGCCGGGCCTCCTGGAGCCGGAGTTGCTTCTGGAACTGCAAGGGGCTCATTGCCGTAACCGCCTTGAAGTGGTGGTGAAAGCCCGAGACGCTCATCCCCAGCTCCCGCGCCAGGCTATCGATCCGCAGCGGCTGGTTGAATTCCCTGCGGAGCCGCTCGACGGCTTCCGCGATGCGGTCGGTGTGACCGCCAAGGAGCGCCAGGTGACGGAGCCGGTTTCCCTGTTCTCCCATCAGCAGCCGGTAGACGATCTCCCGCGTGATCAGCGGCCGCAGAACCCGCTCTTCGGCGGGCGAGTCCAGCAGCCGCGCCAGGCGCACCGTGGCATCCAGCAGCTCCGCATCCAGCGGGCTCACGTCAATCGCCCGCACGTCGCCCCGGGTCCCTAAGGAGAGATGACCCGCCTCCACCATCACCGAGCCGACGAGAGCCGGGTCGAGCTCCAGGCGGAGGCTCAGATACGGCCGTTCCGCCGACGCCTCGATGACCTGGCCCACGACGGGCAGCTCCACGGTGGCGAGCAGGTAATGGGCGGGGTCATAGCGGTAGCGAATGTCCCCCAGCAGCACCTCCTTGCTCCCCTGCGCGATCACGCAGAAGGAAGGCTTGGTTACTCCGTGGAGCGGCTCCGTCGGGGTCGAGGAGCGGTTGAGGTGGAGCCCCTTCAGCGGCTCAACCGCGCCGTCCTCCGGGAGGGCCCGTGCGATGCGCTCCGCGAGCTCCTCCCGATAGGCGTACGCCCGGTGCGTTCCACGCTCTGATCCTTGGGTGTTTGTCGAGTCCATATTCCTATCCTAGCCCCAATGCTGTTCACATAACGATGACCGCCCGAATCTGAGTCCGGCGTGGCCGGGTTCTTTTGGCGCGACTACGGGTGGGAAACTTGCTGACTTTTCGCTTGATGGCCCTGGGGTTGTGGCGGCCTCGGCTGGAGCTGGCTCGGACCTCCAGGATCTCGGCGAGAACGGCCTCGTGGAGGCCGAGGCTGGGCTGAGGGGGGAATAGCGAGCAGGGTTGGGAGCTTGCGCTTGACCACCCGCACCGCATGAACGAAGGACAGCTCGTCAGGGTCCACCTTCCCCTCGAGGGCGGCTTCGTGCATCAGGCTGCGTACGGCAAAGTGGGCCAACAAAAGGCCGTAGAACTCCTGGAGAACCAGTTCGGGGGTTTTGCTGCGCAGAACGATCTGGCGGCCCCTCAGGTGGGTCTTCAACTCGTCAAAAGCGCTCTCGATTTCCCAGCGCTCGTGGTAGAGAGCGGCCAACTCAGCGGCCGGCGCTGCCTGCTCTTGCAGAAGATTCGTCACCAGCCGATACAGAGGCTCGGCGTCTTCGATCCCTTCGAGGCGGTACTCGATCACCCGCACCCAGATACCTCCCTGGTCCAGCCGCCGGTGCTTGGCCGAAGGGTAGATCTGGCTGAGGTAGGATCCATCGCTCAAACGCTGTCGCACTGGCAGGAGCAGGTTGCTTTTGACACGCCAAACCAAGCCGGCCTCGGTCTGGGTCGCCCGCTGCCACAACGGGTAGCTGAAAAAGCCACGGTCGGCCAGGCACAACATGTCGGGCTGGAGTTGATCCAACACCTCCTGAGCCAGTTGCGCCTCCGACCTCCTGTTGAGTCTCGCGTAATTCCGTGGCCATGAATTCGAGCTCTTTCGGGGCGGTGGAGAGCGGTGAGAGCTCCAGTCCCAGACTGGGCCGTCGCGGTGCAATCTGGGACTGGTTTGTTGATTCGTAG
>JBAPYB010000411.1:0-4956 GCA_049284515.1 Thermoanaerobaculia bacterium
ACTTCATGGTGTTCCGCGAGGTCTTCATGGTCTTCTTTCCGGACCGCAGAGCCAACGGCGAAATGCGAGGATTCGCCCGCCTACTCTTCGAGATGGTAATCGAGACGTGGGGCGGATGGCCGGATCATCCGGAGGGCATCTTTCCAGCCGAGCTGCGCGCCGCAGTCGCCGATATGCGGCACCTACAGGGCGCCATGTCGAATTGGTGCGGACCGGGCTTCACGGCATCGGGTGAGTATGAAACCCGCCTTGCAGGAGTCGGCGCCAGCATCGCGCTGGCCGTGGGCGAGCTGGCAGACCGCCTGGAAGTGGAGCTGAATTCCTGGCAAGGGAAGGTCTCATGAGCTGGGCGACCAAGCTTTCCTATCCGCTGGACGCACGCTGCAACGTCTCGGTGAAATCGACCACCTTCCAGAAAGGCCGATGGGAGAAGGCCGCAAAGCTCCACGGCATGGCCACGGCTGGCGCCTTTGTCGCCTATGCCGCAGACATGTACCTCGCGCTGAAACGGGCCTTTGAAGACGCGAACCACGAGCACCATGAGTCGTTGAACCCCACCAATCCGGGAGAGGAGGCCAGTCGCCGGGAGGCATGGGCCGAAAAGCGCCGGAAGCGGGAGGAGGGGTGAAGGTTGCCACCTTCAGCATGCGGGCGAGCATGCCGCAGTCCATCGCCTGGAAAAAGGCGGCGGACTCGGAAGGCTTCCCCTCGGTGGGGAGCTGGGCGGCATGCGCCCTGGACGCCTACCTCAAGCTCCGCGCAAAGGCCGGCCTTCCCTTGCCCCTGGCTTGGCACCTGGGACGGTTTGCCGTGCGGCTTGAGGACGGCACAGAGCCCGAGATCCGGGGGTGGATCGCCCGCCCCTTCGGCCACTTTAGCGGCACGGACACCGGTCCCAAGTATCCCGGCTGTCACTTGCACACCCTGGTCTATCTTCCGGCCCGGCGCATCGTGGCGACCTTCAAGTATGCACGGCAGTGCAGGTCGCTGGCGGCGGAGCTTAGCGGGCTGTGGGCGCGGAGCGGCGGGGAGGGTGAGGACATCCGCGCGGGTCCCGTAATCGAGCGCTACCAGCGCGAAGCAACGTAGCAAGCACCGGGGGCGGGCCTAACAA
Organism: Thermoanaerobaculia bacterium; assembly: GCA_049284515.1. Taxonomy (GTDB): domain Bacteria; phylum Acidobacteriota; class Thermoanaerobaculia; order Multivoradales; family UBA5704; genus DATARR01. The sequence goes on from JBAPYB010000411.1 coordinate 1,115, forward strand.
GCCCGCCCCTTTTGCGTTTGCCAGCGTGCTATACTCTTTAGTTTTATGTGGGGAGTTAGTCTTACGCTTACCATAGGTCACAAGGAGAATTTTATGACAGAAGATCGGCGCGACGCTTTCAAAGTTCTTGCCGCTGACCTGAAAGTCTCACGGACGTTAGGGCAACAAACTGCGCTCGCATGTAGTGAATTCATGGAGAATATTCTATGGCCTGCCATGCGAGATGCACGGCGCGAAATCCAAAATCCTGCGATAGTCTGGATTGAAAGCGAGTACCCTTCAATCCAGGTGTATCACCATAAGCTAATTTATGCGTGTCGCGGCCTAACTCTTTATGTAGAAAAAACTCTCGACGGCCATAAGGAGCCTCAGACAATTCTCCTCGAACACGTAACGGAAGAACTGATAGTGCAGCAAATTGCTGCTTTTCTGAGAGCCGCGCTTGACAGCAAAGGCTAGGCCGGTTTCCGAGTGATTCCAGCCTTGACAACCGGCAATGTTAAGCTCTATAATCTTCAACCATGAAAATCTACTGGTCAAACGCCGGACTCCGCTTTGAACCCCACACCGCCAACGAATGGCAAACGCTTACCAAGCTTAGCGAAGCTCTCAAAGAGCTGGGCGCCCCTGTGACGCTTCCCGAACCTTGGGGGAACGCGACCAACGTGCCGAGCGCCCAAGATCTAGGCTTGTGGCCCGCGCCTACTACCCTTGAAGGTTGAGGTAGTCAGCATCCGCAGAGATTGCACCGACGTACATTTTACCGTTGGCGCCGACAAGTGACTTCAGGCTTTTTAGAAGTTCTTTCGCGTCAACGGTGCTCGGTACCTTCCAGGTTGATTTCATCCAGTGGACGCCTCCACGGGCAGTGAGGTTGTTTTCTATGGCCTCATATTCCTCTCTCGTACCGTGGTCCAGGTCATATGACACGACGTAATTCATAAAACTGTTCTCCTTTCCTAATTTGTCGATTCATTATTATTAGTGGTCGCCATGCAGGGCGGCGGATCACCCCGCTCTTCCCCTGATCTCTAGCCTTTCGGTTCCTCAACGCGATCATGAATGATTCGTGCTCATCTTGCCATTTCGCTAACCCTCCATGTATTTTCAAGTTTTTCCTTGACCAATTAAGAGCCTAGCACGAAGCAAGGTCAAACTAGAAAATAATTCATCCCCCCACGTGTCCTGCGGGGGATAACTTCCTCCGATCCTTCCGTAGTGCCGGGCGGGAGCGGTCCGGTCCTTCTCCGCCGTTCCGCTTCAGCGCGCGTCGAGCGCCTGCCTACTCCTCGACCTTCCCCGATGGCTGATAGCGGGCGGCTTCCGCGACCTCCCGCCGGGCGATCCGGACGATGCGGTCCCGTAGCCAGTCGGACAAGCTCACCCCTGCCAGGGAAGCCGCCTCTCGGATCAGGGCGTCATGCTCGGGGATGAGGCGGATTCGCAGGGCGGCGGAGTGGGCGCGGTCGGATTCCTTCCTTGGCTTAGTCATGGCGCCATGGTACGCCCCGGGGGCCTACAAGTCAAGAGGGGAAACTTTCCTTGGGAATCTTCGCCAAACCCCTTGACATGTCAGCCCCGGGGGCCTACAATAGGGTTCATGGTAGTCAACAACAAAACGGCCCCGGAAGTTGTTAGAGCAACTCCCGGAGCCTGGACCCGCCCGACCGAAGCCGAGCAAGCTGCCAAGCTGATTATGGCTCCGGTTCGGGCTTACCGCAAGGGAGCCCCGCTCATGGAATGCACCGCCTGCCAGTCAGCCACCAAGAAGTTTGGACGGGACCGCAAAGGGAATCAGCGCTACCGCTGCCTGACGTGCCGCAAGACGTGCAGCGAGCGGCCGGAACGTCCACTCGGTGCCATGAACCTCCCGCTAGACCGTGCGCTGCTGTGCCTCAATCTTCTCTGCGAAGGTTCCAGCGTCCGCGCTATTGAGCGCATCACCGGAACGGAGAAGAAGACCATCCTGCGCTTGCTCGTCCAGGTCGGCGAAGGTTGCGAGCGCATGATGGCCGAAACGATCCAGGGAGTACCGGTCAAGGACGTCCAGGCGGATGAGATCTGGACCTACATCCGGGCGAAGCAGGGAACGGTCACCCGCAAGCAAATTGCCGACCCGGACGCGGGCGATTCCTTCTGCTACATCGGAATCGAGCGGCATTCCAAGTTGATTTTGGCGTGGCACCTGGGACGGCGCAACACCTGGGACGCTCACGATTTCATAGTGAAGCTCAGCAGCGCCACAGCGGGAGACTTCCAGCTCAGCACGGACGGATTCAACGCCTATCCGAACGCGGTAGAATTCGCCCTGGGAAGCCGTGTCGCTTACGGCCAGACGATCAAAGAATTCGGCAGCATGGGCGGCACTGAGGCGCGGCGGTACGCTCCGCCGCGCCTGATAGGTCAGGAGAAGATTGTTGTCTCGGGTTCGCCGGACGAAGACCGGATTTGCACCTCGCATGTTGAGCGCTCTAACTGGACGTTGCGGGGCCACCTTCGCAGGTTCACTCGGCTGTCGAACGGTTTCAGCCGGAAGAAGAGCAACCTACGCGCAGCACTGGCGCTCTACTTCGCTTATTACAACTTCGTCAGGATGCACAAGTCAATCCGCATGACTCCCGCCATGGCGGCAGGCGTCACTCGGAAGCCGTGGTCGCTGACGGAACTGCTGGCGGCAGCTCAGGCGAGCTAACGGCTCGCTTCTTGCGACCTCGCGGTGTAGCAAAAACCGCGAGGCGCCCGGCCTCATCACCCTTGATTGTAAACCGATTAACATAAGGGCCGGGAACATGGAATACACGGATAAACGTCCTAGTCTCTGCCCGTGAGATGGTCACCTTTAGGTCGATCTCTATTACGCCGTAACCTGGAGAATAGGTAAATCCAACAATCTTATATCTATCCTCGTCCGTCAATTGTATGTTGACTGTTTTTCCATTCCAATCCCTGTCACTAAGCCAACTTTTTGCCAGAAATAGTTCTTTGGCCCCATGCTGGACAATGCCTGCCCGTGAAGCATCCACAGTTCCCCAGGTTGGGGTCATCGTCAGCCGCTGAAAACCCTTCTCTTCGTCTGGCTGACGAACGTCTAGGATCTCCGCCGTCGCGTAGAAATTACCGTCCCGCCCTGAATTTCGAACCGTCAGCCTAGCAACGGGACCGGGCTCTGATATCGGGGTGACTCGGATAGGCAGCCAAGGGCGAATGAACTGAAGAAGGACCGCGATAAGGGCTGCATCATAGGTGAGGCGGTAGGCAACCTCACCATGCCCACTGTTCAGCCACGCCCAAAGATGCGGCCAAGCAAGCCATCCGGGGACACCGACTATCAGCACCACGACCACGGGGGGCCAAATCCTAACCCACGGCTCAGAGAGCAGCGCGTTCTTCGGTTTGTCTGCCATGACCAGGAGCCTATCGCCCACCCGGCCGGTCCGCCAAGCCTATCGCAAGCGCTGCATAAGGTCCGGGCGGGAGGCGATGGCCGGCCCGGATCGTCAGGAGGGAGTGCGTGACGGAATTCTGAAGTGACTAGCAATGCAGAGTTACCCCACTATCCGAGGAACGACTCCTGGCTCCCGAGGAATGACTCATGGCTCCCGAGGAACGACTCCTGGCTCCCGAGGAGTGGCCGCAGGGCTCCGAGGAACGACTCCTGGCTTCCGAGGAACGGCTCCTGGCTCGCGAGGAACGACTCCTGGCTCGCGAGGAGTGGCCGCAGGGCTCCGAGGAGCGATCGCAGGTGGGGTTGAAACGACAGCAGCCGTGCGGGAACCGATCCCGGCGCGGGCGTCGTCTCCGCCCCCACCCAAGACCCTCATCACCCCGGCCCTCTTCTCCCG
>JBAPYB010000412.1:0-10781 GCA_049284515.1 Thermoanaerobaculia bacterium
GCCATCGCGAGACCGGTCCGTAGAGACGACCCAGACCCGATACGAGACCCTCAAGGGGGCCACGGGGACGGCGGGTCGTCTCCGAAGCGGCGATGCCGGTCCGGACGACTCGTATCTCCGGCGTCGAGAACCCAAGGCGCGTTGAAAAAGACGGCGGCCGTCCTCCTTCTCGCCGCCTTGTTCCTCGCGGGTTGCGGCGCCCCTTCCGCCGTCGCTCCGCATCCAGCCGCCCCCGTCCCCGCTGCCGTAGCGGTCGATCGCAACGATCCGCTCCTCGACGACGTCGAGCACCGCAGCTTCCAGTATTTCTGGGACCTTGCCGACCCGCAGACGCTGCTGATCCCCGACCGCGCGCCGACGCCCTCGTTTTCGAGCATCGCCGCCGTCGGCTTCGGCCTCACGGCCTACGGCATCGGCGCCGAGCGCGGCTACGTGACGCGTGCCCAGGCCGCGGAGCGGACGCTCACCACCCTGCGCTCGCTGCTGGCCATGAAGCAGGGCTCGGGGCCGCGCGGCGTCTCGGGATATAAAGGTTTTTTCTATCATTTCCTCGACATGAAGACGGCCGAGCGCTTCCAGACGGTCGAGCTGTCGACGATCGACACCTCGCTGCTGATGGCCGGCGTCCTTTTCTCCCAGTCGTATTTCGACGGCGCGGACGCCACCGAGTTAGGCATCCGCGCCGCGGCCGAGGAGCTCTACGAGCGCGTCGACTGGCCGTGGGAGCAGGTGCGCAAGCCGGCGATCAGCATGGGCTGGACCCCCGAGGAGGGTTTCCACACCTACGACTGGCGCGGCTACAACGAGGCGATGATCGTTATCGTCCTCGCCCTCGGCTCGCCCACCCATCCCGTCGCGCCGGCCGCCTGGGGCGACTACACGAAGACGGAGCGCTGGGGCACGTTCTACGGCCAGGAGCACGTCCTCTTCGCGCCGCTCTTCGGGCACCAGTACTCGCACGTCTGGATCGACTTCCGCGGCATCCGGGACGCGGTGATGCGCGAGCACGGTATCGATTATTTTGAAAACTCCCGGCGCGCGACGATTGCCCAGCACGCCTTCGCGATCGACAATCCGAATCATTACCGCGACTACGGCGACCGCATCTGGGGGCTCTCCGCCTGCGACGGCCCCATGGACGCGACGCTCACCATCGACGGCCGGCAGCGCAAGTTCTACGGCTACGCCGCGCGGGGGGCCACGGCGGGGGACGTGCGCGACGACGGCACCATCACGCCGACCGCCGCCGCCTCGTCGATCGTCTTCACGCCGGAGCTTTCGATCCCGGCCATCCACGAGATGAGCCGCCGCTACGGCAGCCTGCTCTATGCGAAATACGGGTTCCTCGACGCCTTCAATCCCACGCTGCGCACCAGCCGCCGAGGGATGAGCGGGCGCGTCGATCCGGCTCAGGGGTGGTTCGACGAAGACTACCTGGGGATCGACGAGGGGCCGATCGTCGCCATGATCGAAAACTACCGCAGCGGCCTCGTCTGGAAGGTCATGCGCGGCAACCGGCACGTCGTCCGCGGCTTAGAGCGCGCCGGCTTCCAGGGCGGCTGGCTCGCGGAGGCGGCCCCGCCTTGAAAATCTGGTTCATGGGCGTCGCGTTGGCCGCCTTCCTCGCCTCGTGCGCGCCCCGGAAGGACGCCGGCGTCACCCTCCACTTCTGGGCCCTCGGGCGCGAGGGCGAGGTGGTGAAGGACATAATCCCCGAGTTCGAACGGCGGAACCCGGGGATCCGCGTCGAGGTGCAGCAGATCCCCTTCGTCAACGCCCACGAAAAGTTCCTCACCGCCTGCGTCGGCGGCGTCACGCCCGACCTCGCCCAGGTGGGGAACACCTGGATTCCCGAGCTCGCGAACCTCGGCGCCCTCCGGCCGCTCGGCGGCCTTCTGCGCCGTTCCTCCACGATCGCCCCGGCGGACTACTTCCCCGGCATCTGGGACACGAACGTCATCGCCGGCACCGTGCGCGGCATCCCCTGGTACGTGGACACGCGGCTCCTGTTCTACCGCACGGACCTCTTGGCGCAGGCTGGGTACCCGAGCCCGCCCCGCACCTGGAGCGGCTGGCTGGAGGCCATGCGGCGCGTCAAGGCCCGCCGGCCGGACCGCTTCGCCATCCTCCTGCCCGTCGACGAGCACGAGCAGCTCCAGATCCTCGGCCGCGAGCTGGGCGCCGGCCTGCTGCGCGACGGCGACCGCTACGGCGATTTCCGCTCGGCCGCCTTCCGCCGGGCCGCGACGTTCTACGTCGATCTCTACCGCAGCGGTCTCGCGCCGGCGTGGTCCAACAGCCAGGTCAACAGCGTCTACCAGCAGTTTGCGGCGGGCGATTTTGCCTTCTACATCACCGGCCCCTGGAACATCGGCGAGTTCCGCCGCCGCCTGCCGCCGGAGATGCAGGACAAGTGGCAGACCGCCCCGATGCCCGCGCCGGACGGCTCCGGTCCATCGGCCGCATGGCCCGGCGTGTCGCTCGCCGGCGGCGCCAGCCTGGCCCTGTTCCGCACGTCCCGCCATCCGCAGGAGGCGTGGAAGCTCGTCGAATACCTCTCCTCGCCCGCGGTCCAGGTCCAGTTCCACCGCCTCACGGGCGATCTGCCGGCGCGCAAGAGCGCCTGGCAGGATCCGGAGCTGGCGGGGGACCGTCCCACGGCGGCATTCCGCGCGCAGCTCGAGCGGGTGGTGCCGGCGCCGAAGGTCCCCGAATGGGAGGAGATCTGCATTCAGATGTGGCAGAGCCTGGAGCCTGCCATCCGGTCCGGCGGGACGGTCGACGCGGCCCTGGCTGACCTCGACCGGCGGGTGGACCGCATCCTGGAGAAGCGCCGCGAGGTGCTGGCGCGGAATGCCGGGAGGATCTCCGGTGGCCGCTGAGGCGCCCCGCAAGGCGCTGCCGAGCGAGGTCCGTGCGGCCTGGCTGTTCATCGGCCCGGGGCTCGCCATCATCTTCCTGTTCTTCCTGCTGCCCATCGCCGCGGCCCTGCTCCTGAGCCTCACCGATTTCGATCTCTACGCCGTGGCCGACTGGCGCAACCTGCGTCTGGTGGGCTTCGACAACTACTCCCATCTGTTGCGCGATTCGCTCTTCTGGAAGTCGATGCGCAACACGGTCTATTTCGTGCTCGTGGGCGGGCCGCTGACGGTCGTGGTGTCGCTGGGCGCGGCGCTGATGATCCAGTCGCGGCTCACCCGGTTTCAGGGGATCTTCCGCACCGCTTTCTTCGCGCCGGCGGTGACCACCCTCGTGGCGGTCGCGGCCGTGTGGCGCTACCTCTACCACCCCAATTTCGGGCTGTTGAACCATTTCCTGAGCTGGTTCGGCGTCGCGCCCATCGATTGGCTGGGCGATACCCGCTGGGCCATGCCGTCCATCATCCTGCTTTCGATCTGGAAGAACTTCGGCGCCAACATGATCATCCTCGCGGCGGGCCTCCAGAGCATCCCCGAGTCCCTCTACGAAGCCGCCCGGCTGGAGGGGGCGGGCTGGTGGCGCCAGCTCCGCCACGTGACCCTGCCCATGCTCGCCCCCACCTTCCTTTTCGTGGCGGTGATGACCTGCATCGGCTACTTCCAGCTCTTCGCCGAGCCCTTCGTCCTCACCCGGCAGGGCGAGCCCCTCAACAGCACGCTGAGCGTCGCCCTGCTCATGTACAAGCAGGGCTTCCGCTTCTGGCACATGGGCTACGCCGCGGCCATCGCCTTCGTGCTCTTCGTGGTCATCCTGGGGGCCACGACCCTGCAGGTGCGCTTGGCGCGGCGGGGGGAGGCATGAAGAAGGCGCTCGTCAGCCTGCTGCTGCACCTGGGGCTGATCGCCGCGGCTCTCCTCACCCTGCTGCCGCTGATCTGGATGGTGCTCGCCTCGCTGATGCCCTCCGGCGAGGCGAGCTCCGTGCCGCCGCGGTTCTTCCCCAGCCACGTCACCTTCGAGCACTACCGCGAGCTGTTCGTCCGCCTCAACCTCGGACGGGTGCTGTTCAACAGCGCGCTGCTGGCCGTGACGGTCACCGTCCTCTCCGTGCTGCTCAACGCCATGGCGGGCTACGCCTTCGCCAAGCTCCGTTTCCCGGGCCGCGGGCGGATCTTCGGGTTCCTCCTCGGCGCGCTGGTGCTCCCCTCGCAGGTGGCCATCCTCCCTCTTTTCCTGCTCATGCGGCAGTTGGGGCTGGTCAGCAGCTACTGGGGCGTGATCCTCCCCGGCATGGCCACCATCTTCGGCATCTTCCTGGTGCGCCAGTATGCCCTTTCCATTCCGGACGAGCTGCTGGATGCGGCGCGCATCGACGGCGCCGGCGAGGCCCGCATCTTCGCGGAGATCGTCCTGCCGCTGTGCCGGCCCATCCTGGTGACGCTGGCCATCTTCACGTTCCTCGGCACCTGGAACGATTTCTTCTGGCCGCTGGTGATCCTCTCGGACGACGCGAAGTACACGCTGCCCGTGGCGCTCGCCAACCTCTTCGGCGAGCACGTGCAGGACACGGAGCTGATGATGGCGGGCGCCGTGCTCACCGTCCTGCCCGTGCTGCTGCTCTTCCTCTTCCTCCAGCGCCACTACGTGCAGGGGCTGCTGATGGGGGGATTGAAGGAGTGAAGGTCTGGGCGCTGCTGCTGCTGCTGGCAGCGCCTCTCGCAGCCCAGACGCGGGCCCTGGATGATTTCGCAACGATTTCCGGCTGGAAGGCGGCCCCGTCCGACGGCGTGAGCCTCGACCTTTCCCAGGACGGCGGCGCCCTGCGCCTCGACTTCGATTTCCACGGCGGCGCGGGCTATGCCGTGGCCCACAAGGCGATCGCGCTCGACCTGCCGGCGAACTGGCAGATCTCCTTCCGCATCCGGGCCGCGGCGCCGGTGAACAACCTGGAGCTGAAGCTGATCGATCCCACGGGCGAGAACGTCTGGTGGATCAATCGCAAGGGTTTCGAATTCCCGCGGGACTGGCGCGAGGTGCGGACGAAGAAGCGGCAGATCGAGTTCGCCTGGGGACCGGTGGGCGGCGGCGAGATCAAAAAGCTGGCAGCGATCGAATTCGCCGTCACCGCCGGCACCGGCGGCAGGGGCACCGTCTGGATCGACGACCTGACCTTCACCGAGCTGCCTCCGGAACACCCCTACGCCCGTACGCCCATCATCACCTCGGCCCCGGGTGCGATCACCTACGATTTCCTGGAGCCCCGCGAATTCGGCGGCCTCGTCCTCGATTGGGAGCCTGGAGCCGCCGCCAGCCACTGCACCGTCGAGATCTCAGAGGACGGGAAGGCTTGGTCGAAGATCCGCGAGGTGACGAGCGGGAACGGCGGGCGGGATTATCTTTACCTTCCGGAGACGGAATCGCGGTATCTGAGGGTGCGCGGCCCCTCGGTCCCGCCCCAAATCGACGTCAAACCCCTCGCTTGGACGCCGACGATCAACTCCTTCTTCGCGGCGATCGCCAAGGATTCGCCCCGCGGCTCCTATCCCCGGTCGTTCTCCGGCGAGCAGGAATTCTGGACCGTGGTCGGCGTGCCGGGCGATACCGAGCAGGCGCTCCTCGGCGAGGACGGCGCGTTGGAAGTGGGGAAGGGAGCGTTTTCAATCGAGCCTTTCCTTTTCATGGACGGCGAGCTGATTTCCTGGGCGAACGTCGAGACTGCCCAGAGGCTCGTGGATGGCTATCTGCCCATCCCGACTGTGACGTGGACCCGCGGCGATCTCTCCCTGGACGTGACGGCCTTCGCCTCGGGACCTGCGGACCGCTCCATGCTCCGGGTGCGATACCGCGTGCGCAACCGCGGCGCCCGGGCGAGGTCGGTCCGCCTTTTCCTGGCGATTCGTCCGTTCCAGGTGAATCCGCCCACGCAGTTCCTGAATACGGCGGGAGGCGCCTCGCCGATCCGCGACATCGCCTGGGACGGCCGTGCCGCCGTCGTGAACGGCCGGACGGTGATTCCGGAAAGGGCGCCCTCCGCCTTCGGCGCCAGTCCGTTCGACGGCGGCGAGATCTCCGAGCACCTCCGTCAGGGCAAGGTGCCTCCGGCGTCCCATGTCACGGATTCTTTCGGCTACGCCTCCGGCGCCTTCGCCTGGGACCTGGAGGTCGCCGGCGGCGGCGAGCAGGCGGTCGATCTGAGGATTCCCTTCCATAGCGGAGTGATGAATCGGGCCGACTACGCCCTCGCCGCCGCCGTCCGCGACTGGCACCAGCGCCTCGACGGCGTCGAAATCAAGCTGCCGCCGGCCGCGGACCCCTTGGTGCGCACCTTCCGCACGGCCGTCGCCCACATTCTCATCAGCCGTGACGGCCCGGCCCTGCGCCCCGGCGTCCGCTCCTACGCCCGCACCTGGATCCGCGACGGCGCCCTCATGGCCTCGGCCCTGCTGCGCGCCGGCCATCCCACCGAGGTGAGGGGCTTCCTCACCTGGTTCGCCCCCTACCAGTTCCCCAGCGGCAAAGTCCCGTGCTGCGTGGATTCGCGCGGCGCCGATCCGGTGCCGGAGAACGACAGCCACGGCGAATTCGTGTTCCTGGTCGCCGAGCTCTGGCGCTATACCGGCGATCGCGCCGTTGTCGAGACCGTCTGGCCGCACGTGGAAAAGGCCGTGGCATTTATCGACGAGTTGCGCCGCCAGCGCCGGACGGACGAGTACCGCCAGCCCGGCAAGCTCAAATTCTTCGGCCTCCTCCCCGAGTCCATCAGCCACGAGGGATACTCGGCCCATCCCGTCCATTCCTATTGGGACGACTTCTTCGCGCTCAAGGGATTGAAGGACGCCGTCGAGCTGGCGAACGCTCTGGGGAAGGCGGACGAGGCCGCCCGCTGGGCCGCCAGCCGCGACGAATTCCAGACGGACCTCTACGCCTCCCTGGGCCGCGTCATCGCCGGCGCCGGCATCGACTTCGTCCCCGGCTCGGCCGACCTGGCGGACTTCGACGCCACCTCCACCACCATCGCCCTCTCCCCCGGCGGCGAGCTGGCCAACCTGCCGCACCCCATCCTGGAACACACCTTCGAGCGCTACTGGAAAGAATTCGAGAAGCGCCGTGCGTCCACGGACTGGAAGGACTACACCCCCTACGAGCTGCGCACGGTGGGCGCCTTCGTGCGGCTCGGCTGGACGGACCGGGCGCAGCAGCTCCTCGACTTCTTCCTCGCGGACCGCCGGCCGCCGGGCTGGAACCAGTGGCCGGAGGTCGTCTATCGCGATCCGCGAGCGCCGGGTTTCCTCGGCGACCTCCCGCACGCCTGGGTGGGCTCGGATTACGTTCGTTCTTTCCTGGATCTCCTGGCCTACGAAAGAGAATCCGATCAGGCGCTGATCCTCGCTGCGGGTGTTCCGGATTCCTGGATTTCCGCTCCGGGAGGCGTTTTCGTCCGCAATCTCCCGACCCATTGGGGTCTTTTGGATTTTTCTCTGACGAAAGCGGGAAATTCAATGCGGCTGCGGGTCGGAGACGGATTGAAGCTTCCACCCGGTGGAATCGTCTTCGGCGAGACCCGGATCCGGGCATTGCCGGCGGATCTCCTTCTCCCTCATTGACGGCGGAAGTTTTTCCTCGTGCTCAGCGACAGAGCTGGGAGCGCAGAGGCTGTGCCAGGGAGCGCAGCCGCTGTGCTACCGAGCGCAAGGGCTGTGCTACCGAGCGCAGCCGCCGTGCCAAGGAGCGCAGGCGCTGAGCCTGAGAGCGCAACGCTTGAGCATCCCAGCGCAGAGGCTGTGCCAAGGAGCGCGGCCGTGGAGCTCCCGGGTCATCCCAGGCAACTCCCCTTCGTCCGGATCACCTCGCCGTAGAACCGGGCGCTCGCCTTGGGCGTCCGCTGCAGCGTCTCGAAATCCACGTGCACGATCCCGAACCGCTTGGCGAAGCCCAGGCTCCACTCCAGGTTGTCCAGCAGCGACCAGGCGAAATAGCCCCGCAGGTCGACTCCCAGCTCCATCGCCCGGTGGGCGGCCTGGAGATGGCTCCGCAGGTAGTCGACCCGCAGCGGATCCTGGACCTCGGCGCCGTCCGGGGGAGCCGCGGGCGGATCGTAGAAGGCCGCGCCGTTCTCCGTGACGTAGAGGGGGATGCCGCCGTAGCGCTGGCGGACCCAGACCAGCGTGTCCGTCAACCCCTGGGGGTAGACCTCCCAATGCGTCTCCGTGTAGGCGTGGCGCTTCTGCCGCACGCTGCCCGCCATCACCGGCGGCAGCAGCGGATCGTACCGCACGACGCTGCGGGTGTAGTAGTTGACGCCGAGGAAGTCGATAGGCTGGCGGATGCGGTCCAGGTCCGCGGCCGGGAAGTCGGGCCAGGCCTCGCCGAAGACCTCCTGCATCTCCTCGGGATAGGCGCCGTGGAACACCGGGTCGAGGTATTGGCGGTTCATGTAGGCCTCGGCCCGGCGCGTGGCCTCGAGGTCCTCCGGGCGGTCCGAGGCCGGGTATTTGGGCTCGAGGTTTACCACCAGGCCGATGCGGTGCCGCCCTTGGGCGCGGTAGGCCTCGATGCCGGCGGCGTGGGCGAGCAGCAGATGGTGGGAGGCGATGGGCGCCTCGAACAGGTTGCGGTGGCCGGGGGCGAGGGCGCCGAAGAGGTAGCCGCCGTCCGTCACCACCCAGGGCTCGTTGAGGGTGGCCCACATCTCCACCCGGTCGTCGAGGGCCTGGAAGACCACCTGCGCGTAATCGGCGAACCAGTGGACCACGTCGCGGTTGAGCCAGCCGCCGCGGTCGTCGAGGGCCGCCGGCAGGTCCCAGTGGTAGAGGGTGACGACCGGCTGGATGCCCGCCGCCAGCAGCGCATCCACGAGCCGGCGGTAGAAATCCAGCCCCTTCTCGTTGACCGGACCGGTGCCGGCGGGGAGGATGCGCCCCCAGGCGATGCTGAAGCGGTAGGCGTTGAGCCCGATCTCCCGCATCAGCCGCACGTCCTCCTCATAGCGCCGGTAGTGGTCGCAGGCCACGTCGCCGTTGTCGCCGCTGTGCGTCAGCCAGGGCGTGCGCGTGAACCGGTGCCAGATGCTTTGGCCGGCGCCGTCGGCCAGCGGCGAGCCCTCGACCTGATACGCCGAGGTGGCGGCTCCCCACAGGAAGTCATCCGGGAAAGAAGAGGGATCGGTCATGGGAGGTCTCGAAAGCCTGGAGACTTTATCCCATCCGACCGATCGGTCCGATCCGATCGATCCGATCCAATCAAAACTTTCCGCCAACTCCGCCGTAGAAACCCCTTGACGACAGATGTCGTCACGAGTAGTATGGCGACAGTTGTAGTCAGGAGGTGCTGAAAGCTATGAGACCCAAGTCGATCGGAGACCAGGAGCTGGCGCTGCTCCAGTATGTGGGCGAGCAGGGAGGCGCGACGGTGGGGCAGGCGGCCGAGGGGTTCGGCCTTCCCCGCGGCCTCGCGCGCTCGACCGTGCTGACGATGATGGAGCGGCTGCGGCAGAAGGGGCACCTGGAGCGCCGGCAGGTGGACGGGGTCTATCAATATTTCTCACCCGCCGCGCCGGGCCAGGTGATGCGCGACGTGGTGCGGAGCTTCGTCGAGAAGACTCTCGGCGGCTCGGTTTCGCCCTTCGTCACCTACCTGACGGAGGAAGCGGAGGTCTCGGACGACCAGCTCGCCGAGTTGGAAGAGCTGGTGGCCAAGCTCCAGTCGCAGCGGAAGGAGGAGGCGTGAGCGCTCTTTCGGCCTTGGAGTCGCTGATCCGCACGTCCTTGGAGGGCGCCGTCCTCATCGGCCTGGTCTGGCTCGTCTGCCGGCTTGTCCCTCGCCTGCCCGCCTCGGTGCGGTGCGGTTTGTGGTGGCTGGCCTGTCTGAAGCTGCTGGTGGGGCTGGTGTGGATCGCCCCGGTCCGGGTGCCGCTGCTGCCGGCGCCCGCTCTGGCCGCCTCTGCGCCGGCCCCTCTCCAGGGCGGGTCGAGCCTCCACCCCGCCGTCCAGACCCGCCCCTACCCTAGGACGGGGAGCACGAGGGAGGCTGAGCTTGGAACGCCCGAGCCGCGGGGGCTCGCCGAGCGCGGCGCGCCCTGGATCCTCGGTCTCTGGCTGGCCGGCCTCGCCGTGATCTCGGGCAAGGCCTGGCGCCAGCTCCGGCATACCCGCTGGGTGATCCGGCGCTCGGAGCCGGTGGACAATGGGTGGCTCCGCGGCGTCTTTGCGGATCTCTGCCTGCGGCTGGGGCTGCAGCGGGCTCCCGCGCTGCGCGGCTCGGCGGACGTGCGGACGCCCCAGGCCATCGGCCTCCTGCAGCCGCGCGTGGTGGTGCCGCGGCCGGGCTTCGAGCGGCTGTCGCCGTCCGAGGCGACGATGACCCTCTGCCATGAGCTGCTGCACGTGCGCCGCCACGACCTGTGGCTCGGCTGGGTGCCGGCCCTGGCGCAACGCCTTTTCTTCTTCCATCCGCTGGCGGCTCTGGCCGTCCGTGAATACGCGATCGCCCGCGAAGCGGCGTGCGACGCGGAGGTGCTCCGGGTCCTGGGGTCGGCGCCCCAGGCCTATGGGCGCCTGTTACTCCGCTGGGGTGTGGCTCCGCGCGAGACCGGTCTCGCCGCCGCGGGTGCCTCGCCCTCGCTCGAGAACCTCAAAAGGAGACTTCAGATGCTGCAGCAGATTTCCGATAGCAGGCGCCGGATTTCCGGCTGGTGGTGGGCGGCCGGGGCCGCCGCGTTGGTGTCGTTGATTCCCATTCGGATCGTGGCGCAGGAGCCGGCCCCTCCGGTGGCGGTGGTTGCCCCTGAGGCGGCTGCCCCCGAGACGGCCGAAGCGCCCGAGCCTCCCGATTCGGTCGCGCCCGTGCCCGCCGTGGCCCCAGCCC
>JBAPYB010000413.1:0-12434 GCA_049284515.1 Thermoanaerobaculia bacterium
GCGGTGTCGCCGGTGGCGTCGTCGGCGGAGTGCCGGGGGCCGTGCAGCCCGTCGAGGCGCCGTCCAACGCACCGGAGCATCGCGCCGCCGCGCCCCCTGCCGTTCCTCGTCCGGACATCCAGCCGAATCGCGAGGAAGAAAAGGAGCGCCAGGTCGCGCCGTACTCCGGGCGTTTCGCCGAAGTGAAGGATCACCTGGCCGCCGGGCGCGTCGCGCAGGCTCGTTCTCTCGCCGAGGCCTGGAACACCGAAGCGCCGGGCGACGTGCTGGCCCTGCTGGCCCTGGGCGAGGCGTGGGAGGCCGCCGGCGAGCCGGCCGCGGCGGCACGGGCTTACGGCTCGCTCATCGACCTCTTCCCCAGCCGCGCCGACCTGCGGCGGCTGGCCGGCGAGCGCCTCGAACGATTGGGGGACGCCGGGCGCGAGCTGGCGATCGACACCTATCAGAAGGCCGTGGCCGAGCGGCCGGACCACCCTTCGGGCCACCGTCTCCTCGCCTGGGCCCTCGTGCGCGCCGGGCGCTTCGAGGCCGCCTTCGAGGCGCTCGAGCAGGGAATCGAGCAGAGGTATCCGGGAGGGCGTTTCGCCGGCGTCGACCGGGTTCTGAAGGAAGACCTGGGGTTGCTGGCGGCGGCCTGGCTGCACGCCGAGCCGGCCCGGCGCGAGGAGGTGCTCGACCGCCTCCAGGCCCACGGCGCCCACCTCGAAACCGAGCCTTCCCTGCGCTTCGCCCTCACCTGGGAGACCGACGCCAACGACGTCGACCTCCACGTTTTCGACCGCCTGGGCGGGCACGCCTACTACAAGGCGAAAACCCTGCCCTCCGGCGGCGAGCTGTTCGCCGACGTGACGACGGGCTACGGCCCCGAATGCTTCGCCGTGCGGCAGCCGGAGGCCCGGGACGCCGCGCCCTACGAGCTCAAAGTGCACTATTACAGCCGCGGGCCCATGGGCTATGGCATGGGAACCGTGCAGGTGATTGCGTACGACGGCAAGGGCGGTCTCACCGTCGAGCCGCGGCCGTTCGTGGTGATGGTCGATCAGGCGATGGTGGACCTCGGATCGGTGGGCGAGGGAAAGGCGTATCAGGAAAGGCAGGGCGCCTCTAGACCAGATCCTGGTAAGTAGTAGCAATGGAGGGGTTTAGAGGCGCGCCCACGGCCGCTCTTCTGGGCCAGTTTTCCCAGAACCAAATCGGGCGCCCCCCGATTCTGGACATTCGAGAGATTCCACACAGAAAAATGCCAATCCGAATGCGTCTCTAAGTCCCTTCCCTCTCGCTATTTACGAGTGCTCGGACAGGACGACCTATCTAGGGCTCTAAGGTGGCTTGGTGGCGGGTGCTTGAAACCAGCATGGTTTACTTTTACCTGACAAACTGATATAAGGGTAGGGCTTTCGTGCTGCATTTACGCTAATGCCGTACGCATTTTTCCAAGAGGGAGAAC
The DNA here is from genome assembly GCA_049284515.1 of Thermoanaerobaculia bacterium. GTDB lineage: Bacteria > Acidobacteriota > Thermoanaerobaculia > Multivoradales > UBA5704 > DATARR01. The sequence goes on from JBAPYB010000413.1 coordinate 1,448, forward strand.
AAAGGAGATGCCACGGATCGAGACTCCTAATAGGCTAATTCTTGGATGGAGGGTAAACCGGGGTCTAGATCCCGAGTACTGGCTCCGGCCAGGATCAAAACTCGGTCATCATAGTGACTCGCATCTCATCGCGGTTCCAGCGGCAGCAGCAGGAAACCATACAGCTATAGTGGCGCAGTCGGGATCGGGAAAGAGTTTTCTCCTGGGGCGTCTCTTAGAGGAAATCGCCCTAAAGACCAAAGCAAGGCTCTTGATTTTGGATCCTAATGGAGATTTTCTTCAAATTGAGGAGGTCGCACCTGAGGCTTCCTGGAAATTCGCTGGCTATCATCCAAACAAGAGAGGAGGATTCCTTCCAACCGAATCCCGGGAGAGATTCCGAAACGCTTGGTCAAGCGTTTCCGTGAAAGTCAGGTCTGCCTCGTCGGCTACTATACCGGTTACCCCCTTTGAGCTTCCGTGGTCGTCCCTTTCTCCCGAGTTTCTGAACGCTGATCTTAACCCCATTTTGGCAAGCGAGGTACATCATTGTCATAAGTTTGTGCAGGCCGTCGCAGACTTGGCAGCCGGCAAAGTCTTGACGCAAAAAGGACCGCTCAATGTCTTAGAAGAGTCAGAGCAACTTCTTGATCGCCAACGGAAGATGCCGTTGGGTACAGATCTTGCCGTTCAAAGAGAGATCCTTGCTCAGCAGTATAGTACTAACGCTCTATTGGATCATAAAGTTCGCCTGCGCATTGTATCTGCAACTGAGAGTTTTAAACGTCTTTTCCCAGGCCTGCCTGCCGAAGACCTTAAGACCGACTTCCTTGGGACCATCCATCGCCAATTTGAAGAAGAAAGTATCCATCGAGCTCTCGAACTGTGCATTCGACTCCCCAGGTACATTTCTGAAGACGCAGGAAGAATCTACTTCGGCCGAGCACGGCGGTATGAAGAGAGCCGCATTTTCTCGGCGCAATTAGAGTCAGGAGCAGAGCAGGAGGTGGTGATTGAACCGCCACGACTTGAAATTGTGGATATTGGTTCCATTGCAGAACCAGAAATGAGGCGTTTGGCTGTTAGCTCTCTCATTGCGACTGAGTTCGATCGGTTGCGTCTGGTACGGGATCAGGCAATCTCAGGGGGCATGGAGCAGGACTTGCGCTCTCCTACTTTCTTGGTGGTTGATGAGGCTCATAATCTGATTCCTGGGGGGGATGTTGATCAGGCTCGCGCAGTACTCCGCGAACAATTTCGAACCATTGCTGCGGAAGGAAGGAAGTACGGCTTTTTTCTTATTCTAGTTACGCAACGACCTGATAAACTTGACGGCCTAGTGGTTTCTGAATGTGAGAACAAAATTGTAATGAAATTAGGATCTCAAGCGGTGCTCGAGACAACTCGACGTATGCTAGGATTAGACGATGTCTCTCAAAAGCTTCTTGAAAAAACGCTGGAATTCGATGTAGGGCGAGGCTTGCTCTACGGTGAATGGGCTAAGGAGGGGCCAGCTCTTTTCTATTGTGCCGCTCGGAGGACTAAGGAAGGTGGTCGGAATCTGAGACCTGAGCATTGGGCCGAACCCTATGACCTGAAGCAGTCGGACACCCAAAGAGAGAGAGTCTAGCGTAGTGCGTCGCAAGCAGGAGGCCGTTTGCCCGCAGGGGAGAGGCAGGCTCTACTTCTGAATCTTAGAAGTCGAGTTGTCTGTCGCATTACGACAGCTCTAGCTAAAAAGGTGAGGCAACCCTGCATCTCTGGCCAATCCTGCCAAAATCTCAAGATAGTCCCCGCCGGGAACGGAACTTCCGTTCTCCCAACGAGCTACCGTGCTAGGATGCGGACCTTTCTTATGAGGCATCCGCTTACGGGTTACCTCAGCGAATTGAACCTGCGTCAATCCTAAAGTTTCCCGCAACTTCCTTATCCTGACCTTTAAGGCTTCGGGCATCTTTGACTCCTCTTGGGTACTTCGAGTACGCAAGCTCACAGGCTAGCATAGGCGGTTATGCGTGTGCAACCACGCCTAGCCATCTCTTCCAACGTCCTGAGAGATCGCGAGTTTTGCAGGGTCGCTTAATGACCAAATGTCAACATAGGGAAGGGTAAATAGAAGTATAGTCGCTCGTGGGGTTTCTTCACCAGAGTCTCCCGCTGGACGGCTTCTCGCCTGAAGGGCGGGCCCGAGTGGCCCGCCCTGAGTCTCTCGCTTACACAATCAGAAGTTGATCTTGAGCCCCACCTGCTCGCGGCGGCCGAGGTTGGTGACGCAGGTCGGATCGCCGAAGGTCGGATTGCCTTCCGGCGGAATGAAGTTGTTCAGGCAGCCGTAGGTCGCCCAGTTGAAGGCGTTGAAGACCTCGCCCACGAGCCCGACCGAAATTCGATCGCCGAAGCGGACGTCCTTCTCCAGCCGGAAGTCGATCGAGCGGTCCGCGAAGCCCCAGGTGGTCGGCGGCCGGATCGAGCGCTCGAACGGGTGCGTCCGTTCGCGCGCCGCCAGGTCGAAGCCCTGCGAAAAGTCGAGGACGTTGGTCGCGCCGCCGGAGCCGAAGGAGAGGCTGGTGGCGAAGCGCAAGTCCCACGGCAGGGCAAAGAGGGCGTTGGCGACGATGCGATCGCGCTCGGTGGTTGGCACCTCGTGGGTCGGATAGGCGGCCGCGCTCGGATAGTCGAGGCTGAAGAGATCGTTGCCGTTCTGCTCGGCCTTGGCGTGCGTCCAGGCGAGGTGGGCTCCCCAGTGGCCATTGAACGGATGATCGACGGTGAGGAAGACGCCCGAGTACTTGTAGTCCTTGCCCTTGGGGTCGGAGATGATGACGTTGCCGAAGCCCGGCACCAGGGCGGAGCAGCAGATACCGGTCGCCGAGAGCCAGGTGAAGCCGCGGTAGCCCCGGACGTTGTTGTAGCTCAGCGAGCCGTTCCAGGCGCCGAGCGACTGCCGCAGGCCGAGGTTGAACTGGTTCGAGTAGGGCGGCTTGGTGTTGTTGTTGAGCAGGTAGATCTCGGGGTTGGTGACTCCCGAGGCGATGAGCGAGTGCAGGCCCTCGGGCGTCAGGTAGCTGGGTTGGAACTGAATCGTCCCCGGGCGTCCGTCCGGCGAGAACTCGATGCGGTAGACGGGAAATTGCAGCCGGTAGCGCTCGTCGAGCGTGGCGTTGAGGAAATTGCGATCGTAATACCGGCCGGCGCCGCCGAAGAGGATCGTCTTGCCGTCGCCGCGCAGGTCGTAGGAGAGGCCGAGGCGAGGCTGGAGCTCGTTCTTGTACTGCGAGCGGTTGTGGCCATTCGAGAAGTAGCTCGGGTCCACCTTGCCGGTCAAGCCCGCCACGATGTTCGCCGGCGTCACGTAGCTATTGTCGAGCTGGTTCGACTCGTAGTCCCAGCGCAGGCCGAGGCTGATGGTCAGCCGGCTCGTCGTCCAGTTGTCCTGACCGTAGATGCCGTACTCATGGTTGCTCACCGTGAGGTTGGGATTGCCGAAGCCGAACAGGGCCTCGTACGGCTGGGCGAAGGTGAAACCGTTCGCCGGGTCGTTCCTGAAGTTGTACTGCGGGTTGCCGTTGAGGTCCTTGTCGACGTTGTAGCGCAGGGCGTCGGCATTGGCTCCCACCTGGAAGTTGTGATCGCCGTGCCACTCGGTGACGGCGAGGCTGTAGTCGTCGCGCAGCTCGATGCGCCGCTGATCGAACTTCTGGGTCGTGCTGTTGCCGCCGAGGCGGATGACGCCCTCGAAGTTGAGCCCGACGAGGTCGGGGTGGAGCGGCGTCGGGTTCCAGGCGTAGTCCGTCCAACTGAGCGAGGCCTGGTTGAGCGTCCGGTCGGTGTTCCAACTGTCGCGCAGCGTCGAGCCGTAGACCCAGTTCTTGAGGTCCGTCGCCGACTCGAACGAGGTCTGGCTGCCGAAGTCGCGCGTTTCATGCTCGCGGCGATAAGTGCCGCTGAAGTCGACGAGCTGGTTCTGCGCCGGCTGCCAGCTCAGCTTGCCGAACCCCAGGTTCGACTTGAACGGGCTGGGGAAGACGCCGTCGGCTTGGCCGAACGTGCCGGTGAAAGCCCCGTTGCCGACCGCGACCGCCGTCGTGGCGTGCTCGTCGACGCCCTCATAGGAGAGGAAGAAGTGGAGCTTGTCCTGGACGATCGGTCCGCCGATGGAGAGGCCGGGCTGACTGCGCTGGTAGTCCTTGTTGGTGGTGAGGGTCGAGAACTGGAAGTTCTTCGGCAATGGCGCCACCCAGTTCTTCGGCTGGTAGAACTCGAAGGCCTGGCCGCGGAAGTCGTTGCCGCCGGACTTGGTGACGGCGGTGATGATGGCGCTCGACGCCTTTTCATATTGCGCGCTGTAGTTCTGCGTGATGACGCGGAACTCCTGCACGGCGTTCTGCGGGAACGGGTTGCCGCGGCTCGAATCCTGGCCCACCAGGCCGCCCTGCAGCACGTCGTTCTTCAAGCTCACGCCGTCGATGAAGACGTTGGTCTGCTCGGCGGGCTGCGCGTCGGCGGCGATGGTCTTGCGCTGCGGATCGGTCGACAGCCGGATGCCCGGCGCGAGTGTGGCGAAATTGAGGAAGTTGCGGTCGTCCTGCGGCAGGTTCTCGATCTGCTGCGGCGTGACGTTGGTCGCCGCCTCCGCCGTGCGGGTGTCGATGAACTGTTCGCCGGTGACGGTGATCGATTCGCTGACGGTCGTCGTCGCCGTCAACAGGAAGGTGATGTCGAGGTTTTGTCCGACGCGCACGGTCACCGTCTCCGTGCGCGGCTCGAGCCCGGCCGACGACACCGTGATCTTGTATTCGCCCGGGGTGAGGCCGGCGAGTTGGAAAGAGCCGTCGGCGCCCGCCGCTGTGGTGGTGACGAATCCCGAGGCCGTGCCGACGGCTTCGATCTTGGCATTGCCGAGCGCCGCTCCGCTCTCGTTCGTCACCTTGCCGTGGATGGTCGCCGTCGAAGACTGGGCGATCGCGGCCACCGCCAGAGCGCCGACGAGCAGTGCGAATAGAAAGGCCTTCAACGTTCGTCTCATGACTCCTCTCCTTTTTTTCGGCCGCGCGGCTTCCCCTCCGGAGGCGTGCGGGCCGTCGTACGGATTTCAGGGCTACAACACGATTTGCGGGCAATGAGCGTAGTAGGAACGCAGTCGCGCCGGCCGGCGGCGGTGGGCTGGGCGATGGCGTCGAGCAGGAGGCTGAAGGCGCGGCGTCCGAGATCGGCGATGTCGACGCGGATGGTGGTGAGCGGCGGCGCCACGTAGCGGGCCACCGGAATGTCGTCGAAGCCGGCCACCGACATCTCGCCCGGCACCGCCACTCCGGCCTCGGCGAGCGCCGCGAGAGCGCCGAAGGCCATCGAGTCGTTGGCGGCGAAGAGCGCCGTCGGACGCAGGGGCGCCTTCAGGACCTTGCGCGCCGCCGCGTGTCCCGACTCTTCGGTGAAGTCGCCGGCGAGCTCCAGGTGGCGGGTCGCCTGGGCGCCGAGGCCGCGCATGGCGTGGCGGAAGCCGCGCAGCCGCTCGCGGGCGTCGGCGTTCTGGGACGGACCCTTGATGAAGGCGATGCGCTCGTGCCCGAGATCGGCGAGGTGGCGCATCATGGCGCGCGCGCCGCCGTAGTTGTCGATGGTGATCGCGTCCCGCCCGTCGTCGGTGGAATTGAGCAGGACGAGCGGCAGGTCGGAAGGCAGCGACGGGTGCAGGGAGGCGTGCGCCACGTCGGGGGCCATGACGATGAGCCCGTCGACCCGCCCGTGCATGGCGCCAAGGACCTCGAGCATCTCGCCGGCGTCGCTGTGCGACCCGGAGACGAGGATGTGGTACCCGGCGCGGCGGGCCGCGACGTCGATACCGCGGATCACCTCGGAGAAAAACTCGCCGTGCACGTCCGGCAGCACGATGCCGATCGTCTGGCTGCGCTGGATGGAAAGCGACCGGGCGGCTACGTTCGGCACGTAGTTCAGGGCCTTGGCGGCGGCCTGCACCTGCCGCAGCGTCTCCTCGCGCACGACCTCCTTGCCATTGAGCACGCGCGAGACGGTGGCCACCGACACCCCCGCGTGGGCGGCGACGTCGTGGATGGTGGCGGCCGAGCGCCGCGTGCGACGGGTTTTGCGAGCTTGAGACATCTCGATGTAACCGCTTACATCAGGCCGTACAGTACTCCACCCTTCTTGGCGTGTCAACGGCGGAGACTTAGTCACCAAGACTCCGTCGCCCCACAGCCGGGGCAGCGGGTCGGGTCCAGGCCGGCGAGTCGGACCATCGAAGCAGGGCAAACCGTTTCTCGTCCCCGCGACCGGGAGATGGGAAGGGGGGAGAGCCTCGCCGACTCGCCCTCAGTCTCTGCGAGTGTGGATGGAGTGCACCGACTTGCGAAATCCTGTAGAATGGCGGAAACTGAATCGTGCCGGGAGCCCTTTTATGAAGGCTCGAATTGGAACCGAGTTGGTTCTTCTAGTGGTGCCAATGCTGGCCTCTTGCTCGCTTGGACCAGAGCGGTGGGAGCCTCACGTAGTCAATGTAAGCTATGCGAGGAGCGGGCAAGGGGGCGAGCTTGACCTGGGTAGGACCGCACCTACTCTGGTAATTGACGCCGGCGAGAAGTTGGAGCTCCTCAGCTTCCAGCTTCGGCTACTTCCAACTCGAAGGTCGAGTTCTGGAGTCATAATCGCTAAGGCTAAGGAGCTTCCGCCTGTTCCGCCATCTGCCCTCGAGCTTAAGGTCCGCGTTGCCGCGACCATGCGCAAGTGGGAGGGGTCAGGCTCCTGCTACGACAATAGGGACCAACTCCTTACTGACTGGGTTCCTGTACAAGCCGAGAGGTGGGAACTTCGGCTCCCGCAGAACTCCTGGATCGTAGGGAAAGATTGGGATGAGATTCGCATCGACGTTCATATCCGTCGTGGCCCAGGTCCAGAGCCAGAAGCTGAGTACACGATCAATTCCATCGAGCTTCAGCCAACACTAGATCGTGAGCGCCTGAGAAGAAACGTACGTCGGAACATTTTTATGAGAGCTTTCGAGTCTCTCCGTGGAGAGCAATTCTGTGTTGATTCCAGGACTCTTGGTCGAAAGAGTCCTAGTCTTCGTGTCGAAATGAGGAGTTCAACCGGTAAATCGCAACGCCTACCCAGGCAGAGCACGGCACTGACCTGGATCGCCGTAGCTCTGCTTGGTGTTGGTAACGTCTATATAGCTCGCCGCATCGCTATCTGGGGCCTTTCGCGGGACGTCATCGGCCGACAGTCGTGGAAAGCGGCTGTCCTCTTCCTGCTTCTCTGGTGCGCCGGATGGGGCGTGCTCTACCACGCGAATGGAATCGAGCTTACGTTCACGCAAGCAATTATTCTGGCATTTTGCATTGCCCTCTCCTACCAGTGGCATCGGAAGTCGTATGCGATGCCACTTCCGCGTGAAGGCTGGGGACCGCGCCTGAATCAGAGGATACGCCCAGTAATGCGGATCGCCGAGCGACACGGTTGGGATGTGTCGGGGCCCGAGGCCGCACGGGCTTTGGCCGAGTCGGGCAAGCTCCACTTCGACGGAGCCGACTACGACGTGCTGGCGAGCGCAGAGAGTGACGAGGGGCACAAGCGTCGGCAACAGATGGACGTTCTGATCACCCGAACGGCGTCCAGGGAGATTGACTATGACGTAGAGTGCGCGCAGTGGATCGTCTCGCTCGCCAGATATCTAAACGGTTCCGAGGATCGACTGGGCATGGTGGAGCGAGTGCCAAGAGAACATAACCTGAGCGGTTTCGACGAGGCTTCGTACCAGCGGCTCCTATGGCTGACAGAGGCCCTGCTCCGAGACCGAGGCTGGAACGGATTGTACAGACGAGCAGAGGACAATGATGTCATTTAAATATTTCAAGCAACGGCCCTCAGTCCGGTAGGCGAGCTATCCAAATGTCCGGCGTGATCTCTAAATGGTTCTGGAGTCGGTTAAGACCAGCTCATGGGGCATTTTATCGAGCATATACGCTGCACGAAGCGTTCAACGCTCGGATTCGTCTAAAGCTGCCGGGACCTACTGATGACCAAATTGTGCTGGCGCGCCAGACTCCGAGCCTTCTGGAGGCGGAACGCCTATACCTGGAGGCGTTGGAGCGAAGCGCCTATGAAGGCTTCGAATTCAACGTTGCCGCGGCGACTTACCAACTGGGGCTGCTGGAACAGCTCCTCGGCCGCTGGCAGGAGGCAGCCACAAGATTCCGCGAGGCCTTGAACCAGTTCGAACCGCTAGTTGAGACCGAACCCAAGGCCCGTGACGGCGTGAAAATGTGCCATTACTACCTTGGGCAAACCCTGCTACGCTGTCAACGTCCCCACGAGGCGAGAGACCACCTGGAGATGGCTCTAAAGCTGAGCGAAGCATTGGGGGATTCGCAACTTGTTAGAGCTGCCCGGAAGCTCATTGAGGAGTCCTCAGCCAGGCCTCCGAGTGCACAATCTGTATCCGCTGAGTCGCCCCCCTTGCGCGGCTCGAGTGAAGAGCTTTCAGTAGCGTCCGCGCACAGAGAGCCTCGTGTTGGGCCCCAGCAGGCGAGGCAATTATCAAGGTCGATCGTGTGGGTTGTGTCCTTTACCCGTGGCGTCGGCGGGGGGCTTGTGTCCTCCATCAAGGGCGCGCTGATCCGAACTGCGCCGAACACTGAATTGGTTTCTAGGGTGCTCAGCGAGCGCGATTCCGCGCACGGTTTGGGTGCCGCACTTCGGGAGCATCCCCAGCTCTGCGCAATCGTCGTCACCCTAGAGCGTAGAGGATTGACCGACCCCGGGTATCTGGAGTTCCTCCGTTGCTGCATTAGCCTCGTCGCCCGCAGAGATGACTTCCGTTTATATGTTGTACCACATGACATAGCGCTCGATGAGTTGAGGACGGTTGCATCGGATGAGGCGAGAGAGGTGCTCGATCAGTTGAAGGACACGGTGCAGCAAGTCGAGAATACGAGCACGCTCTGTCGAAGCCTCGGAGCCTACCTGGGAAACCTCGAAGAGATTCGCAAGAGGGCTGCCTGGCGTCGCTTGCGTCTGCGGGCCCGATTCGTAGCCGGTATCGCCGCTGGTGTTTTGGAGGCGTTGTGCGTGCCGGTCTCGCTGCTGCTCGTGTTCTGGTTGCCTGTGTGGGACACTAAAGCCACGCTCAGGGAGTATGTCGGCCTGGAATGGCTTGTAGCCCTGATCTGTGGGGTCGCCGCCGTGCCTTTCCTCTCGGTGGTCCTTTATGTCTTCACCAGGCATGGAGTCTTCCCCGTTGGGATATGGCGCGACAGGAGTCTCCTTCTGTTGGGGTTTGTGGCCTCGCTTGTTGGACCTCACGCGCTTGGGGTCCCGATTCGCCTCGGTGCCCCGGTCGGATACATCTTGCTGGGGATAGCATTCGGCTTCGTCCTTGATGAAGCAAGACGGCGCGGGTACAGCGCGAAGCGCGAACACCGAGTGATCGATCCCGGGACGATCGCAGGCCGCCACGGAAGGATGCGTCCTGAACTGAGACGGCAAGCAGGTTCGACATGGATCAATCCTTGGCGGTGCCCGCTGCTGCCGGTAGTGAATCCACGAGTGTTCATCAGCTACGCACGTGACTCGACATGGGCATGTGGCTGTGCCCAGAAGCTGGAGACCGAGCTTTCGCAAATCGGAGCAACGTTCTTTCGTGACACCGCGATCCCGGCGGGTGGAGCGTGGCGACGAGAGCTGAACGCACATCTTGGACAAGCGACGATTTTTCTTGCATTCGTCGACGATATCGTCGTTGAGAAAAAGTGGCCCGCAGCCGAGATGGAGGCGGCGCTCGCTGGGCGATCCTTGACGGGCTCGCCGGACATTATCGCAGTCAGATCACCGGGGCTGCCCAGCCCTGGAGAGGATACATGGCGCTGGCTGGCAGTGTTTCGCGCAGTATTGGCTGATGATAAGGAAGAAGCGGAGACCGGACCCGAGGTCATGGAGTACTCGGTGGCCTTGCCAAAAGCGATCGCGTACAAGTTGCATCCTAGGACTTACCGATCGGTATCCGTATTCCCCGGCTGGCTTGCAAAGCTGCTGGCTCGACTTTGGTGGGGACCACGCTTGGCATTTCAGCTCTGGGGTTCATTGGGCGCTCGCATCGGGTTCCTAGCGCTCCTCATCGGACTTCCCATCGACTGGTTCTCCAAGGTGGATAGCGGGGCGTGGCTATCGGAGCATGGATGGCTGGCGATTGCGGTACTGAGTTGTGCAGTGCTACTCGGTCACACCGTGATGTTGGTCCTGGCAGCCCGGTTCCATGTGAGGTCCCATCGGGCAAATCGCATAATAGTGGCTCAGGGGATTGGGGCCCTTGGGCTGCTGATACTCATCGCTCGGTGGGGCAGATACGCTGATGCACTTTTGCTGGGATGGGCCTGTGTTCTCTGCCTCGCGGCCTTCGCCGCGGCACACCAGTTCTGCCAGGAATGGGCGCGGGCTGAGCCCGGATTCATCGCTCCGGTGGACTAGTGGCATGTCCCAGATGATGCGAAAGTAGACTCGATAACTCCGTCAAGTCAGTGCTGGAGCCACGGGCCTATATCTCCACTTTCGATATCGCAGAGACAGGCCACTAGATGATGTGGGCACCATAAGCCGTCCTCGGTTGGTACTCAGACAGGTTGGCGTGGAGGGAGCTTAGGCACGAGGCGTTAGAACCATGAGCCATGGACAACAAGCGCGAAAAGGTGGATGTCTGGCTATCCTTGTATTAGTGTTTGTTGCTGATTTGTGGGCCACGTGGCTGCGCTGGATGGAAAGCGACCGGGCGGCGACGTTCGGCACGTAGTGGAGGGCCTTGGCCGCCGCCTGCACCTGGCGCAGCGTCTCCGGGCGCACGACCTCCTTGCCGTTGAGCACGCGCGAGACGGTGGTGTAGGCGCCCGATCTATTTCGTGATCGCCGTCTGAGTTTGTTCCGGTCTTCAGCGTGGTCAGATAAATTCGTCCGCGGCGTAGCGCGGGCGTCTTCGCCATGCCGGTAAGCCCACCGAGCAAAG
>JBAPYB010000414.1:0-11476 GCA_049284515.1 Thermoanaerobaculia bacterium
GTGCTGAGTCACTCCGTAAGGGTGCGGAGTCGTTCCGTACCGGTGCTGAGTCACTCCGTAAGGGTGCGGAGTCGTTCCGTACCGGTGCTGAGTCATTCCGTAAGGGTGCGGAGTCGTTCCGTACTGGCGCTGAGTCACTCCGTAAGAGTGCGGAGTCGTTCCGTACCGGTGCTGAGTCATTCCGTAAGGGTGCGGAGCCGTTCCGTACTGGTGCTGAGTCATTCCGTAAGAGTGCGGAGTCGTTCCGTACTGGTGCGGAGTCACTCCGTAAGGGTGCGGAGTCGTTCCGTACTGGTGCTGAGCCACTCCGTAAAGGTGCGGAGTCGTTTCCGCACAGCGGCGAGCCGGCTGACGGCGGCTCAGATCGATGCGGCGATCGGCGCCAGCACGTTTCACGAGCCCAAGGGAGCGCTTCACCACATAGCACTAGAATATAACCAGAACAACAACGGAGGAACCCGCCATGTCCAATCTCAGCCCCTACCTGTTCTTCGACGGCAACTGCGCTGACGCGATGCGCTTCTACGAGCGCACGTTGGGCGGCAAGCTCGATTTGATGAAGGCGTCCGACTCCCCCGTGGCTGCCGAGATGCCGCCCGGCTCCGGCGACCGGATCCTGCACGCCCGCCTCGTCCTCGACGACGGTCGCACTTTGATGGCGTCCGACTGGATGGCCAGCCAGCCCTACCCGAGGGAGAAGGGGTTCTCGCTCTCGTTGGGCTATCCGACGGCCGCCGAGGCGCAGCGGGTGTTCGACGCATTGGCCGAGGGTGGCAAGGTGAACATGCCTTTCCAGAAGACCTTCTGGGCCGACGCCTTCGGCATGCTGGAAGACCGCTTCGGCACACCCTGGATGGTCAACGGCCAGATGGCGGGCACCTAGATTTCAATCCGCTCGTGAGGTGCCGTGGCCGGCCTACGGCGGCGAGGTGAAAACGCCTGAACCTGATACCATGGTCCTCCGTTTCAACGACCACCAACCGGAGGAATCCATGCTCAAGATCATCCTCATCCTCGTCGTTGTCGTGATCGTGGCGATTCTCGCGTTCGCCGCGAGCCGGCCCAACAAGTTTCGGGTTCAGCGGAGCGCGAGCATCAAGGCGCCGGCGGAGAAGCTCTTCCCGCTGATCGCGGATTTCCACAACTGGTCCTCCTGGTCACCTTGGGAGAAGAAGGACCCGGCGCTGAAAAGGACCTTCAGCGGCGCGGCCAGCGGCAAGGGCTCCGTCTACGCGTGGGAGGGCAACAGGGAGGTCGGCTCGGGACGCATGGAGATCACCGAGGCTTCGTCACCTTCCAAGGTCGCCATCCAACTGGATTTCCTCAAGCCGTTCGAAGCCCACAACAACGTCGACTTCACGCTGCAGTCCACGGGCGGCGAAACCACTGTCACGTGGGACATGGCCGGTCACCAGGCCTACGTCATGAAGATCTTCGGGATCTTTGTCAACATGGACAAAGCGATCGGCAAGGATTTTGAGACCGGTCTCGCCAATATGAAAGCCGTCGCTGAGAAGTAGACGGCTCCCGGAGATGAAAAAGGGGGGCGTCTCCGCCCCCCTGGTCTGCGTCCGGCGAAGCCGGAGCCGCTCGGTCTTAAGCTCTAGAACTCGATCCGAGCGCCGAGCTGGAAGGTCCGCGGAACGTAGGCCACGCTGAGGGAGTCCTCGACGCCGAAGCTCGACCGCGGCGTCTGGAGCGTGCCCCAGATCTGGTCGTTGGCGCTGATGAACCGGTTCGCCTTGTTCCCGCAGTTGAAGCACTCGCCGAAGAGTTGGAGGTCAACCGGGCCGATCCGGATACTCTTGCTGAGCCGCATGTCCAGAGAGTAGAAGTCCGGCTGGCGCTCGCTGTTGCGGCCGAGGTTCACGCCGTTGATGGTCGGGCGGTCGGTGCCGGACTGGCCGTCGTTGTTGAGGTCGGCGTTGGCGATTGGCGTGAAAGCCTGGCCCGAGTAGTAGCGGAAGGCGCCAGAGAGGCCGATGCCCCACCAAGGGGTGTTCCACACGCCATTGAGCACGCCCTTCCACCGCTGGTCACGGGCCGAGGGTCCCCAGTTGAGGCCGAGGTTGTTGAAGTCCTCCGCCTGGATACCGGCGAAGTTGCGCTCGTTGGAGTCGCTGTCCCGGTCCTTCGAGTAGGTCACCGCGCCGTAGAGGCTGAAGTTGTCGGCATACCGCCGCTGGAGCGTGAAGGTGGCGGCCTTGTAGTGCGACGCCGCATCCGACAGGTCGGTGATGACGGAGCCGTAGGCGGAGAGCGGGCGGACCGAGCTGTAGTGAGGCAGGCCATTGACGGAGGTCGTGCCGTCGTACACGCGGTTGATGTCAGTCAGGCGCTGGAGCTGATGTCCGTCGGCATAGGTAAGATCGACGCCGAAGGAGATCTTGGGCAGGATCTCGCGCTCGAAGCCCAAGGTGGCGCGGTTGGTGTAGGGGTTCTTGAAGTTCGGGCTGACGGTGAAAACGCCCGGGGTGCTGAGCCGGGTGACGTTGTTGAAGTTGACGCGCTCGACTCCGACCGGGGTGAAGTTGTTGCCCCAGCCCGGAGCGTTGGGATCGGTCGGAGCGCCGATGACGGCGCCGCTGGGATCCTGGGTGGCGAAGATGGAGAGCTGGGCGCCTTGTCGGCCGTTCGAGGTGAACGGCTGAGCCCACAGCAGGGCCGGAGTGCGGCTCCAGAAGCGGCCGGCCGAGAAGCGCACCGCCGTCTTCTCGTCGGGAGCCCAGGAGATGCCCAGGCGGGGAGAGAACTGGTTATTGGTGTCCGGAATGTGGCCGGTGAGCTTAAGCGTGCCGTTCGGGCCAGGATCGTTGGGATTGAGGATCGGGTTGTTGGGGTTGTCCAGTTTCTCATAGCGCACGCCCGCCGTGACCGTGAGGTTGGGGCGGACGAACCACTCGTCCTGCAGGAAGGCCGCGCTCTCCTTCTGGGCGAACGAGGCCGTGCCCGCCTGATCCGAGGTCAGGCCGCCCAAGCCGCCGAACTGGCGGTACTCGCGCCACTTGCCGGCCAGGAAGTCGGCATTGTTGGCGAAGATGAAGACGCCCCGCCAGTTGCCCTTGAAGATCTGGTCCACGCTCGTCTCGTTGTACTCGACGCCACCCTTGACGACGTGTTTGTCGAGCGCGTAGGTGAGCGTATCGGCGAACGCCTTGCGCTCGTTGGTGGTGTTGATCGGCAGGAAGCTCACTTCGCCGAAGCGCAGGCCGCCCACCTGGATCTCGGGCAGGTTGAGCCCCTTGTCGGCGCGGGGGGTCTTCTCGTTGACATAGTTGAGGTTGAGGTCGTTCAGCACGTTGGCGCTGAACTGGCCCGTCCAGCTACCGACGTAGGTCTTGGCATTCAGCCCCTCGATGCCGTTGTAGCTCGCGGTCCGGGAGCCCGAGTTCGAGGTGCCGTTGATGCCGTCGTACTTGGTGAAGTTGCCGCGCACGAGGAAGCGCTGCGACTCGGTGGCCTGGTAGTCGAGCCGCGCGAAGGCCACGGAGCCGTCCTGGGTCTGCACGTACTGGGGCGGCGAGGCGAGCGCCGGGTACTTGGCGAAGAAGGCCGGATCGAGCTCGCCGGAGATGATCGGGATGGTCTGGTCCTGCTTCTGCTTGTCGTAAGAGACGAAGTAGAAGAGCTTGTCCCTGACGATCGGGCCACCGAGCGAGCCGCCGAACTGATCCTTCTTCTGGTCGGCCGGCTTCAGGCTGGCGCCGGCCGGCCGCGAGCCCGCCGGGAAGTTGGAGATCAGGCTCTGCGGCTGGTCGAAGTAGAAGGCGGAGCCGCGCAGGTTGTTGGTGCCGTTCTTGGTGATGATGTTGACGAAGCCGCCGCCCGAGCGCCCGAACTCGACCGAGGCGCCGTTGGTGACGACCGAGAACTCCTTGATCGACTCCTGGGAGATGGAGAGCGGGGCGCGGCCCTCGGCGGCGCCCACGGTGCCGCCGAAGAAGGCGTTGTTGTAGTCCACGCCGTCCACGTTGACGCTGGTGTTGATGCCGCGCTCGCCCGAGAGCGAAATGGTATTGCGCTCCGTCTCCAGCCGGCTCTCCGGCGTCAGCAGCACGAACTGCCGGAAGTCTCTGCCGATGCTGGGGATGTTCTTGATCTGCTCCTGCTGGATGGTGGTGCCGACGGTGGTGTTGGTCACCTCCACCAGGGGCGCCTCGCTGGTCACCGTGATGGTCTCCGAGACCTTGGCGCTCTGCAGGGTGAAGTTGACGGTCGGCGTCGAGCCGAGCAGCAGGCGGACGTTGGGGGCGGTGGCCGTCGCGAAGCCGTCGAGAGTCGCCGAGAGAGAGTAGTTGCCGGTCGGCAGGTTGAGGATCCGGTAGAAGCCCTGGGCGTCGGTGACGTCCATGACCTTGAGTCCGGTGTCCTTGTTCGTGGCCTCGACGGTGACCCCGGGAAGGGGAGCCTTGTCGGAGCCCTCCACAGTGCCGGAGATACGGCTGGAGGTGACGTCGGTCTGGGCCAGGGCCGAGCCGGCCAGGGCGAAGACCAACGACAGGGCGGCCAGGGCAAAGATCCCTGTCCGAGAGCGGATGGAGCGCACGCGCATCATAGATGAAGTCCTCCTATGGCAGACGGTAGTTTTCGGGCGGATTCTATGCGCAGAGGGACCGGCCCCCTCAACTTCCCGGCGACCTTCCTGTGACAGGCCGCCGGAGACCAGGTGACAGCTACCCGCTGTGCTAAGCTTCGCCCGCGATTGCGGTCAAAATGGACGGGTGGATTATAACCCGGACCGGCCTTCCGTGTCCCCCTTTTTCCGCAGCGAGATTCAGCATGAGCTCAGAGGATCGTCCCCTGGTCAGCGTCATCATGGGGAGCAAGTCGGACTGGGAGACCCTCGGCCACACGGACGAGATGCTCACCCGCTTCGGCGTCCCCCACGAGTGCCTCATCGTCTCCGCCCACCGCACCCCGGACTGGATGGCCGAGCTCGCCCGCGGCGCCGAGGGCCGGGGCATCGAGGTGATCATCGCCGCGGCCGGCGGCGCCGCCCACCTGCCGGGCATGGTGGCGGCCCAGACCCTGGTGCCGGTGCTGGGGGTCCCCATCCAGAGCCAGGTCCTCAACGGTCTCGACTCCCTCCTCTCGATTGTCCAGATGCCTTCGGGCGTGCCGGTCGGGACGCTGGCCATCGGCAAGGCGGGCGCCATGAACGCCGCTCTGCTGGCCGTCCGCATCCTGGCGACCACCCGCCCCGATCTGCGAGAGAAGCTTCGGCACTTCGTCGACGAGCAGACCCGCCGCGTGCGGGCTGAGACGTTGCCTTGAGGGGCGCGAGCGGCGTCATCGCGCCCGGTTCCGTGGTTGGGGTCCTGGGCAGCGGCCAGCTCGGCCGCATGTTCGCCATCGCCGCCCGGCGGATGGGCTACCGGGTCCACACCCTCTCCCCCGACTACGACACCCCGACCGGCCAGGTGGCCGACCTCGAGGTCCAGGCCGCCTACGACGACCTCGACGCCGTCCGCGAGTTCGCCCGCGGCGTGGCCGTCGTCACCTTCGAGTTCGAGAACGTCACCGCCGCCGCCGCCGAGGCGGCCGCCGAGCACGCGCCCGTGCGGCCGGCCGGCTCCGTCCTCCACACCACCCAGAACCGCCTGCGGGAGAAGACGTTCCTCGCCAGGGGCGGCTTTCCCGTCCCGCCCTTCGCGCCCGTCCGCTCCCTGGAGGAGCTGAGCGCCGGCCTCGCCGCCCTCGGTACGCCGGCGGTCCTCAAGACGGCCGGCTGGGGCTATGACGGCAAGGGCCAGGTGAAGATCGCGTCCTTATTAGATGCCGCCGCCGCGTGGGAGGCGGTAGGCGGGCAGGAGTCGGTCCTCGAAGCCTTCGTGGATTTCGAGCGCGAGGTCTCCGTCGTGGCGGCCCGGGGCCTCGACGGCTCCTTCGCCCACTTCGGGGTGATCGAGAACCGCCACAGCCGGCACATCCTGGACGTCTCGATCGCGCCGGCCGCGGTCTCGCCCCGGGTGGAGAGGGAGGCGGTGGAGATCGCCCGCGGCATTCTGGAGGGCCTGTCCGTGGTCGGGGTGCTCTGCGTCGAGATGTTCCTGACGCGGGACGGCCGGCTCCTGGTCAACGAGCTCGCCCCGCGTCCCCACAACTCCGGCCACCTGACCTTCGACGCCTGCGTCACCAGCCAGTTCGAGCAGCAGCTCCGGGCCATCACCGGCCTCGCCCTGGGCTCGACCGAGCTCCTCCGCCCGGCCGCCATGGCCAACCTCCTGGGAGATCTCTGGCACCACGGCGAGCCCGACTGGGCCGCCGCCTGCCGCCACCCCGACGTCAAGCTCCACCTCTACGGCAAAGCCGAGCCCCGGCCGGGAAGGAAGATGGGGCACCTCACCGCCCTGGCGCGGACGCCGGAGGAGGCGCTGGAGCGGGTGGTGGGGGCGCGGGGGGCGTTGGTGGGTGGTTGAGTCTCACGAGGCGACGGCACGGCGTGAAAACCGGAGGCCGAGGATGTCCACCAGCTCGCCGAACGAATCGATCGTGTAGTCGGGCTCGATTCGCTCGTACTCTCTCTTGAGCTCTTCTTCTCGGGCCACGTCCTCGTCGGTCCAATGCGTGACACGGACCAGGATTTTCCAGAGGCTTCGGTCGTATCGGGTGCCATACCTCGCCCAGATCGCCGTCACGCCGGCTGCCCTTGCCATGCTCATATCGCGAGTCAGGCTGTCGCCGACGTAGTAGGCGTCCTCTGGACGGACACCCTCCCGGCGGCAGATGTCACGGAGCAGCTCCGGATTGGGTTTCCTTTCCGAGCGGGGAACGGGCCGGAGGAGGCCGGGAGGTGGAGTCAGCGCCGCGGCCCGTTCAGGGTCGGGATGGCCACGGTAGTCGCTTTCCAGAACATAGAGGTGCTTGAAATATTCGACGATTCCCAGTTTCTGGAGCCGAAACAGCACGTTCTCGGCGATCGACTCCGTGTGTCCCACAAGAACCACCCCCGCTGCCCGCAGATCCCCAAGCGTCTCCGCCACCGACTCATAGAGATGGAGGTTCTTTTTCCGCAGGCTGTTGAACACATGAAGAGGTCTGTCCAACTGCTTCATCCGGTGATGCCGTGAAGCGTCCCCGAACCGCTCTTTCACCGATGGGAGATCGAGAGCGATGAAAGGCTGCTCCGAGCTGCCACATTGCTGATGCAGGATCTTGAACTCGTCGAGCAACTGCTCTCTATCGACGCCGAGCAGGTTGGCAAGCTCGTCGACCATCCCTTGGAAGGAGGTAGCGAAGAACGTTACCCAGTCGTAGAGCGTGTTGTCGAGATCGGTGATCAGAAGTGTCATTGGCGCTCCTGGTCTCCGTAGGGTATCCGGAGGCTCCACAAGTCCTCAGCGGGGTTGACGGGATCGATCGTAAAGACTTTCACGTCGAGGTGGTCTTTCTCGAAGCATAAGAGACCGAATGTATTCTTCCCTACTTCCCCGAGATGGTCCTTGGCGACCCCTGTGCTGCCCAATCCTACCACGTGGAAGCGATGCCAGGAGCGCTCGGGGTGGTTGATTTCGACGGACCGCTCGACCCGGGCGCTGAAGGGCTGGTGCATGTGGCCATGGAGGACCAGGTTCACCCGGTGGCGGACGATCCAGCGGGCCAGCGCTTCCGCGTCGAGAGCCACGCTGTAGACCTGGCCCGTCTTCGGATCCTCGCGGAACGTCACTGGCAGCAGGTGATGATGGACCACCAGGATCCTCAGCGCGCGAGGTCCTTCGCCGCCTGAGGCCCAGCCCATCTCCGAGGCGGCATCATCCAGTTGCGCGTCACCGATAAATCCATGGCCCTGGAACAGGTCCTTTTGCTGCTCCAGCAGGGAGCTGTTCAAGCAGGCGATTTCGACAGGGAACGCATTCCCAACGAGAAATTTGCGCCCGGAGCTGAGGAAAGAGTTGGGAGCCTTGAAGAACAGTTGCCGATAGAAATCGACATAAGCGCTCTGTGCCGTGTCGGGCGCCTCGGTGACCGGCAGATCCTTCCTTGCCGGGTCGCTCGAAAACTTGATGTCGTGATTCCCTGGGCAGACGAGGAAATCGTAATTGCCCAACCCCGCCCACTGGCGTTGCCAATCGAAAAAGGAATGGGTGAGATTGTATTCCTCCGGTGACGCCTTCCAGGTGAGGTCTCCCGACGCGATGATGCCCGCGAGCGATCCCAGATTCCTCTCCTCCAGACACTTCTCGATCGCTGAGCCCACTGACTTCTTGCTGATCGTCGGCGTGAACGGAAATGCGTGATGGTTGTCCACCGAGTAGTGGAGGTCGGAGACCCAGAGAAGGTTTCGGCTGGCAGACTGACGATAAGTGCGCGGGAAATCGTTCGGTTCGATGCGTGCGGAATCGAAGAACGAGATCTCGTGAACGGGATCTGAGCCTCTGGCTTCACGGACGAACCAGATGCTGCGGTTCTGCTGGATCAATTCTCTGACCGAGTGGATCCGTTTCCCGTAGAATGGGGTATAGAGAGAGGCTCCATCCGAGAAAAAGCTGTCGACCTGTACATAGGTGTACTCGTTCAAGATCAATGCATCGGCGGAAGTGACGGCGGAGAACTTGAACCAGACAAAGTAAGCCTGGTCCTTGTAGTAACTGGGAGTCGCTGCCAGATCGGGACAGGGGATGCGCTCGTGCGCGGCCGACCAGAGGATGTCTTTGCAGGTTGCCTGAAAGACCCTGGAGCTCCCGGAATCCACGAGGAACAGCGGCAAGCCGTCGGCGCTTCTGGCCGACGACAAGAGAGACCTGAAGACTTCATCCGGGATCGTCTCACCGGCCTTGTTCCACCAACCCCACCAGACGTGTCCCTTCTCCTTCGCGATGTCCTGATGGCGCGCAATCGTGTCTCCGGAAGGGGTCACGAGATCCCGGAACCGGAGAATGAGCGTCTTGACCTCCGCTGCCATGCCTCACCCCGCCTCCACCAACCACTCATTGTTCACGTTGTCGTACGCGAAACCGTCCACGAAGCGGGCGATTTCGAGGACGACGGCCCGCACGTCCGGCAGGGTGAGGTCGAGGTTGGAGTACGAGTCGAGCTCCATCACGCCGTTCTCGTCCGGTTCCACCCATTCGTCCTCGGATTCCCCCACTTCGAGGCGAGCGGTACAGCGCAGGAGGACGTCGAGCCAGGCGGGGGGAAGGACCCCTTCGCCGTCCTCGGCGAGGTAACCGAGCTCGTCCTGGACGAGCTCCGCATCATCGTTGATGCGAATCGCGAGGGGCGTGCTCGTCGCGACCCGGATCTCCAGGACGCGCTCGTCGTACTCCTCCGCCTCGGTCAGCGTGCAGGCGAGGCCGAGCTTCGCGGTGAGGTGCTCCAGGAGGGCCTGGAGGGTGAAGTTGCGCTCTTCGGGAGCGTAGGGGATGAGAGCGGCTGCAAGCATGGCCAAATGTTCTCACAATGCGCGCCGAAGTGATACCTCTGACCCTCACCCCTCCGGCACCAGCCACTCGTCGTTCACGTTGTCGTAGACGACGCTGTCGACGAAGCGGGCGATCTCGATGACGACGGATTCCACGTCCGGGTGGCTGGGGTCGAGGGTGGGGCCAGTGTCGGCTTCCTGCACGTCGAGCCTCGCCGTGCAGTGGCGGACGGCTTCCACCCAGTCCTCGGAGAGGACGTCGGCGGCGCGGTCGGCCAGGTCCTCGATCTCGTCCGGCACGATGTCAGGATCGTCCTCGATCTGGATCGTCAGGGGAACGGCGGTTTCCACGCGCAGTTGCGGGATCGCCTCCGAGAATCCCCGCCACTCCGTCAGCGAACACGGGAAGGAGAGGTTCGCGGCGAGGTGCTCCAGGAGATCCTCCAGGGTGAAGACGTGCTCTTCGGGGTCGTAGGGAATGACGGCTGCGACGAACATGGAGGCGATCTTCTCACGAAGGAGGACGAAGAGATCGTTGCAACTGCCAACGAAATCGGCTAAGCTCTCCTTATGAGCAGCTCCGCCACCCTCCTGCCGATCCTCAAGCCCTCCGGCGCCGACCCCGATCTCGAACGGGACGCCGAGGCGCTGTACGACTCGGTCTCCGAGCTGGTGCGGGTCTACCAGTCGCTGGACCGGGACCGGATCTGCTGCCACGACATCTCCATCGCCCAGTGCAACGCCCTGGAGGGGCTGTCGCGCAAGGGCGGGCTGACGATGGGCGAGCTGGCCGCCCATCTCTATCTGGACAAGAGCACGACCAGCCGCGTGGTGGACGCCCTGGAGCGCAAGGGCTACGTGGACCGCTCGCCGCACCCCGCCGACGGCCGGGCCGTGCTGCTGGTGGCGACCGAGCGGGGCCGCGAGCTGTACCAGTCCATCCGCAAGGGGCTGCTGGCCGACGAGCAGACGCTCCTCGCCGGCTTCGATCCTGAAATCCGCCGGGCGATGCCGCAGCTCATCGCCCGCCTCGCCCGCGCCGTCGCCGCCCGGCTGGGCAAGGGCGAGTCCTGCTGCACGTAAGCTGAAACCCGAACCCGGCGCTCCGGCCTCTCCAGAGAATTCCCGAGCGCCTTTTTCAAACCTTGATAGTTGCAACTGACAACGAAAGGAGCCGGTCATGAACACAGAGGTGAAGGTGGTGAATCCGGAGACGGTGCGCGAGATCGTGAAGGAGAGGTATGGAGCGGCGGCCCGCCGGGTGGCCCAGGTGGCGGCGAAATCGAACGGCGAATCGTCCGCCTGCTGCGGCAGCATGTGCTGCACGCCGGAGCGCGACCCGATCACGGTGGACCTCTACGACGAGCGCGAGACGGCGGGCCTGCCCGTGGAGGCCGTGCTCGCCTCCCTGGGGTGCGGCAATCCCACGGCCCTGGCGAGGCTAGCCCCGGGCGAGGTGGTGCTGGACCTGGGATCGGGGGGCGGCATCGACGTCCTCCTCTCCGCCCGCCGGGTGGGGCCGGCGGGCAAGGCCTATGGGCTGGACATGACGGACGACATGCTGGCGCTGGCCCGCGAGAACCGGCGCAAGGCCGGGGTGGAGAACGTGGAGTTCCTCAAAGGGGAGATCGAGGCCGTGCCCCTGCCCGCGGCGGCGGTGGACGTCGTCATCTCCAACTGCGTCATCAACCTCGCGGCGGACAAGGGGAAGGTGCTGGCCGAGGCCTTCCGGGTGCTGCGGCCGGGCGGCCGGTTCGCGGTGTCGGACATCGTCCTGCGGGGCGAGCTGCCAGAGCCCGTCCGCCAGAGCTTCGTGGCCTGGACGGGCTGCGTCGCCGGAGCGCTCCAGGAGTCCGAATACCGCCGCCTGCTGGCCGCCGCGGGCTTCGAGGAGATCGAGATCGAGCCCACCCGCATCTACGAGGGGAAGGACGTCGAGCCGTTCCTGGCGAGCGCCGGGCTGGACGCCTCGCTCGCCGGGCAGGTGGACGGCAAGGCGATGAGCGCCTTCGTGCGGGCTCGCAAGCCGCTGGCGAGGATTCAGGACAGCTCGAGCCCGAGCTGATCCAGAAGGACGGCCAGGTCGTCGCCGGAGGCGGGGAGACAGGGCAGGAG
>JBAPYB010000415.1:0-7795 GCA_049284515.1 Thermoanaerobaculia bacterium
GCACCAGGCTCGCCGCGAGGATCGGCCCGACGTTGCCGCCGGCCTCATAGTTCCAGGTGGCTTTGTCGTACGTCTGCTTGGCGGCGTCGAACCCCGAGTAGAGGCCGTCCTCCGGCAGCTTGAAGCCTTCCTTCACGATGAAGGCGGCGTTCGTGTAGTTGACTATGTAGTCCTTGGCGATGCGGTTGTTCTCGATCGCGTAGCGGATCAGGCCGCCGAGGAAGGCGATGTCCGCGCCGACGCGGATCTGGAGGAAGAGGTCGGCGGTGGCGGCCGTGCGCGTGAAGCGCGGGTCCACCACGATCATCTTGGCGTTACGGACTTTTTTCGCTTCGATCGCCCATTTGAAGCCGCACGGGTGGTTCTCGGCAGGATTGCCACCCATGATCAACATCATGTCGGTGTTCTTGATGTCGGTGTAACCATTGGTCATCGCGCCGCGGCCGAACGATGGTCCCAAACTTGAGACCGTGGGGCCGTGTCAGACTCGGGCCTGGTTTTCGAGGTAGCAGACCCCCAGGCTGCGCATCGACTTGACGACGAGGAAGTTGAGCTCGTTGGTGTCCGTGCAGCCGCCGATGAAGGCGAGCCCCTCGCAGCGGTTGACCGTGTGCCCGTCCTTGTCCTTGTCGACGAACGAGTCGTCGCGGGTCTTCTTCACCCAGTGGCCGATCTCGTCGAGGGCCGAGTCCCAGCCGATGTCCTCCCAATGATCCGAGCCCGGGCGCCGGACCTGGGGCTTGAGGAGGCGCCGGTCGTTGAGGATGTCCTGCTGGAGCGAGGCGCCCTTGGGGCAGAGCGTGCCGCGGTTGATCGGATGGTCCGGATCGCCCTCGACGTGGACCACCTGCGGGGTGACGTTCTTGGCCTTGTCGCCCAGCGTGTAGATGAGGACGCCGCAGCTCACCGAGCAGTAGGGGCAGGTGGAGCGGGTCTCGGTGGCGCGGGCGATCTTGAGCTGGCGCATCTGCGCATAGGCAGGAGCCAGGTCGAAGCCGAGGACGGTAGCGCCCACGCCTCCAACAACACCGATTTTCAGGAAGTCCCTGCGGGTAGGATTCATCCACAACCTCCTTGACCTCAAGCAGAACAGGGTCTTGGGCTGCAAAGAGGCGGATCTCTCGGGCGAAGGCTCCGGGGGGACCGGCCTTCCCGAGTCGTCCGCCTTGGACGACCGATGGACCTGTGTACCATAGGGCCGGTGACTTGGCAAGGGGGAGGTCCGTTGCGCATCTCGTTATCTCTTGCAGGAGATACCGAACAGGTCCTCCAGCCGGCCACACCGTCTATTTCACTCTCCGCTTCAGAATCGATCCGCCTCTTCCCGCCAATCCGGGCCTCAGCGGCGCCGTCAGGCGTCCGTATACACTACTCTCCCTCATCCCCTTCATCTTCGACGTGTTGACCTAAACTGGCAGTGCTCGTCACAGAGGGAAGCCTATCGGCGATCAGCGTTGATAGATAAACGTCCTCCACCTCTCGGTGGCGCCGCGTCCAAAGCGTATTCGAGAGCAGCACCGAGACGACGACGGAATCCAGGGCCCACACAAGAGGCCCCGAAGCATCATGCTTTCTCAAAACAGCTTGCACCAGAGCCCACAGCGACAGAGCGATGCTGTAGAGCGAAGCCAGGGAGAGAGAAACCAGGAATCGTATTTGGGCCTCCCGTTCCTGCGATTCCTCCCAAAGCGCGGGAGCATAAACCCTGAGCAATCGCTTGCAGCTCTCAAAGGGTTGGTATCCCGGGAGTCTATCTCTCTCCCAGTCATGTCCCAGGCGTTCGCTTATGATCCTTCCCAGGGAGGAAAAATAAGGCATGTCCCTGTATCTGGCCGAATAGGGAAATCGATACTCGTCTGTCTTTTCCTTGCACGAGCTGCGGAATTTGGGCGACAAGATATAGTGGAGATGGAAGGCCACCCAGTCTGCCGGTCGAGCTGACGCCGCCTTGACCAAATAGCCCAGGAAAAGAGCGAACAACGCAAGGCCGGTGTAGAAGGGTAAGCCAAAGCTGGGGCCTGCAGGGGGAGACGGTGAGACTCCCAGGAGCCTGCGGACAATGGAGAGTGGTGTCGAGTCGCTTGTGAGCTCAGTGAGGTTGAAGACTTCCAAGGTGGTGATCAGCAGGAGCGCCCACGCCGCACCTGGCAAGAAAACGCCAATAAAATCGACGATAGACAACCTGAGAGGACTGATCCGCGGGATCATTTCTCTTCCTCCTCCAGATCGAAGCCCCGTGTGCGAGCCAGGGCGCGCACACGGGGCTGTTTGAGACGCTGGTTACCTACAGAGTGCAGAGGGCGCTCACCGTCTTCAGCGGCAGGTATCGCCCGTGTTGGCGACTCCCACGCCCGCCTGGGCGGCGAAGCAGGAGTTGGCGTAGATCAGTCCGTCACAGCCGCAGACCGGCGCATAAAGCTCGTAGCACACCTCGGGCTTGATCTCGCAGCGGCCCTTCCCATGGCAACCGTTTCCCCGCTGCACGCAGTAGAGATCCTCATAGTTGCAGTCCTGGGTGGTTTGGCACTTCTCTCCTGGGCAGGCGCCTTGGAAGTCGACGCTCGTGCCGGCCTGGTGCGTCAGGCAGACGTTGTTGTAGGTGTTGCCGTCACAGCCGCAGATCGACTGATACATGAAGGCGCTGCAATCCGCCGGCATCGGCGCGCAGACGCCGACTCCACCGCAAGCCCCGGCCGCCGAGCGGCACGAGAAGCCGCTTGGGCAGCTCCGGTTGTTGACGCACGCCAAGGCCTCGCAGGGCCCCAGGGCGGCGACGCTGACACCGGCCAGGCCGGCCTGGCACTCGTTGTCATAGGTCTGCCCGTTGCAACCGCAGACCGGGATGAAGGTGTTGGTGCAGGCCGTGGGACGGCTCACGCAGGTTCCGGCCTGGGTGCAGGCCCCAGTCGGCCGGCCGCAGAGGGCCTTCACTCCACAGTCGTCGCTAGTCGTACAGGCACTCACCTTGGCCATGGCAGGAGCCGTAACCACGGCCACCAGAACCAGGGCGAAAAAGAGGAGAATCAGCAAGGAGCGGGTTTTCATAAAGCACCTCCCTACGCAAGAGAAACCGCTTTCTTGGTTGGGTCTTAGGTCGTGGCTCGCGGATGAGCCTGACCGGACAATTTCATTGTTACAAAGAGAGATCGCGAAAGCCCTATCCCGGCAGGTAGGGAGGCAAGTCACCGGTGGGCGGGAAACCCCAGCGCCCGGCAGGCCGGTCGAGAAAATCGAGCGATCAGGGAGAGGTTTTCCCTGCCCCCGCCTGGGCCTCCAGCGCCGACTTGAGCCCGCGGGCGAGGTGGGCGGAGGGGCCGATTCCCCAGTAGTGGAGGAAGAGGATTCGCGGTTCTTCCTCCGCCATGTGGCTGTGGATGGCGACGACGTTGATGCCGGCGGCGCGCAGCGCCTTGAGAACGGCCTGGAGCTCGCCGGCGACCATGGCGAAGTCGCCGTCCAGCACGGCCTGGGCGTCGCTTCCCGCGAAGGCGGCCCAGGTGTTCACGCCCATGGCATTGCCGATCGTCTCGCCCGCCATGTGCGAGGGCTTGCCCACGGCGAAACGCAGGACGCCGTCCTTGAAGTCGCCCTTGAGGTTGAGGATCGATTCCACGGCCTTCGGGTCCAGGGTGGTCTGCGCCGGATCGATCGCCGCCTTCGCGGGCGGGGCCGGCTTCTCCTGCATGGTGCGGAAGACGACGCCCACGGCCGTGGCCAGCCGGTCCTGCGGGCCGTGACCGCCGATGTGCATGAACATCACCCGCGGCGTGTCCCAGAGGAAGTGGTTGTGGAGGGCCGTCACCTCGAGGCCGGCGGCGAGGGCGGCGGACATCACGGGATTGACCTGATCCTCCCGCAGCACCAGGTCGCCCATCACCATCGCGTGATCGGCGTGGTCCCCCATCTTCCTGAAGGCCGCCCAGGAAGTGAGGCCGAGGCGGGGAGTCATGCGCACGCCCGCCACCTCCAGGCCGAGATCGGTGCGCGGCACGCTGACCTTGAAGACGCCTTCGGCGGCGTCGAGCGCGCCCTTGGCGCCGGTGAGACGTTCGATGAGGGCGGTGTCGAGCCCGGAGGACGTCGCCGGGGGCGGAGGGGCCGGCTGGGCGTTGGCAGCGCCGGGGAGCAGGACCAGGAGCGGAAGGATCAGGCGGACCGTTTTCATGGTGGTTTCCCCTTTCCGCGAATTCCGCGAACCGGGACGCCGGCCGCTGGCCGCCGAGTATAGCTCCACCGTCCGCGGTGCCGGGTGCGCCAGAGAAGGCGATTTCTCCGCGGCTCACCGCAGTGTTTATACTGAAGACGGTTTCCACGTGACCTGATGGAGAGGCGAGGGATGGCGCGAAAACCGAAGCAACGGTGGCTCAACTCGACGGTGCTCGGCATCGGCTTGGCAAGCCTGTTCTCCGATGTGGGGCACGAGATGGCCACCACCGCGATGCCCGCCTTGCTGGCCACCTTGGGCGCCAGCTCGGCCATTTTGGGACTCATCGAGGGGCTGGCGGACGGTCTGTCGAGTTTCGCCAAGCTCACCTCCGGGATCTACAGCGACCGTCTCCGGCGGCGCAAGCCGTTGGCGGTGGCGGGATATTTCGTGACGGCCTCGGGCATGGCCAGCTTCGCCCTGGCCACGCAGTGGTGGCACGTTCTTCTCGGCCGCGCCGGCGGCTGGCTTGGCCGCGGCGCCCGCACCCCGGTACGCAACGTGCTCCTGACCGAGGCCACGACACCCGAGACCTATGGGCGGGCCTTTGGGCTGGAGCGGGCGATGGACAGCGCTGGAGCCATCGCGGGCCCGGCTCTGACGCTGACTTTCGTCGCCGCCTTCGGGCTGCATCGTCTCTTTCTGCTGACGCTGATTCCCGGTCTTGTCGCGGCGTTGCTGATCGCTTTTCTCGTGCGCGAAAAGCCGCACGAGCCCCAGCCGCAGGTTCGGCTCTGGAGTGGCATTCAGGGATTGCCCACGGCCTTCAAACGCTATCTGGCGGGCATCGGCATCGCGGGACTCGGCGACTTTTCCAAGACCCTGCTGATCCTATGGGCGACGCAGGCGTGGACTCCATCCCTGGGCGTGATCGGCGCGGCTCACCGGGCGATGCTCTTCTACATCGGCTACAACGTCCTGTATACCGTCTCCTGTTACGTCAGCGGCATGCTGGCCGATCGTTATCCAAAGCGCTGGGTGCTGGCCCTTGGTTACAGCCTGGCGGTGATACCGGCTCTGGCGCTGCTTTTTGCCGGCGATTCTGTGATGTTCTACGGCGTGGCGTTCGGAGTCTCCGGTATCTACATGGGGGTCTGGGAAACGGTGGAGAACGCCGCCAGCGCCGAGATGCTTCCGGGCGCGATGCGCGGACTGGGTTTCGGTGTGCTCGCCACGGTGAACGGCCTCGGCGACTTTCTCTCCAGTGCCCTGGTGGGTGTGTTGTGGGTCGTCTCCCCGGCGGCCGCCATGGGGCTTGTAATCTTCGCGGCTCTGGTGGGCTCGGCGATCATCGCGGCCACCCGTCCCCCTGGCGAGCCGAGCCTGTGAAAGAAGCTTCTCTTCTTTCACCAGCCGCAATCCAGTATCATCCGCCGAGGCGGTGGAGTCCGCCTTCAACCGCAGTTCCCTCCTGGAACCGCCAATGACTCCTACCTGAGACCGCAGTTAGGCAGGGGAGGAGTCGATGGCGCGTATTTTCTGGATCTGTCTGGCAGGAGCGGTGGGCACGGCCGCGCGGTACTTCTTGTCGGGTTGGCTGGCGCGCATCTCCGGCCCCTCCTTTCCTCTCGGCACTCTCGCCGTCAACGTCATCGGCTCCTTTCTCATCGGCGTGATCATGCAGGTCGCTCTCGCCGTGGAGGGCTTCCCTCCCACGCTGCGCCTGTCCCTCACCACGGGCCTGATGGGCGGCTTCACCACGTATTCGAGCTTCAATTACGAAACCCTGGGCTATTTTCAGGAGGGGGCCTGGAGCACCGGCTGCCTCAACCTGGGCGTCACGGTCGTCTCCTGTCTGGCGGCGGGAGTGCTGGGACTCTGGGCCGGCAGGCTGCTGGCCGGCGGCTGACCGAAAGGAGAGGCAATGAGAGCTCTGGATGGTGAAGGAACCCTGGTCCGAGTGTTCGTTGGGGAGAGCGATCAGTGGCACCGCCGCCCGCTCGCGCTCGCCATCGTCGAGCGCCTGCGGCGGGAGGGCTACTCCGGCGCCACGGTCTTCCGCGGCAGCGCCGGCTTCGGCGCGCGCAGCGTTCTCCACACCACGCAGATCCTCCGGCTTTCCGAAGACCTGCCGGTGGTGATCGAGATCGTGGAATCCTCCGACCGCGTCGAGTCTCTGCTCGCTCTGCTCGACGAGATGGTCACGGAGGGCCTGGTCACGATGGAGAAGGTCCGTATCGTCAAATACTCGCCGGGAAAACGGCGGATCGAGCCCTAGAAACGCCGGCGGCGCCGAAAAGGTTGTCAACGCATATAACCGAGCGCTTTGAGCTGTTTTTGCATCTCGGGGTCGAGGGTCGTCGGCCGGCGGAAGTTTCCCGGGCGGGAGCGCTCCACTGCCCGGAGCTGCGCTTGGAGATAGCCCACCCTCACCGG
This sequence comes from Thermoanaerobaculia bacterium, assembly GCA_049284515.1. GTDB lineage: Bacteria > Acidobacteriota > Thermoanaerobaculia > Multivoradales > UBA5704 > DATARR01. The sequence continues at coordinate 6,581 of JBAPYB010000415.1, forward strand.
ACTCTCGCCGGCCAGGTCGTGCAGCTCGGCGGGATCAGCCCGCCGGTCGTAGAGGAAGATTCCGGGAACGGGGAACCGTTTTTCGATGAGCCGCCACTCGGGAGTCGTCACCGCGGCCGACCGTAGGCTGATCTCCTCGAGCCAGGAGAAGGAGGGCGTGTCCCGCGGGTCGGTCCCGGGCTCGCCGTCGCCGCGGGCCAGGAGGCTCTGGCCTTCCAGCCCGGCGGGGACCTGCAGCCCCAAGGCGTCGAGGATCGTCGGCACTACGTCCACCTGCTGGGCCTGCTGCTCCACGACCTTGCCGCCCACGCCGGGAATCCGCACGATCAGGGGAACGTCGAGCATCTCGTTGTGCAGGGTCTTGCCGTGCTCCCATCCCCCATGGTCGCTGAACTCCTCGCCGTGGTCCGAGACGAAGACGACCACCGTGTCGTCCCAAAGCCCGCGCTGGACGAGGAGATCGATCAGCGCGCCGAAGGCGTCGTCGTTGGCGGCGATTTCCGCGTCGTAGAGGTCCAGCAGGCCCCGCCGCATCTCGGGCGTGGCCACGGTCTCGCCGTCTTCGAGCTGCTCCACGAACTCCATCCGCGTCCAGGCTGGATTGCGCAGGCCGGGGGCGAAGCGCTGCCGGAAGGCGAGCGGGGGATCGTAGGGGGCGTGGGGCTCCATGGTGTGGAGATAGAGGAAGAAGGGGGCGTCCTTCTTCCATTCGGCGTCCAGCCACTCGGCAGCGCGCTCGTTGACGCCGGCCGCGGTTCTGCGCTTGGGCCCCAACAGGCGGTAGATCTCGAACCCCTGGTCCAGGCCGAAGTTGGGGGCCACGTTGGGGTTGGTGACGAATCCCGCGGCGTGGTAGCCCCGCTCGCGCAGCCTTTCGGCCAGGGTGACGGCCTGCGGAGCGAGCGCGTCCCTGTGCCCGAACACGCCGTGGGTCCGGGGCAGCAGGCCGGTGAGAATGGTGGTGGTCGACGGGCGGGTCCAGGAGGATTGGGCCACCGTGTGCCGGAAGACGGTCGCGTTGCGGGCGAAGGCGTCGATGCGAGGCGAGACGGGCCGGTCGTAGCCGTAGCAGCCGAGGTGATCTGCGCGCAGCGTGTCGACGAGGTAGACGATGACGTTGTGCGGCCGGACGCCCGGAGCGGGTTGCCGGTAGGCCGCGGGTGCCGCCGTGCCTCCGCGCTTCCCGGCGGGGGGCGTGCCTGGCGAGGCGAGGAT
>JBAPYB010000416.1:0-73585 GCA_049284515.1 Thermoanaerobaculia bacterium
CGGCGGGAGTCCGGCCGGGCGCGGCGGGAGCGGGTGGCGGAGATCGTCGCGCGCCTGCACCGCGAGGACCCGAGCCCGCGCATCGCCCTGGACTTCGAGACGCCCTTCCAGCTCCTCGTCGCCACCATCCTCGCCGCCCAGTCCACGGACGTGCAGATCAACAAGGTCACCCCGGCCCTCTTCCGGCGCTATCCGGAGGCCCGCGACTTCGCCGGCGCGGATCTCGCCGAGCTCGAGGAGCTGGTGAAGAGCACGGGCTTCTTCCACAACAAGGCGAGGGCCGTGAACAACCTGGGGAAGGCCCTGGTCGCCGATCATGGCGGCGAGGTGCCGGCCCGCATGGAGGACCTGGTGGCGCTGCCCGGAGTCGGCCGCAAGACGGCCAACGTCATCCTGGGCAACGCCTTCGGCCTGAACGCGGGGATCATCGTGGACACGCACGTGACCCGGCTCTCCCGCCGCCTGGGGCTGACGGCAGAGGACGATCCGGTGAAGATCGAGCAGGACCTCATGGCCGTCGTTCCCCAGGCGCAGTGGACGCTCTTCGCACTCCTCCTCATCAACCACGGGCGGCGGACCTGCATGGCTCGCAGGCCCGATTGCGGGCATTGCCCCATCGCCGACCTCTGTCCGGCGGCCGAGGTGTAGATCCGGCATGAGCGACTCGACCAAGACCGCCGTGGTAACGGGCGCCAGCGCCGGCTTCGGCGCGGCCACGGCCCAGGCCCTGGCCGGCGCCGGATTCCACGTCTTCCTGGGAGCCCGCCGGCTCGACCGGCTGCAGGAGGTGGCCGCGCCGTTGAACGAACGCGCCACGGTGATGCCCCTGGACGTCACCGATCCCGGCAGCGTCGCCGCCTTCGCCGCCCGCCTGCCGGAGCGCCTCCACCTGCTGGTCAACAACGCCGGCGGGGCCCACGGCCTGGACCGCATCGACGCCGCCAAGGAAGAGGATTGGGAGTGGATGTGGGAGACCAACGTCATGGGCACCCTGCGCCTCACCCGGGCGCTCCTCCCCGCCCTCAAGGCGTCGGGCGACGGCCACGTGGTCAACATCGGCTCCATCGCCGGCTTCGAGACCTACGCCGGCGGCGCGGGCTATACGGCCGCCAAGCACGCCGTGCGCGCCTTCACCCGCACCCTGCGGCTGGAGCTGCTGGGCGAGCCCGTGCGGGTGACCGAGATCGCTCCCGGCCTCGCGGAGACCGAGTTCTCCCGGGTGCGCTTCGCCGGCGACGAGGAGCGGGCGAAGGCCGTCTATCGCGGGCTCGAGCCGCTCACCGCCGGGGACGTCGCGGACTGCGTCGTCTGGGCGGCCACCCGCCCGTCCCACGTCAACATCGACGAGATCGTGGTGCGGCCGCGCGACCAGGCCACGGCCACGATGGTAAACCGGCGGCCTGGCTAACCGATCCTCCTGGTCCTCCTGGCGCCTTGAAGCTCCTCCCGATCGTCTTCCTCGTGGGCTTCGCCGCACTGTCTTCCGGCTGTTCCCGGAAGAACCTGACGACGCCCGAGCTCTACGACGACTACTGCGCCCGCTGCCACGGCGAGCACGGGGAGGGGAACCCACGCTCGCTGACCCTCTACCCGCACGCCAACCTCCTCGCCTCACCCATGGCGCTGCGCGGCGACCGCGCGGCCATCCGCCAGCGCATCGCCGAAGGCACCGGCCCCATGCCGGCCTTCAAGCGCCGGCTCGAGCCCCAGGAGGTCGAGCGGCTCGTCGACTACACGATCCAGCTCAGCCATCTCGGCCATACCCCCAAGGAGACCCCGTGACATGGACCCGCAACGCCTGAAAGACGCCTATCAGAAGCTCCAGAGCCTGGACGAGCGGATGACCCACAAGGTGCGCCCGCGAGCCGCCGGGCCTCTCTCGTCGAGCCGGCCCGGCACCGAGCAGATGGAGCAGTCGCTCAAAGACCTCGCGAGCTACACGGTGGAGCTCAAGGAGGTGGTGCAGGAGCTGTTCCTCGCCATCGCCTCGAAAGCGGCGGCCGGTCCGGCCTAGGGGGATCAGCGGCGAAACGGATCGCCTGGGATCGCTTGGTCCTAACAATCTGACTTGACAGGTCATTTTAGATTGGCTAGAATCTTCCCATGCGATCCATGGGAATTGCCGAGCTGAAAGCGCTGCTCTCCGAAACCCTCTCCCGGGTCAAGGCCGGCGAGGAGATCCAGGTCACCGAGCATGGACGGCCCATCGCCCGGCTCATGCCGCTCTCCGGGGCCAATCCGGCCGCGGCGACGCAGGAGCTGGTGCGCACGGGGCTGGTCAAGCCGCCGGAGAAACCCGCGGACGAGGCGTTCTGGAAGACCTTCTGGAAGATGCCGCGCGTCCAGATCCGCCCGCGGGACCCGGAGGACTCAGAGGAGGAAAGCGCCGGAGATTGGGAGCTGCGGGAGGCCGTCTGAGGTTTTGGGACAGCTCCGCTCTTCTCGCCCTGGCGGCGCGGGAGCCCTCGGTGGAAGGGGTGGACGTCCTTCTTGAGCGAGATCCGGACGTGGCCCTCTGGTGGGGCGCCATCCTGGAGTGCATCGAGGCCTTGGCGGAGCTGCGGCGGCACAGGCAGATCACCGAAACCGGATTCGCGGCAGCGCGGGCCGTCATCGAGCGAATCCGGGATCGCGCCTTCGAGGTCCAGCCGTCCGAGGAGGTGCGGGCGCGCGCCCTCCGCATCCTCACCGTCCACCCCCTGAAGGCCGGCCGCGCCCTGCAACTGGCGGCCTCGCTCGTCTGGTGCCGCGAGCACACCCAAGGCGTGGGCTTCGTCTGCCTGGACGAGCCCCTGCGCCTCGCCGCCGCCCAGGAGGGCTTCCGCGTCCTCCCCTACGCCGGCGAGGTCCACGAGCCGGAACCGTAGGAGCACCTACTCGCCGCGCCGGAGACCAGCGCCTTCCTCCCCGGAAGGCGGAGAGCTCGCCAGCATGAACATGAGTCGGGTGATTCGGGAGACCACCCGGCCGGCTTCAACCGAGACCTGCTCCACCTCGCGGCGCAAGTCGATCGGTATGCCTGGAGGGCCTTCCAGGGGTTCCATAGGGGCTCCAGTCCCTCGCAAGGATTCTACGAGCGTCTGGGTTTGGCCCACGGCGGACAAGGGGAAATCCATGGCTTTCAGCAGCCGCTCCAAGGCCTTGAAGCCCGGCACCATCTTCCCCCGCTCGTAGTCGGAAATCGTGCCGCTCCGGATCCCGGAGATCCTGGAGAGCTCTTCCTGATTCAATCCCCGGATGATTCGAAGAACAGCAAGGGCTGTACCAAGATTGGCGGCAGGCATGGGTGAAGCTTACCTCAGAAGAAGACTTTTATCTTGTTTCTGGGCTCCTGGGATTCTAGACGAAGATACTCCGTGGTATTATTCGGCTATGGTCTTTTTCCTTCTACCCCTTGGGTGAAACCTCCGTGCTGAACCCGACACCGCTCGAGAGAATGGTGGACGACGAGGGGCGGCTCTACTTCCTGCCTCCTGACTGGAACATGACCTTCGATAAATTTCGCAAGGCTCTCACTGACTCGAACCTCAAGGCCCGAGCCCCCATTCTCGTCCATCTGCTCCGCAACGCTCGGTCGGACGACGTTTTCTTCCTCGTCTCTCCCCAGGAGCTCCGGGAGATGTGGTCGCTGCTAGAGGGCCGCCTTGGGAGACAAGAGAGTTTCTGGAGTTGGATTATGGAGTCTCTAGAAGAGCTCGGACTTGCCTGACGCCACTCTCTCTCCGCTTGCCTGCCGAGTGCTGGCGATACTGGCCGAGTCCCAGCCTGGGTGGGCGCTGTCCGGCCGGGCCGCCCTTCGAAGCCTCCCGGAATTGCCGAGCCCGATCAACCAGCTCGACCTCGTCTGGAATGACAGGGCTCGTTTGCGGTCTCTGCCCAGGTTCATTCGGCGAACCTTGAAGGCTGCCGGCTTGGAGGCAGTCCGCCTCAGCGGCACGCCTCGGCGGGTCTGGATCAGGGTCCGTGAGGGAGAGTGCGACTGTTTGCTGAGACTGGTCGCGCATCGCGGTCCGCCGCTGGCGCCTCCCAGGCGAGAGATGCTGGCTGGGATCTGTCTCGAGGTGGAGACTGAGCGCGAAGTCCTCGCGACGACACTTTGCCTCCTCGAGGAGAGGCCGGAGGTCGAAGACTTCAAAAGCCTTCACCTGCTGCTGAGGAGCGGCGGCTCCCTGGATCTGGGCTTCGTGGGTGCGTCGTCGCGGAATCCAGGGTTCTGCACGCTGGACTTTACGTGGAGGCTCGCGAAGCTGCCGATTGAGGATGCGGAATTGGAGGCATTCAAGCGGGATCTGCTCGAAAACGTCCTGTCCCGCGTTAAGTCAGACTCCCGCGCCTCCTGAGCACCTCGGAGACTACAATCCGGACACCAACCTCACTCCCGCTGGTCTCCGCGAGCTGCGACTTGAATCCCCTCTCCCCCTTGCCCATCGACGAGGTCCTGCCGCCCCTCCTGGCCGCCCTGCGCGAGGGGCCGGCGGCCGTGCTCGTCGCCCCGACCGGCGCGGGCAAGACGACCCGGGTGCCCCTCGCCCTGCTGGCAGCGGGAATCGCGGCGGGAATCGACGGCGGGCAGATCGTGATGCTGGAGCCCCGCCGCATCGCCGCCCGCGCAGCGGCCCGCCGCATGGCCGAGGAGACCGGCACGACGCTGGGCGAGGAGATCGGTTACCAGGTGCGCTTCGACCGCCGGGCCGGGCCGCACACGAAGATCCTCGTGATCACCGAGGGAATCCTCGTCCAGCGCCTCCAGGCCGATCCGTTCCTCGAAGGCGTGGGCGCCGTGATCTTCGACGAGCTCCACGAGCGGAGCCTGGCGACGGACCTCTCGCTCGCCATGGCCCGGCGCGTCCAGCGCGAGGTGCGGCCGGACCTGAAGCTCCTCGCCATGTCCGCGACTCTCGATCCGGGGCCGATCGCGGCCTTCCTGGGGGACGCTCCCACGATCGAAAGCCGGGGGCGTCTCTTCCCGGTGGACATCCTCTATATGGAGAAACCGGACGACCGGCCCCTGCCCGTCCGGATCGCTGCCGGGGTGCGCCGGGTACTGAATGAGACGGCGGGGGACGTGCTCGTCTTCCTGCCCGGCGTCGGGGAGATCCAGCGTAGCGCCGAGGCCCTCGCCGGGCTGGCCGCCGAGCAGAGCCTCGCCGTGCTTCCTCTTTATGGCGATCTGCCGCCCGAGCGCCAGGACGAGGTGCTCCGTCCAATCTCCAGGAGGAAGGTCGTGCTGGCCACCAACGTGGCCGAGACCTCGCTCACCGTCGACGGCGTCACGGCCGTGGTCGATTCGGGACAGGTCCGCCGGCTGCGCTTCGATCCCGCCACGGGCCTGGACCGGCTGGAGCTGGGGAGGGTCAGCCGCGCCTCGGCGGACCAGCGGGCGGGGCGCGCCGGGCGGCAGGCGCCGGGGATCTGCCTGCGCCTCTGGCCCGCCTATGAGCATGCCGCCCTCGCCGAGCGGGAGACGCCGGAGATCGCCCGCGTCGATCTCGCCGGTCCCGCCCTCCAGCTCCTCGCCTGGGGCGAGACGGATCTCGCCTCCTTCGGCTGGTTTGCGGCCCCGTCCCCGGAATCGCTGGCCGCCGCCGTGCAGCTCCTGCGGCAGCTCGACGCCTTCGACGGTGTCGTCACCGCGCTGGGGAACGCGATGGCCCGCCTGCCCGTCCACCCCCGGCTCGCCCGCCTGCTCATCGAGGGCCAACGGGCCGGACGGACGCGGGAGGCCGCCCTCCTCGCCGCACTCCTCGCCGAGCGCGATCCGTTCCCTCGCGCCGCCGTCCGCGGCGCCGGCCCTCGCCGCAGCAGCTCCCGTTCCGACCTCCTCGATCGCCTGGATGCCCTGGAGAGCTTCGAGCGCCGGGACGGCAATGAAGAGTTGAACGCCGGCACCGCCCGCTTCGTGCTGCGGGCGCGGGACCAACTCGCCGAGATGGCGCGGCGGGAGCTGGACGAACCTTCGGGTAGGGGCGAAACTGGCGACGCTCCCCTCCTGCGCGCCCTCCTCGCCGCCTATCCCGACCGGGTGGCCCGCCGGCGAGAGCCGCGGAGCCCGCGGGGCGTGATGGTGGGAGGCCGCGGAGTCCACCTCGCCGAGGAGAGCTCCGTGCTGGAGGCCGAGCTGTTCCTCTGCGTGGAGCTGGATGTTGGCGGGAGCCGAGGAGGCGAAGCCCTGGTACGCAAGGCCTCCGCGATAGAGCCCGAGTGGCTCTCCGCCGAGCGCCTGCGCGCCTCGATCGACCTGGAATTCGACGAGTCGAGGGAGCGGGTGGCGGCCTGGAAGCGGACCCGCTACGACGACCTGGTGATCGCCGAGGCCGAGGTGCCGGCGCCGAAGACCCTGGAGACCGAGCGCGTCCTCGTCCAGGCGGCCATGGACCGCCTCGACCGTGCCCTTCCTTTAGACGATCCCCAGGTGGCCGGCTTCCTGGCCCGGGTGCGCTCGCTGGCGGACTGGCGGCCCGAGCTCGAGCTCCCCCGCTTCACGGAAGGCGAGATCCGCAATCTCCTACCAGCGCTCGCCGCCGGCCGCAAGTCGTTCGCCGAGCTGCGGCGAGCGCCGCTGCTGGAGGTCCTCCAGGGCGCCCTCTCCTACCCGCAGCTTGAAGCCCTGCGTCGCGAGGCCCCGGAGCGCCTGGAGGTCCCCAGCGGCAGCCATGTCAAGCTTCACTACGAGCCGGGAAAGCCGCCGGTGCTCGCTGCCCGCATCCAGGAGCTGTTCGGCCTGGCGGAGACTCCCTGCGTCGCCGCCGGCCGGGTCCCCGTCCTGCTGCATCTGCTCGCCCCCAACGGCCGGCCCCAGCAGGTGACCCACGACCTGCGGAGCTTCTGGACGAACACCTACCCGGAAGTGCGCAAAGAGCTGCAAGGGAGATATCCCCGGCACGCCTGGCCCACGGACCCCTGGAACGCCCGGCCGGAACGGCGGCCGGCGCGGAGAAAGACCTAGAAAATCTCCCCCCATACTTCCGCGAGCCGCTGCTCCACCCAGATCGTCTCCCGCAGCGCCGCCGCGATCCGCCGGAATTCTTCGATCTCCTCAAAGCGCAGCGCCCTCTCCGCCCGCGCCGCGAGCCAGCGGTCCAGGACCCGATAGCCGCCCACGCGATAGTCCCAGACCTCGGGGCCGATCCCCTCGAAGGATTCCTTTCCTTTCCCTTCGCCCGTGAAGTGGACGGCCGGCTGGCGCAGCCGCTCCGAGCGCAGGAGGTGGAGGTCCACCAGGATGGAGCCCAGGCCGCTCAGCTCCAGGAAGGCTCCGCGGTCGCGCGGCAGCGGGACGCGGGGGAAGTCCGTGCGCAGCAGCTCAGCGTACCGGCGCCGGTACGGCGGACTGTAGAGGACGGCGTAGACGTACTCGAAAACCATCTCGGGCGGCGGCTCCTCGCCGAGCCGGTCGGTGAAAAGGCGGAGGACGTCCGGCGCCAGATTCGCCACCCGCGGCTCAAAAAGCGTGGGCTCGGGGAACAGGAACAAGGGGAACAGGGTGTCGATGTCGTACGTCGAGACCACCTTGTGGCCGATGATGAGGTCCGTGGCCAGCGCTCCGAAGTCCTCCTTGGATTGGCGGGCGACCACCAGCCCCAGGTTCGGCCCCGCCAGCATCTGGCGCATCACCGCCCGGCGCGGACGCTCGATCACGTAGACGGCATAGAAGATCGTCCGCCGATCGAAGGGCCGGAAGAGGATGGGCTTGAACCGGCTTCGCCAGTCTTCGTCTCTCGGAGCCTTCACGAGCGCCCGGGCGGGAGCGCCCAGGACGGGAACGCCTTCCTTCACCTCCCGCAGGGAGCGAATCCACCGCTTGAGCTTCTCGGGTTCCGTGTCGACGGCGAATTCGTCGCGGCCGGTGACGATTCCCACCGAGCGCTCGGTGAAAAGGTCGGCGACCGAGATGCCCAGGCGGTAGTCGTCCTCCAGGGCGGCGTCGCGGGGAGCGAAGAGGAAAGCCGGCCCGCGGGGTGCGATCCCTTGCCAGGGCGTCGTCTCGACGTCCCGCTCCGCAAGCCAGCGGAGCTTGTCGCCGCGGTTGCCCCAGAGATCGGCCCACAGCACCCGCTTCTGAAGCCCGGGCCGCTTCACCAGGAACATCACCGCCACACCCTGCCAGACGTCCTCGAAGACGTTGGCGTCGGCGGTGTCCGGCGAAGCGTCCGGCGCTCGCTCCTTCTTCTTGCGGTTACCGTGGAGGTCGAGGAGGTAGATCTCGTCGAAGCTCGCAAGGAGCGAGCTGCGCAGGCCCCGGAACGTGGGGTTGTCGAGGTAGCTGTGGTTGGTGACGAAGGCCACGATACCCTCGCCGGCCTCGTCGATCTTGCGCTGGGCGAGGCGGAGGAACTTGACGTAGTCGTCTTGCAGCCACTTGGGGTTGCGCTCTCCCAGGGGTTCACCGCCCACACGGCCATACCCGGCGACTGAGCGGCCATCGGCGCTGGTGTAGGGGTCGTGGATCAGATTTCTGAATTTCTTGTCCTTTTTCTTGTCTTTCTTGTCCCGGTTCGCGGAATGACCGGACCAAGGCGGATTGCCGAAGACGACCGTAATCCGCCGCTGCCGCTTGACGATGCCGGCCTCCTGCGACTCCTGGGTGAGAGCCGCCACGAACGGCAGGCTCGACTGCCGGAGCTCCTCCGTATCCTCCAGGGCGTTGGTGAGGTAGAGGGGGAACCGCTCGCCCCGGCGCAGGGGGTGGCCCATTTCTTCCAGCACCAGGCTCATCTTCAGGTGACCGATGGCGTAGGGGGCCATCATCAGCTCGAAGGCGTGGAAGTCCCGCAGCACGTGGTCGCGAAGCAGGGCTGGCACGCTGCCGTCTCCCATCTCGGCGCGCGCAGCCTCGACTGCGCAACGGGCGGCCTCGACCACGAAAGTGAGCGTGCCGGCCGCGGGATCGAGAAGCGTTACGCCAGGGTCCGCAAGGCCATCGCGCCGGCCGAGCCGGGTGACCAGCAGCCGGTGGACCGAACGCACCACGAAAGACACCAGCTCCTGCGGCGTGTAGTAGACCCCACGCCGCTTACGCAGACGGGGGTCGTAGGCGCGGAGGAAGGTCTGATAGAAATCCAGGACAGGGTCCCGCTCCCTTCGGTCGAGAGACCGCTCCAGCATAGGACGCACCGGGGCCGCGGCCAGGACGGCCACGATCTCGTCGACGATCCAGGCGATCTCCGGGTGCGGATCGCCCAGCGAGATGTTGAGGAAGACCTCGCGCAGGATGCCGCTGGAGGCGGGGATGGATCTCGCCGCCGTCTGGCGGTCGAACGTCCCCGTCGCCTGCCAGCGAGCGGCCAGCAGCCCGTAGGCGAGGGTCTGCGCATAGAGATCCGCGAAATCCCGGGGCGTCAGGGCCGCCACCAGGAACTCCTTGAACGCCTGGTAGAAGCTCGCGAAATTCGAGATCCCCTCCGGATCCCTCCTCAACAGCTCTTCGATGCCTGTCGCGAGAATGCGCGTCCGCCGGGCGAGGCGCTCCGCCAGGACGGCCGTCGAAGGGCTCGCGGGTGATTCGAAATCGGCAAAAAAGTCCAGCAGCTCCAGGAACCGCTCCGGACCGTCCGCCAGAGCCCCAGCCTGCGCCCGGAGGACCCTCTTGCCGTGCCGGTACAGGCGGAATTCCCGGAAGTTGGTCAGGATGAGGTTGGGGAACGTCTCCTTGTAGCGCTGAAGCTGCTTCGACCCCTCGACCGGGTCCAGATTCGTCCCAGGCCGTTTCGCCTCCACGTAGCCGGCGATCCGCTCCCCTCGCCACACCTGGAAGTCGAGGAGACACTCCTGGGTCTTGCGGGGGATGAGGGTCACCCGGAGATCCGCCAGACCCCGTTCCTCTGCGTGCCACTCCAAGAGGTCGAGGAGATCGGGGTAGAAGCCCTCCTCCCGCGACTCCCCGCGCCGCTCCCTGTCGTAGATCCGCTCCTGGTAGAGAAGAAGGACCTCACGAGGGTCGAGCCGGAGGCCCGCCGGTTGCCGGAAAAGGGAACCCGTCGCCGGAGAGGGAGTCTTCACGACTCCAAAGCATATCCTAAGTCAGCGCCAAGATATCCTTCGACGTAATCAATCTAGGATACAAAGAGCGATTATGGAAGCTGCTCCTCTCCATGTTCCTCGTCGTCGTCCTCCTCCAGGGGATCGAGGACGTCCATCCACTGCAGCAGCTCGAGCCCCCGGTCCGTCTCGCCGAGGCGGTCCGCCAGGGCGGCAGCCGCGGCGATGAGGGCCAGGGCGGAGCCGTTGGGCTCGGCGTCCTCCGGCAGCCGGACGATCTCGGGATGGGCCGCGAGAGCCTGCCGGATGAGGGTCAGGGCGCGGTCGAGAACCGGCTTGAGGAGCGGCCGGCCGAGGAACGGGTAGCGCTCCAGCCCCAGCTCGGAGATGGCGTGGGAAAGATCCTCCAGGACCTCCAGGCTGTCGAGGGCCGCGGGCTCGCCGGCGAGGTAGGAGAGCCACCGCGCGGCGTCCTCCTCGTTCCAGGCATCGAGCTCGTCGTCTTCGTCGTCCCAGTCTTCGCCCTCCTCGTCGTCCCAGGTCTCGTCCTCGCCGTCCTCCTCGTCCTCATCGATCTCAGACTCCGGGCCGAAGAACGCCTCGTCCCAGCCCTCCTCCGCCTCCCGCAACGCCTCCGGGGGCACCAGCCGTCCGGCGCCCGGATGACCCTCCAGGGGCGCGATGCCGTAGGTCGCCGTGGGCGGCTGCAGCCGGGCCAGCAGCTCCTGCAAGCGGAGGATGCCGTCCTTCACCTCGGTGCCGAGCGAGAACTCGAGCTGCGCCGCCTCGGGATCGCCGGCGACCTTGTCGAGGAACTCCAACCCCGCCTCGGTGAGCGCCCCCGGATCGCGGCGGAAGCGTTCGCGGACGACCCGCGCCCGCTCGCCGGCTTCCGCCGTGCGGCCCTCGGTCATCAGCAGGCTCACCTCCAGGGGACCGAGGGCAGCGCTTCCGGGATCGTCCTTCCGCGCCTTCTCCAGGGCCTCCCAGGCAGCGTCCAGGTCGCCCTCGACGGCGTGGAAGCGGACCTGGTCCTCCCAGAGCACGGCCCGGAGGGCGGGCTTGAGGGATGTCCCGAGCCGCTTCACGGCCTCTGTCTTCTCCTCCAGCAGATCCAACTCGCCAAGAGCTTCGAGGTACACGTTCAGGGCCACCTCGTCGCGTTCGTCGAGGCGCTCGGGACGGTCCTCGAACATCGGCTGGACCACAGCCAGGGCCCGCTCGGGATCGCCGTCGTCCAGAAAGGAGAGCGCGAGGTCGCCGGCGAGTTGGCGGGGGACTCGGCCGGACTCCCCCAGAGCCTCGACCTGCTCCAGGGGGAGCGCCTCGGCGATGAGGCGCCAGAGTCCTTCCGCATCCAAGGTCGGGACGTCCGACGCCCACTTGGCGCAGCACTTCTTGTACTTGAGCCCCGAGCCGCAAGGGCAGGGATCGTTGCGCTCCGGAACCGGGAGAGGTCGGGGACGGAAGCCGTTGCCCGGCAAAGGCACCGAGTTCCATAGCACGCGGCCGAGCTCCGCGACCGCGCTACGCCGGGCCGCCTCGTCGGGAAGCGGGCCATACAGCCGCGTCAAACGGGGCACCGCTTCCTGGTGCATCCAGGCCATGAAAGGCTCGCTCTCCTCCCGCTCCAGGATCCTGGCGACCGCCTCCCGGAGGAAGGACTCCAGCTCGTTCACGGCTTGGTTATCGAGGATCTCTTCGGTCATGAGAAATTCCTTTCGGGCAGGAGAACAGGGGAAAGAGCGCCCGTCTTCCCGATAATATCGCTCTCCTGTTACTCAGTTCCGTGCCGGCGGCAGGCCGCCGGGTGGCCGCAGGTCGCAGCAGGCACTCAAGAGAAGCCTGTCGCGTTATTCCGCCTTTTTGAGCGTGCCGCCGGATCCCCGCTCCTGATACAATTTACGCCATCACATTCCGCTGCCCGGCTCTTGCCGCCGGTGGGAGGGGAGGGTTTGTGGGGCGACAGGATCTCGGCTACCGCTCTCTGTTTGCCCATCGCCGCATGGTGGAGGAGCTCGTCCGCGGGTTCGTCCAGGAGGCCTGGGTCGACAAGCTCGACTTCAAAACGCTGAAACGGGTCAACGCATCCTTCGTCTCGTCGGATCTCAAGGGCCGCGAGGGGGACCTTCTCTGGAAGCTCCGTATGCGCGGCGGAACGCCGGTCTACGTCTACCTCTTCATCGAGCACCAGTCGCGGGTCGACCGCTTCATGGCGGTGCGCCTGATGGCCTACATCGCCCTGCTCTACCAGGCTCTCCTAAAAGAGGGGGAGGTGGCGCCGGACGGACGATTGCCGCTTGTCATCCCCTTGGTGCTCTACAATGGAGAGGCGCAGTGGTGGGCGCCGCAGGAGTTGGCGGAGCTGATCGAGCACCCCGGCGAGGAGGTCGAAGCCTACGTGCCGCGATTGCGGTATCAGGTGATCGACGAAGGGTGCTATTCCTTGAAGGATCTGGAGGCCCGGCAGAGCGTCGCGGCGCAGATTTTCTGGCTGGAACAAAGCCGGGAACGGAAGGCGCTCGACCGTGGGGCTGACCGCCTCGTGCCGCTGCTGAGCGGCCCGGCGGATGGCCCCCTACGGCGGGCGGTGCTGGTTTGGATCGATCGCGTCCTGATGCCACGTCGGCGGCGGATCTCGTCGATCCCGCGAGCCTTGGGGCTGGAGGATTTCAGAACCATGTTGGAAAAGAGAGTCGAAGAGTGGAATCGCGAGCTTCGAGAGGAGGGCCGCCTCCTCGGCTTGAAGGAGGGGCGCCAGAAGGGCGTCCGGGAAGGGCGCCAGGAAGGCGAGGCCCGATTTCTGCTGCGTCTGCTTGAGCGGAAGTTCGGCCGGATCGATCCGCAGACACGCCGGAGGGTGCGCGGCGCGGATGCGGAGCGGCTGCTCCTCTGGGGCGAAAGGGTGCTCACCGCGGAGCGGCTGGAAGAAGTATTCGCCAATTAACTATTAACGGCGCCCCCTCGTCTTCTTGCTTATCTCCGGGGACGTGCTCACGACGCCCTTGCTGCCGGGGCTCGAAATCAGGCTGGCCGACCTCTTCGACTGAGGAACTCTCTGGCGGCGACCGTAATGGCCGTTGTCTTTCTCCCTCTTCTCCCGGCCGGGGGGAGGGCGATGGGAGAAGAGGGCCGGGGTGATGAGGGGTCTTGGGAGGGTGGCAAGCCCTGGTTCCGTGCTATGGTCCCCTGTCGCTTCCGGAGGGAACCCGATGAACCGGCAGACGCTGGCTCTCAGCATCGAGCAGGAGCTTTTGGAGGAGGCGCACGCAGTGGCGGTGCGGCGGCATACGTCCGTCAACGAGATGGTCCGCCAGTTCTTGAAGCAGGTCGTCCGGCAGGAACGCAAGCGCCTCGAGGCCTGGCACGACGTCAAGAAGCTCTTGGAAAAGCCCCAGGTCCGGCTCGGACCGGCTCTCCGGAGCCGGGAGCGGCTCCATGAAAGGTGAGCTCGCCGCCTTCGTCGACACCAGCGTCCTCGTCTATGCCGTCTGCGCCGACCAGCCCCACAAGCAGCGGCTGGCCCGCAGCATCGTCGAGCGCGGTTTCGTCGAGGGGTGCTATGCCACCAGCACTCAGGTCCTCGTGGAGCTCTACGACCTCCTCACCCGTTGCGCCGAGGTGAAGCTCTCCGCCATGGAGGCCGCCGACTTCGTCCGCGCCCTCCGCGAGTGGCACCTCGTCGAGATGGACTCCGACCTCGTCTCCGCCGCCCTCAGCCTCGCCGAGCGCGAGGAAATGTCCCCCTGGGACGCCGCCATCCTCGAAGCCGCCCGCCGGGCGGACTGCACCCGCGTGCTCTCCGAGTCGCTACCGGCAGGGCGGACGTACGAGGGGGTACGGGTGGAGAATCCGTTCGCGTAGGCGGCGAAGTGTGTTACGCCCCCGGTGCAACGGACCGGTGAAGAACCCAACCCGCCGTGCTAGGATCGTGGTCTCCGGAAGGAGGCGCGGCAATGGCAGTTCACGATCTCCCCCGCAAGCTCACCTACGACGATTACGCCTCGATCCCTGAGGATGGCCAGCGCCACGAGATCCTCGACGGAGAGCACTACGTGAGCCCAGCGCCTCTCATTCCGCATCAAGAGGTCTCTTCCAACCTGCACACGGAGCTGGGCCCGTTCATCAAGAAGCACCGGCTGGGCAAGCTGCTGGCCGCTCCCACGGACGTGATCCTCTCTACTCACGACGTCGTCCAGCCGGACTTCCTCTTCATCTCGACCCAGCGGTTCGGGATCATCACCCGGGAGAACGTCCAGGGCGCGCCGGACCTGATCATCGAGATCCTCTCTCCAGGGACCCGCAGCCGGGATGAAGGAATCAAGAGGGAGATCTACGAGCGCTACGGCGTCCCGGAGTACTGGCTGCTCGATCCGGACCGCAAGACCACCCGAGTTTACCGGCGCCTCGGCAACCGGCTCCGCCTCGTCGCCAAGCTCTCCGCGGGGGACGTGCTCACGACGCCCTTGCTGCCGGGGCTCGAAATCCGGCTGGCCGACGTCTTCAACTGAGGGCGGGCTGGAGTCTCAATGCCAACCACTACCCACGCCAGCACGGCGCAAGCCACGGCAGCAAACACAACCGATGCAACCACATCCTTCGACGACCGATAAACTCTAAGTATTCGGCGTAAATGTTCCCCTTTCGAACCGCGCTCCTCCAGTCTTTGCTCTTCGACGGCCCGCGCTTGAAACCAACCAACACAGTCCGCCAAGAATGTCAAGATGACTCCAACCGCTAAAAGGGACAGATACGTCAACCGCACTCCCCCGCGAACCCCATCGCTGGTCATCAAATTGACAGCGCTTGCCAAAAGTATTACAGCCAAAACATCATAGAACCGCCGGCTCAAACTAAAGACCAGCACTATCAGTGCAAACCAGAATTCTGCTAACATCCTCACATTTCACCGAGCCTTCCTATCCTGTAGCAACTCCACCACTTTCCTCACGCGCAAGTCATTCCCGCCGCTCTCGTCGATATTTCTACAGTCTTCTTGCCATTTCTCTAGTCGCCCCCTATCTTGCTCCGCTTCAATAATTGCACCAAACTCTCTACCCTCTTCTGAAACAGGCTGAAGCAGCCTACGGTAAGTGTCACTATTCCAAAGGCTACTCCAGATCCGACGCCACAACGCCAAAGTCTCGCCCCGCAAAACGCTAAGTGCTTGTTCTTTAGAGCGCTCTTCTTCTACTTCAAGGTCGGATAGTCCACCCGTAGCCTTTGGGTGAAATAGCCGAACTAAGAAAGCCAGCCTACTTGCGTCAATGATCAGGCCCGCTGCGCTGAGCTCCGAAACAATCGCCTCACTTGTCGACTCTTCCTTTTGTCGCTTTCGTACAACGCTCTCTACATACGTCCTCGCATCCTCCGAAAGGTCGCCGCAAATTTCGTCCACACAACTCCTAAATGCGAGGGAGTAGCGCTCCGCCACAGCGAGGAGAAAACCCCAAAGCCCTCTTCGGTCACCGGGCAAAGGTACCGCCCTTGGAAGGCTTACGACCTGATCTGCGAACCATTTACAAAGCATGGCGATCAGATGCGGATGCCTTCCACAGAAGGCTAAAATATCTTGTTCTACATACCTCAACTGAAAGTCCTCGCGCTCCTCCTTTCCAATCACCCTTGAAATAACCCCTCGTATAAGCTCCCGGCTTTCCTCTTCACTGAGCCCACGGATCACCATGTCGGGCCTCCCGACAATTGGCTTCGGAAATGGTCGCTTGGACCATGCCACTTCTCCAGAATCATTCCTCTCCTCAAATACGATCTTAACCTCTACGTCACCTAGGAGCCCAGAAAAAATACTATTGACCTGAGCATCGATTTTGCTCGTCCTTCCCGGAACTCGAACTAAGAGCCGCTTTATCCCCATTCGCTTTAATCCATCAGCGATCATATAACCCAGCCCCAAGAGGGACCGGCCTCTGGAAAGCTCCGCCGCCTGCTGAGCCCACTCCTTTCCGAGGTTGGACCCAACAAACTCTATGAGACCTTCAAGAGGCGTCTTATCTATGGGCTCAGGAACAAGCTTAAAGTATGCACCTCCATTGGCGACCACTTCAAAGGCTCTAACGATCATGCACGTCTTGCCGATCCTGTACACTCCACGGACTCGTCGCAGATCGGAGCCGGAATCCGCCATGAAGGCCTTTAACTGCTCGAAAGGCCTCAAACGCGTACCTGTCGCCTCTAACCCGACGAGCACTTCGCCCTCCCCAAGCTTTTCGTTCTTCTCTTCCATAGGGGCACTCACAATGGTCGTCAGACCCCTTCTACTCTGCTTGCTTGAGCCAGTAGACCTACCCTCAACCGACAAGTCTTGTTTGCTTCGTCAATATGGATGATCTCTTTCTCAGCCAGAGCCTGGATCAGCGGGCCTTCCGCTGCCACTACCTTCCTCGTGTAACCATGCTCCGAAAAACGCTCGGCGGTGCCGACCAGCCGTACAAGGAAGGTCCACTCTTCCTCGCTAATGCTTTCGCTCATGTACGCGATATAATTGTGCTCCGTCACCAAAACCTCTTTGGCGACGGCTTTCATGATCTTTATGTCAATCGGAAATCTTCCTCCGTGGGCCGCGACGTAATCTACCGCTCTTTGGAACAAAAGCTGTGCCAACCCAGGCCACCCTCCGCTTGCGCACCAAATGTATTCTACCGCTAAATCGGTAAATTTGATCGATTCGGACACTTCTGCGAGTCTCTGTAAGTCGGGCAGGCTTAGGAAAGGCACTCTTCTCGGCAGCACTGAAACGCCTCCTGAATCGAAGCGTGTTTTCCAACCCCGGGACGACCAATCATGCGTAACAAGCATTCTGTAACCGTTAGCACCACTGGCGAGTTCTTCAAGCAAGTCCAAAACCACGCTGGCATTACCCTTTAAGTTTGAGCGAATGACTGGTATGTCTAGTTCGTCAATGAAAAAGATAAATCCTTGCCTATCTGTGGCCTGAGATAGAAGCCCCAGAATCTCTCGTAGCCCTTCCGCCGAGAGGCTAAACTGCGGACACCTCTGTAACACTCCACTATTCCTGGAGACGCTCTCCGCTATATCCAAATTGCCAACGGCCAAGCTGGAGACATACCTTTGCGCGCTGGCTGCGAGCTCAAAGCATATGTCACCGGCGCCTAAAACGTCATCTCCGTCCATTCTATTTTCCCACCATCCGAACACGTCAAGGACAAGAGGCATAAACTTCTTCTCTGCCTCTACCTCCCTCGCAATCCTTCTGAGAACAGTTGTCTTTCCTGTCCGACGGCAGCCACGTAACACAACCACTTTCTCCCCGCCCCAACTCTGCCCAGACAGTTCAGCTACGAGTGCCTTGTGCCGGCCCTTAACCAGCCGTTCCCACTGTAGCTCCGAAATGAGCGGTAAGTCCGCCACATACGGATTGACGACGCTCAATGGCGGCGTGGGCGTGTGAAGGATGACCTCAAGATGGTTTGAGGATAGCATCCTCTCCGATGCCGATGCCGCACCGGACCAGCTTGATTCCGCCCAGAATTCGAGAACGCAGTCTTGCTCATATCTCACAGTGACAACTCTCCGAAGGCCCGAGTGCCCGGTAATATCTCCTAAACGCACAGTCCACAACCTCTTTTGCTTATCCCAAACTGAATCTTCAATACTAGGCTTACCATCGCCCAGCGCACGGAGATAAAGGGATGTGGCTCCTGCTCCCAATCGGCCTCTGTTTTCGATTGAAATCGGCAGGTCGAGAGAGTAAGGTCCACTCGCAGAATGGAGATCCTCTTCTATGACTTCGTGATCGAGTGACACAGCAAGGGACACGAGAAGAAACGCATTCTCCTCCTCACCGCGCAACCCTCTCAACCAACGGCGGGCTGTTTCGAGCATGATCAATTCTTCTGGAAGCCCCTCATCATCGATAGCCATGATTTCTTCAAAAGCTGCGAGCCGGTCAGCCAGAAGATCGGGAGTACCGGAGCTACAAAAAGCCTCAGCTGAGTAGCCGACTAACTCTTTAAGGGGAGTCCTACCTTGAACGCTGTCTGCTGAAAAGGTGACGTTCTCCTGGAGAGGAGACGCGGTCGCAATTCTTACCAGTTCCGAGTAGACATTAACCCTTTCCTTCGCTCCTGGAACGCCGATCTCCGCAAGATTCATAAGCTCGTCGCGGTATCGGCCTAGCGCTTCCACCTCACGTAATTTCATTACCCCCTCCTACCGCCATTCTCAAATCCCACGCAGCTTTAGATAGGTTCCGTATCCCTCGATAGAGTCCTGCTTCTCCGTCGATGCTGCCGGGTGATTCCTTCATCTCTATGAAACCACGAAGAAGCTCCACGCCGAGCGGCTGTACTCGAAACGACTCGTACTCTTCCAGCAAAATTTCGGGATGCAAAATCCATCTACGCGCAATCACAGGGGCGAGACTCCAGGCGATCTCTCGGGGCTTCTCATTAGAAAGCAAGCCGACAATCCGAAGTCTCTCGTGCTCTAGGTCGGCGCAATGGTTAATCATTGCCGATAGGATTTCTCTCAGTTCCTCGCTTATGGTCCCCCCCGACTCTCGCGCCAACGAAACTCCTTCTGTGAGGGCGGCTTCGAGGGCCAAATTTGCTTCATCGCGTTTACCAACTTTTTTGCCGAGCTCCACCGCGGCACTTCGCATCCTCTCTACTTTCGCAAGACTTACAGATACTGAGCCTCTTCTCAGTCGCGCTCTCCTCCAGAGCAAGTAGGACCAGAGCGCTAGAGCACCAAAGCCGATGGGCAACCAAACGCGGACCATCTTCCCTCGGTACCCGCTCCACATATTCTCCGTTGACCCACCTGAGAGAACTCGAGGTCTCGGTTCCAGCGATATCGGAGCTTCAAGTTTATTCTGGAGAATGCGTCTTGTCTCCAGGAGGAGATTGGTGCCCTCCGACACTCGGATATACCTTCCATGCCCCAACACCCTCTGCCAGAGAAGCATCTCGCGTTGGCGATCCCCAACTGCTAGAATATTGACCTCTGCACCCCAAGCCTCCAGACTCCTGATGGCTTGCACAGGTGAAACAGAGTTAGTTGCTGTATACAAATCCTCGCCGCTAAGATAGCTTTTCTCCTCTGGTTCGCTCATTCGCCTCGGTTGAAGCCAAGGTTCCCCATCTGTAATCATGAAAACCAGACACATGCGATTGACAAAGCAAGGCTTGCCTCTCCGGAAGGCTGATAGAGCGTATTGAAGTGGAGGCCTGAAGTCCGTGAATGAGATCGGCACTGAGTACGAGAAAGGCGCCTGATCTCCCGACTTGCCATCCATCACTATTTTCGCTCCCAATTTTTCTCCAAAATCAACCGCTTCTATGTGAACCTCTAAACCGTAGAAATCGACCGCGCCTGCGAATTGCCTTAAAAGGCTCGTGGCTAATTTCGTTACGGCCGGTTCTCCGTTGTACTTCCTTGCCACCATGCTCGGTGATCTGTCTAGAAGAAGTACGATGTCCAATTTCGGCTCTGCGCTACTCACTTGCCCTAAGACTTCAGCCGAGACCCCCGTTGTTAACAGAGTCGAGAGTAGGAGAACTTCGAAAAGCACTCTTCCGACTGGTAGGTGTAAGGACATAAGCTAGCCAACGTTAACGTTCTTGCAGCGCTTCTCGCAGAAGTCCTTTTCACCTTGTAAAACAACACCCTCAGAGGCAGCAATACGGCTTATGAAAGGACTCCAGCAGAGAATGAGCGCTTTTCTGGGTCTCATGGATGACCACCAAATCTGCGAGGTCGGCCTACTTTCTCTCGAAGTTCAAAGACAAGCATCCGCGGTAGCGGCTACGGCCCACGGTCTTCTGTAAGATGCTAGTCGAGACATCGCGAAGGTAGAGGGTCTTTCCTGAAATTGCTTTCGGGGAGGTGTCATCCTGTGTGCTCCAAGCGCCGAGCCAATTCTCTGCCCCGATGAAACTCATGTCGACAGAAATTGACAAAGGGATGGCTAGCTTCCATCGATCGCGCGGCTGCGAGACTAGTCGCTCGTAAGGGATCGAGAGCTCTAAGTACTGAACCATGGAACTATCCTGCACTGGCTGCTGGCGCTTGACCTCGAAGTGAGGGATGCCGCGTGTTAATCTCGCACCGAGATCCAGATTCCCCTCGGACGCACTCTTCCAAGCCTGCAAAGGTAGGCTTAGCAAAACGTCATCTTGGTTGATAGATAATCGAACCTTCACAGGAAATAGAATCTCCGAGGATCTTGGTTGCTCGAAGTCTAGCTCAGCTAAG
Organism: Thermoanaerobaculia bacterium; assembly: GCA_049284515.1. Taxonomy (GTDB): domain Bacteria; phylum Acidobacteriota; class Thermoanaerobaculia; order Multivoradales; family UBA5704; genus DATARR01. Next base: position 20,215 of record JBAPYB010000416.1, read on the forward strand.
CTCATTGAGGTATCCATCGGGCGATGAGTCCAGCTCCGAACACGAAATATATCGACGAAACCGGGCGAGGCCTGCTGATCTCCCGGCCCGTGAGAAACCTCTATCTCTTCTGGTTCTTCAACTACGAGTGAAGGCAAAATCCCAGGAAAGAACTCGATGACCTGGCTCTTGGAATGGCTACCTGCACTCAGACCGCTGTACCTTTCCAAATCTTCATGCAATCTCGCGACGAGTCGGCGCCCCTTCTCCCAATCTCGAGATACAACCCAACAATAGAAAGGCCTTTCACTCCCTTGCTGCAAGGTTATCCTTTGATTGGTTACAACACCCGCCGGTCCTCGGGTAAGAAGTACACTATAATAGACTCCATCGAAAGGGCTTTGAACTCCCAGAAGCCAAACCCCGAATCCTTTACCTGCAAGATCTCCCGTTACTGCCCTAACGATACCGGACCGATCAAAGCCAAAAGCTCTTCGTTCTTTAAAGGTCTCCAAATCTTGGGTGTTGTCCGTGATTACGACACTGAGAGAGGATTCCTTTCCGGAAGCTCGCTCTAGAGCCGCAACAATATCCGTGTCGCGCTGGGAATAACTTCCCCTGCTTCTAACGAAATCTTGAAGATGGCTTAAAGGCGAGGGCGATGTAGGAACTTCACTTCCAAACGGATAGAATCCTGGCACAACACCAAGGTCGTTCAATTCCTCCAGCAAAAGACTTTGCAAGAGTTGCTGGAGAGGTGACACGGGCATCGCGTGAGTAGCGTCACTAAGATATCCCTGCATAGACTCGGAGGAGTCCAGGTAGATATCCGCTTGGGTGACTGGCGCTGAAGCAAACTCGGTTGCTTTCTCAGAGTGGCACAATTTCTCCGCGTCCTCCGTACCCTCAGTGGTCCCTCCGCAAGATGTTCCCAAGAAAAGGGCGACTGTTGCCAACAGAGCAAGCCGGACAGTTAGCCGGTCGTTGATTCTGCCCCTCCTCATCGATAGCCTCCTCAAAGCCTCAGACGACAAAGGTGCCCCTCCTCACCACCAAATCCTTCGAAATAAAGCCTTCGAGGGACCCCTGCGCTTCCAGGAGGGCACAGCGCCGAAGCTCTTTCACGAAGAGATCCACGCTTCCGCTGGCTCCCAGAACCTCAAAGAGATGATCATGCACCAGGGGATCATAGCGGCTATAGTTGCGTGGGATGAGAAAGCGCCTGCAGTCCTTCTGGGGATCTCGGTATGCCACTGACAAGAAAAACCAATGATTCGAGCCGCCTCTCTCCACAGAGGGATAAGGCTCGATAATAGGTTCCGCTAAGCCCTCATTTCGAAAGTAATCGAGAAGTTTTTTCGATGCTTCCTCGAAGGCTCCTTCCATCCCAGGCCACACCCCCGCCAAGAATCCTGGCGCACTCAATTCACGAGCTAGCAGATTTTCGAGCGCGAGAGAATCCTGCTCCTCGCGTCTGGGGAGTTGCGGAAGCTGGTCAAGGTGCAGGGATGCAACGGCTTCATCTTCTTGGTTGTCATGCTGAGGAGCCCTTCTTGGTTCCGCCAGTTGCCCAGCCTTCCTGAAATCGGCTTGGAGCGCCAGAGCGTCGGTCAAGGGTTTGAGATCGAGGCTTTGGGGCTTCTGCGCCAGGATCTGCGTCAAAAGGAGATCGGTCTTACTCTCGACATACTTCTCGAGAGCCCGAAACTCCCGGCGCCAGTCCTCGATCGAAGGCAGGGACTGTCGGTTCTTTGCCTGCCGGCTCTGCAACCACAGCCACACTACGCCACTGAGCGACAAGGCTTGGAGGACGACAAGCCAGATTAAGAGGGCCTGCTGCAATCAGAGCCTCCTGGCTCGATAAAGCTGCTTCAGGTAGATCGTCTCGAGGAATCGCACGAGGATGCTGCGGTTTACCAACGGGCGCTCGATGTTCACGATGTCCTTGTTGCACTCCCTCTCAAGCGCTTGGACTTCGGCGCCTTTCTCGAACTGGATGAAATCCCAAGCTGGCGGGAGCTTGATCTCTGAAAGGACCGGATGCAAACGAGAGTCCGAGAGCTGATGGGGCACGACCTCATGCCAGGGCACATCTTCGCGCTTTCCCGAACCGTTGCTGTAGCGGACGTCAAATCCGACAACGGACCGGACGCCATTTACTCCGTTGCCGACATCCTCAATGCTGCGGTACAAATCTCTCTCTGCCGCTATGATCGTGCCGTAGCCAATCGCCGCCTTCGGTCCGGGCCAAGTAATACCGTTCCCGAGACTAGGCTCCCTTGCAGCCGTCAGTTTGGTGAAGCCCTCCCTCTCAAGAAGGAAGCGAAACACTTCACGAAAGCCGGCGCGGTAGTTAGAATCCTGGGAGGGTACGACATCGGCCAGAGACCAGCCATTTCCTACGAGATAGAAGGTCACCTCTTCCTGACGATAGTCCTTCTGCCGATGGACCGACAATGAGTCGAACAAGCAACGAATAAAATGCGCGATGGGAGAGTAGAATCGTATAAGCAGATCGATCATTACCTGCCGGGCATGAGCGTTGCCGCGATATTGCGTCCGCACGACGGTCTCGAATCCTCGCAGGCGGGTTTCCCGCAGCAACCACAAGAGGCGATGCCGCGCGTCGCGAGTCTCTGTGGGCTTCGGAAACAGGTCCGCTTGGCGATCATCGGCGAGTAGGCGCAGGAAGGCGTTGCCACCATAGAGCAGACTATCGATGAAGATTGGCTTCAGCTCGCTCTGATCCCATTCGAACATGCCGATGTCGGTAGTACCTCCCCCCATATCTACAACCAAGGAGAGACCCTCAGGAACTCTTAGAGAAAACGCCGCCGCTCGCGACTCATCAATGAAGTGTTGAGTATTGGTCGGGAACCCAGTGAGCCTGTCGAGCGATTTCAAAACACGGTCAAGGCACTGGAGATACGTTTTCAACTTGGCTTGGGAAAAGGCTCGCGGGAATGACGCCCGCACTTTGAGGAATCCGGTCCTCGGCTCCTCGGCAATGATCGTCGCCAAGGTGAGAACGAGGAACAGCTCGAGGTAGCGAGACACGGCCTGTTCATAGGTGAAACGACCCGCGGCATCGCCCTTCTCGTCCAAAGTCTTCAATTCGTAGATGACTTCTCCCTGGGGCTCCGAGACGTAGACGTGCAGAATGCGAAATCCGCCGATCGGCTTGTTCAGCATCTCCGCCGAGACCGGAGGAGTGACCACTAATTCTGACGGAATGAAGTAATTCATCCTCTCAATGATCTCGATGGGTTCTGGAGCCACGCCGTCCTCAGTTTGAAGTTCAGAGAAGTAGCGGGATCGAACCGTCTCCTCATCGTCGATGCGGTAAGTCGGCAGCCACTGAGAAGTCCGAATGATACGATCTGATATCGTTCGGTTTCCAATCAGCGTTTCGGTGAAGTCTCGAAACCGTATGACCTTGGGCGCATCGTCACCGATCCTATACCACACCGAGGAGCTCGACGTTCCAAAGTCGAGCGATATGGTCACCGGAGTCTGACCACGATGCTGCTCGACGCGAGAGGTCTCATAGATTCCCGACTGAGACTCGATCTTCCCGTCTTTAGAAAAGACAATCTCGAATGCTTCAAAAGGCTGCGTTAACTGGCCACGCCTGTCCGTTAACAGCGTCGGCTCACCGTGAGTATCCAGGCTTCGCAGGGTAATACCCGCCTTGTTCATCCCCGGGGTCGATTCAAGGAGGTAGTAGTATACGTTCCACCCCCTTAGGTTGAATCGCGGCCAGGAAAGGAGGATCGCTTCCTCCTTCTGGATCTCCTTGGGTGAGTACCGCAGAGTAATGGTGGTGCTCTTCCAGCCTTCGACGTTCACCTTTAGTGGTACGATGTAGTCACCCGACAGACGATCCATTACAGCGCGCCTGTCATCCGCAATGGACACCAGTCCGTAGTACTCGCCCCGCACCGGCAAACTCGGCTCATACTGATGGCTGTTGTCCTGAGGGTCCTGAAAGAAGATCAGCCGAGTGCATTTGAGGGCGTCTTCCGTCAGGATGAGCCCGCGTATCTTGAGAGAGAATTTCCCCGTCTGGAGGACAATCCCATCTTGTTCGTAGGACACGTACTTGGAATAGGGGAGACGGCGCACGGGACTATCGGCAAAAGCATAAATGAGATAACGGTTTCGCCCCTCGTCAAATTTGATCCATGTCGCGTACTCCTCCAGCCAATTCTGCCTCGCGCCGCAGTGCGGGCAGCGACATTCATCAGGATGAGCGATGTCGACCTGACCTGTTTCTGTTGTGATGTCGAACCCGCAATTCTCGCAAACAATGGGCGTACCGATATAGAGAGGGATCTGGGGCTGTGAAACTTCTGCGGCCAAGCCAGCCTCCCCCAGGCGCAGAACCGGTCCAACTCCGAAGAGCCGCGCAGGCTCCCGCGGCAGCGAGCCCGATGCATCGGGATTCCACACCGCCGCCAACCTGTAGACCAAGGTGTAGAAGGGCAGACGCCCCTGGTCTTGCTCATCGAAGGTGCGAACCCAACCGACGAAATACTCGGACGCCTTTTCCACATCCTTCGCCTGGACCGCCTCCTTCAAAGACGCGAGGGTCTCAGGTCTCAAGCGGGAAGCAGGAGCGAAACCGATACCTGGATACGTGAAGCCAATAACGCTACCAGAATACGTCAGGAATTGAAACCGAAATCCGGATTCGAACGATTCGAACTCTCGGTGGAGGATCAGCCCCAATTCTTTTAAATCCTCCAGCTTGACGTCTCGCGGTGTGATTAAGCCGAGATAGATTCCCTTGAGTATCAGGCTCCAGAGCTCGAAGCTCTCGCTGAAGCGAAGCCTGGAGCCCTTACCCTGGAGATCTAGCAGGTATTGGTCGAGACGATTTGCAAAGACGAGCGCGTTCGCCAGCGGCGAAGGGGTTCCGAAGTCGCTGGCATCGAAGTAGTTCTCGCATAGATTGCGCTGATAATCCAGATCGGAGACCCCGTGGAGGCCAACCTCGGCTTGGTGGGGCCAATCCTGCACTTTCGGCTTGGGCAGCAGGGGAACGGTCGCCATCGCTTACCTCCAGACTCTACAGACTAAAAACTTGCGCCAGATGCGACAGGAAGAGGTTCGAGAATCTTTCCGCGAAGGCTTCGGGAGTGCGTAGGTCCCTCTTCGGAAACTGTGCCACGACGTGCCGATCGTCACACCAATCCTGGATCGCGGCGAGCGGCTCGGCGACTGTCTGATCGTAGCGCTCCGCCAAGACTCTTTCGGCTCCCTCTGGGAATGGGAAAAAGTGGGGATGGTTCATTTTCTTGATCCAATCAACATTGGCGGTTGACTGGCCCTGGAGTTTTCCGAGGTAATCGGCAACGGCAGCAGTCACCTGATTGTCCGTCAGCGTGGAGCCTTTCAGCATGTTGATCGCCGTCTGGATCAAGATAGGCTGATGTGAGCCCGGAAGTCGCGGGAACTTTCGGAAAAACTTGCTGAGGATGCCTAGCCAGTGGCCGCGAACGTACGACCGGTGGATCACCTTGATCAGGCTGAGGGGGTCGGCGTTCGCCTCGCGATTCACCAACAGGTTACTGGCATTGAGTCCGCTTTCATCGTCGTACCAATATCCAGCTATTCCCTGAGGTGGGGAGAGAGCACCGGCGAAATGATTCTGGACCAGCAGAGCTGCCAGGAGATTGAGGATATGAGGGACCTCATCCTGCGACGACTCGCTGCTGGTCCGGTCCACCTGGCCGGGATCAGGAACACCCAGGAGAAATACCGTGTTCACAAATTGACGCAGCCGCTCCCGGAAGTAGTAGATGCCGGCGGCCGCATTAGGCTCGAAATTCGCATTGAGATAGTCGTGTAGCTTCGCCTGGGAGGCCTTCACTCCACCTTCTGGTGGGATGAGACGGAACCACGGTAAGAAGATCATGGCGTCCACCTGAAGGTTGTAGCCAGGCTGGCCATTCAAGCGGGAAAGCTCAGAGGCGAGCATCGGCACCCCGCCGGACCCGGTGCCTCCAAAGCAGGAACCGACGAGAATGACGTGCTTCTCTCCTCCTCTCAAGGCGTTCTTCAGGTCCTTCATATCCTCGTCGTCCTGCTGGATCTTGTACTGGATGCAGGTGGCCCCGATCGCGGGCCGGCCATACATGCCGGTACGGATCGGCGTATGCTCCGCTTCTTCGGAGAAGAGGCAATTGAAGAGCTCCCGGCGGTCCCCCGCCAGGTTTCCGAACAAACTGCCAAACGTCTTTCGGTCGGCATCGGCGATCGGAAAGGGGTCGATCATCCAGCGGAGAGGGGGCTCCTTTCCACCTACCACTTCTTTGACCCTTCCCTTGAGCGTTGCGAGCACGCGGCCCAACGGGCCTTCGGTGTCTGAATCCACGACGTAGAACGTCGCCGGAGTAAAGCCGGCCATCTCCGCAAGCCGCAGGTAGGCAGCGAGGACCATCTGCCCAGTACCGCCAACTCCGATGAGAACAGGGATCTTCATGTCAACTCCTTGCCTCAGCCATTCTCCATGATGCGCTGAAATTTCTTTGCTGTCACGGACCTTGGAAGCGTCACTCCTACCCAGAAGAAGAGAAACGCCGCCAGGAGAGAAGTCAATAGAATGAAAAGGCCGAGAACGAGGCCGCCAAGCCAGCTTCGCAAGGCCCAGGCGGCAGGAAGGAACTGCTTGGCGAGCTCGACCTCATTGGTCGGCTGAAAGATAGCCCTGGGCAGGCCGATGCCTGAAAGGATGCACGCGACGGCGAACAGCAGGAACAACGCATTGAACCAGGACTTCGATTCTCGGTCGGCGGCAATGGCACGCGCGTTCATGGCTGAGGTCCAGCGATACCAACCCGCGAGCCCCATACCCATGAAGAGACTGATCAGAGCCCACACAGAGAGAAATAGCCATTTCTGGCTGGCTACGAACTCAGGGCGGATCAAGCCGCTTGAGCTCGTGTCGATCGGGCCGAGAAAGCGCCCCGTTATCGCGTTGACCTGGTTTGGCAACAAAGTCGTGTAGATGCTGAACATAACCGACAAGATCGTTGCGATTGAGGCTGCCACGTTGAAAACGGCGTCGAGCTTGCGCTGGTTGGCCACAGAAATCTCCTCACGCGTAAGCGCGGAACAAAATCGAGACAACAGCCCTCAAGAGAGGACGGGATCCCAGGCCTCTACATGTTCATTTAGGCACAGAGCACTCGTAGCCCTAGTATTCCACGCAGCGACGGGCTGGTCAAGGCTTCAAGGTCAGGCTAAAAATAGTTACGCATCGAAATATTGCAATGCTAGGCTACGACGCTGGCCGCCCCTCTGTTCTAACCCCTGAAGACACCAGCCAAGTGGCTTTGGTTAGACGGATTGGACGCCGCAGGTGCTCGTGCTCCCGGCCCCTCCCGGCCCCTCCTTTACCTGTAAGCAACCCCGGTTCCGTGCTATGGTCCCCTGTCGCTTCCGGAGGGAACCCGATGAACCGGCAGACGCTGGCTCTCAGCATCGAGCAGGAGCTTTTGGAGGAGGCGCATGCGGTGGCGGTGCGGCGGCATACGTCGGTCAACGAGATGGTCCGCGCAAGCGCCTCGAAGCCTGGCACGACGTCAGGAAGCTCCTGGAGAAGCCCCAGGTCTGGCTCGGGCCGGCTCTCCGGAGCCGGGAGCGGCTCCATGAAAGGTGAGTTGGGGGTGTCTCGAAAGATGGCGTCTGCGCCTCCGATGGCGCCCGGGGCTGAAGACCCGGGCGGTCAGGCGGAGATCAACACTTTCGAGACACCATCTTAAGGGAGCTACCAGGGGGCGGTGGGCCGAGACCGCTAGCCAATGCGGCGGTTCAGATCCCCGTAAGACAGGTGGAGCAGAGTCTTCACCTCCCCGATCTCTTTCCTGAGCTCCGATCGGTGAGCAACGAGCTTCTCGTCGAAAGTGCCCATCTTCTCCGCGAGCAACTGAACGTCCCCACGCAGACCCTCTACCATGACCTGGGTATGCCGGACACCTTCCTCCACGCGCTCAATGCGGCCGTTGGTCTCTTCGAACCTGCCGTTGGTCTCTTCGCGGAAGCTTGCAAGCTGCTGAGCGCTTTCGCGGAAGCGTTCGTCGAGATAGGTGATCAAGTCTTTGTCCATGGCACCCTGAGCCCCGAGGTTGGTAGCAGCAAGAAACGGTAGGCTACCGCAGGTCGCACCAGGCACACAAGAGAAAACCGCCCCCGCCGGAATACCTCCCACCCCTCCTCTTGTTCTCCTCGAACAGACGTTCAAAGGGGCTAAAATGCCGGGTCATCTATATGACGGAGCGCCATTTGACAGGGTTGACCGGGGCCGAGTAGAGTGCTACGCGTGTGGGAGATGCCTAGAATGCGGGCCCTTCGCCAGAGCTTGCCGCTGATCGTCGCAGTCACCCTTCTCGGTCAGGCCGGCTCGGCGTTTGCCGAAGGCCGTCAGGTGGGCGTCGCCGGCCGGGTGGTCGGCGAGACGTCGCCTCTCGCGGCGGCCCAGATCTATGCTTATCAGCTCGTCGACCTCTCCCTCCACAAGGTGTTGACGGACACGCAGGGCAACTTCCTCTTCCAGAACCTCCCGGTCGGAAACTACCAGATCATCGCCCACAAGGCCGGCTTCCTTCCCGTCGTGGTGATGCTCACCCGTACGACGGCTCAGGCCTATCAGTTCCTCGAGCTGCAGCTCGCCCAGCGCCAAGCGGGGCAGCCGGCTTCGGAGGACGATTTCTGGGCCGTTCGCGCCCGGGTGCCGGCCGACGTCCTGCGCGACATCGAGACCGCCGCCCAGACGGAGGACACCCGGATCGCCCTGTTCAATGGCACCGCCGAGACCATCGCCAGCAGCTTCAGGGCCGAGATCCAGGGCCTGACCGGCGTCGATCAGATCGCCGGCGGCCAGGTCTCCGGCGGCGGCGTGGGCCTCAAGGGCTACGTCGGCGACACCCAGGTGGACCTCAAGGGCCAGTTCAGGCAACTGAGCGCGGATCCCTTCCAGGGCACGGCAGGCGGCGGCTTCGGCACGGGAACGGGACAGGCCAGCAGCCTCTCGCTCGATCTCGATCGCGATCACGGCAGCAGCCGGATCAACATCACCTCGCTCAACAACCGGATGATGACGCGAAGCGAGTCGGGAGCCCCGGTGTCGCCCGTGGACTTCGAGCACTACCAGGTGAATTGGTCGCAGGCAGTGGGCGACAGCGGCCATTCGGAGGTCTCCGCCCACTACACCGCCGAGAACAACTTCCACCGCCAGGCCCCGATCGACCCGCTGGGCATCCCCGAGACGTCCCGGTCGTGGCGCATCGAGGGCGCCTATACAGAGGCCTTCAGCGACACCAACACGCTGCAGGCCGGCCTGCGGTACCGCGAGCGCGAGTTCGGGCTCGGCGACGACCCAAGCCGGCAGGGCAAGGCCGCCGAGCGGCAGGCCCTCTCCAGCGTCGACCTGTTCAGCCGCGGCGGCGTCCGCGTCGAGCCGGCCGTGCTCATGGAGTATGGGCTCTACAGCACGCTCTCCGACGGCAGCCTGGCGCTCACCCCGCAGGGAGGCGTGGTCTTCCAACTCGGCTCCGCCTGGCAGCTCGAGACCACCGCCGCCCACCGGGTCTACACCGCCGCCCAGGCCACTCCCGATTTCCTCCCCACCCTCTTCGAGCAGCGCGACCTCTGTGAGCAGGGCAGCCAGGCCTGCTACCAGATGAACCTGTCGCGCAAGGACGGGGACGACGACACCTTCACTTTCGGCGCCGTCCACCGCACGGTGGGCGACACGTTGCGGCTCTACTTCAGCGAGGACTTCTTCGATCGCCTGGAGAGCCTCTACCTGGTGCGGGGCGACAAGCTTCCCGAGATTCATGTCGGGATGCGTCACAAGATCTCGCCGAAAATTGTCACCAAGCTGGAGTCCAGCCTCGCCTCGGGCGGCGGCGGCAAGTTCTTCGCCGCTGACGGCCGCCCCTATGAGAACCAGGTGCGCTATCTGGTGGCCTCGCTCGACACCCAGTTCCTGGGCACCTCGACCGGGGTCTTCATCGCCTTTCATCGCCTGGCGCAGCAGCTCGACCCCGCCCTCGGCATCGCCGGCCCTCCGACCACCCTGGAGTACCAGCGCCTGCAGCTCAGGCTGAGCCAGAATCTCAACGTCCTGGCCAACCTCGTCTCCGATTGGGCCGTACAGCTCAACATGGAGCTCAGCCGCGGCGCCACGCTCACCGGCGATCCCACCAGCGGCGACGCCATTCGCCGGCGCATCCTCGGCGGCATCGCCGTCAAGTTCTAGGGTTCTTCAGCCCGCGGAAGGTTCGGGACGGCTTGGGCGATATCTCCGCCCCGAGCCCTCACTCCCCCAACCCCCTCTCTCCCACCGCACTCCCACCCGACCGGGAGAGAGGGGGCTAAAACAAAAATCCTGAACCCTATTGTCTTTCTCCCTCTTCTCCCGGTTGGGGGGAGGGCGATGGGAGAAGAGGGCCGGGGTGATGAGGGGCTCCCCAACCGCTTGAATCCAAAAAACCGGATCGTCTCCGTTTTTCTGGACGAACTGTCCGAAAAGTGTGAGAAAATCAGGGTTTAGGACGGATTCAAAATGTCGTTGGCGTGGCATAGAAAGTGCTTTATCCGCTCGTGGATCAGAGTCCTTTCTCCATGACGCGGCTTCGCAATCTTCGACTGGCGCTCTCCCTTGCGCTCGCCATGGCAGTGGTGGCCTTGGGCGGCTTGAGCGTCGCCCGGAAGGTCCATAGCTTCCAGGCGCTGGGATTCGAGGTCACTCCCCAGGCCGGCGGCGTCGTGGTGAGCTCGGTGCAGATCCCCAAGACGGGACTGCGGCCGGGGGACGAGATCCTCACCGTCAACGGTCACGAAGTGCCGACCCGGGACCAGCTCGTGGAGGGGTTGCGCGAACGGCCGGCCAGCGAGCTCGGTTTCACCCGCGGCGACCAGTTCCTCCGCCTCCAGTACCACCGGCCGCCGCTCCAGATCGACTTCCCCTACCTGATCTTCTGCCTGATCTCCGTCGTCTACCTGGGGATCGGGCTCTATACCCTGCTGCGCCAGAAGGACGGCCAGGGATTTCTCTTCTACCTCTGGTGCCTGACCTCGGCGGCGCTCTACCTGTTCACTCTGGCGCCGCCGCCCGGCGCGGCCCGCACTCTGATCTACCTCGGCGACGAGCTCGCGCGACTGCTGCTGCCGGTGCTGACGCTCCATCTGTTCCTGGTTTTCCCGACGCCGTTGGCCTCTGCGGCTACTGCGGCTACGCCGGAGACCAGAACCGCGGGCTGGATTCGCCGGCTGACTCCGTTCTTCTACCTGCCGGCGGCGGCGATGATGGCCCTGCAGCTCGACATGGTGCTCAACCACGGGCACATGGTGTTCGGCAAGGTCACGCCGGCGCGGCTCGCGGCCCTCGACCGCATCGAGCTGCTCTACTTCGCCGTCCTGCTGCTGGCGGCGGTCGGCGTCCTCTTCTGGCGCCTCCGCCGCGGCGCGGCCTGGGAGCAGCACCGCCAGATGCAATGGATGGCGTGGGGCGTCGCCTGCGGCTACCTACCGTTCCTGGCCCTGTACTTTGCCCCGCTCGCCCTGCACCTTCAGCCGTCGCAGCTCCTGACCTCGGCCGCCGTGCTCCCCCTGGGGCTGGTGCCGCTGACCTTCGCCTACGCCGTCCTGCGCTACAAGCTGTGGGACATCGAGGTCATCGTCCGCGACACGATCTCGCTGACGCTGACGCTGCTCCTCGGGATCATCGGCTTCTCGCTGGTCGACCTGGCGATCAACCACGGCATCTCCAAGGAGCTTTCCCTCGCCCGCAACCTGCTGTCGTTCCTCTCGGGCCTGGGCATCGCCGGCCTGCTGGTGCCCACCCGCGGCGCCATCTCCTCGGCGTTGGAGCGCATCCACTACCGCGACACCTTCGGCAAGCGCAAGGCGCTGACGGGCCTCGGCCGCGAGTTGCTCCAGGAGCGCGATCTCGGACGCCTGTGCTCGGCCCTCCTCGACCGCATTCAGGAAGCGGTGGACGTCGAGGCCACGAACCTCTATCTGCTCCAGGGGGAGGCTCTGGCGGTCATCCGGCCGGAGCCGGGTCTGCCCGGCCGGGTGCCGCTCGACGTCCTGGGCCTGGATCTCTGGACCCGGGACTTCGAGCGTCTCTCCGGCGTCGGCGTCTCCATGCCGGCCGAGTATCCCCTGCCCGGACGGTTGTTCGCGGCCGGCTACCGCTACGCCTTCCCGCTGACCGTGCGCGGCCGCGGCATCGGCATCGCCCTCGCCGGCTTCAAGCGCGACCACATGCCGCTCAACAGCGAGGACACGGACCTCATCCGCCACCTGCTCAACCAGGCGGCGCTCGCCATCGAGAACGCCCAGCTCGTGGGCCAGCTCCAGCTCCAACTGGAAGAGGTCCGCCAGCTCCAGAGCTACACCGAGGGGATCTTCGAGTCTTCCCCGGCCGGCATCGCGGTGCTGGACGGCGAGCGCCGGTTGCAGTCGGCCAACAGCGCTTTCGCCGGCATCGTGGGCCGCAGCCGCGACGAGGTCTCGGGCCTCAGCCTGGAAACCGTGCTGCCCGTGCAGCCGCTACCCGCTCCCGGCGAGGGGCCGGTCGAGGCGCGCTGGAGCGACGCCCAGGGGCGCGAGCGCCATCTCCAGCTCTCGCTCGCCTCCTTCGAGCACGGCTGGCGCCAGGGGCTCTACGTGCTGGTGGTGCACGACGTCTCGGAGCGGGTGGCGATGGAAAACGCACTGCACGAGAAGGATCGCCTGGCGGCCCTCGGCATGCTGGCAGCCGGCGTCGCCCACGAGGTCAACACGCCGATCACCGGCATCTCCAGCTACGCCCAGATGCTGCTCCAGGAGACGGCGCCGTCGGATCCGCACTACGACATCCTGAAAAAGGTGGAGCGGCAGACGTTCCGCGCCTCGCGCATCGTCAACAACCTGCTCGACCACGCCCGCAGCCGCCAGAAGGAGCGGTCGCCGGTGGTCGTGGCGCCTCTGGTTTCCGAGTGTCTGGACCTCCTCGCCGAGCGGCTGAGCCAGAGCCACATCTCTCTACAGTGGACGCCATCTTCTGTTGACAGCAGCCGGCAGATCCAGGTGCTGGGCTGTGACGGCGAGCTCCAGCAGGTGTTCACCAACCTGATCGTCAACGCGGTGGACGCCATGCATGATACCGGCGGCCGGCTGACGGTCGAGCTGACGGCGAATGACATGCTGGTAACTCTGCGGGTGAAGGACACCGGTCCAGGCGTGCCGGCCGACAAGCTCGAAATGATCTTCCAGCCCTTCTACTCGACCAAGCTCAGCCGCGGCGGTACCGGCCTGGGCCTGTCGATCAGCACCGAGATCGTCCAGCGCCACGGCGGCACCCTGCGGGTGGTGAGCCCGCCGGGAGAGGGGGCCTGCTTCCTGGTGGAGCTGCCCCGCTTCCAGGCTCCTCCTGGCAAAGTCACGGCATGAACATCCTGGTTCTCGACGACGAGGAGGTCCTGCAGGACATCCTGACTCTGCTCATCCGCAAGGATGGGCATCAGCCCTTCTCCGCGCTGACCGGTGAGGATGGCTTGGCCCTGCTGGATCGCGAGGAGATCGACCTCGTGCTGCTCGACCTCATGCTTCCCGGCATGCACGGCATGGAGGTGTTGCGGGAGATCCGCCGCCGTCAGCCGGACGTGGTGGTGGTGGTCATCACCGCCTTCTCCTCGATCGAGAGCGCCATCGACGCCATGCGCGAGGGGGCGTTCCACTACATCCCCAAGCCGTTCAAGAACGAGGAAGTGCTGCTCACGGTGCGCAAAGGGCTGGAGCAGCGCCGGCTGACGGCCGAGAACCGCTCGCTCAAGGAGCAGCTCCGGCAACGCTTCGCCTTCGACAACATCATCGGCAAGAGCAAGCCGATGCAGCAGGTCTACGACCTGATCCAGCTCGCCGCGCCGTCGAAGAGCAACATCATGGTGCTGGGCGAGAGCGGCACCGGCAAGGAGCTGGTAGCGAAGGCCATCCACCACCACTCGCGGCGCGCCGGCGGGCCGTTCGTCACCGTCAACTCCGGCTCGATGCCGGCCGACCTCCTGGAGAGCAATCTCTTCGGCCACGTGCGCGGCGCCTTCACCGGCGCGGTGGCGAGCAAGAAGGGGCTGTTCGAGATGGCCGACGGCGGCTCGGTGTTCTTCGACGAGATCGGCAACATCCCGCTCGACACGCAGGCGAAGCTGCTGCGGGTGATCCAGGAGCGCGAGTTCATGCGCCTGGGCGGCCTCGAGACCATCCACGTCGACGTGCGGATCATCGCCGCCACCAACGCCGACCTCGAAGCCGCCGTGCAGCAGGGGCAGTTCCGCGAGGACCTGTTCTACCGGCTGAACGTCATCACCGTGAACCTGCCGCCGCTGCGCAAGCGGACGGAGGACATCCCCCTCCTTGCCCAGCACTTCCTCGGCCAGTATGCGCGGGAGAACGAGAAGGCCATCCGCGCCATCTCGCCCCAGGCCATGGAGCTGCTGCTGGATCATCACTGGCCGGGCAACGTGCGGGAGCTGGAAAACGCCATCGAAAGAGCGGTGGTGCTCTCGATCGGCGAGGAGCTCACGGAAGAGCTGCTCCCCTCTTCCGTACGCCAGCGCGAATCCTCCGGCCTGCTCCCCCCGGCGCTCCCCCCGAACGGCATCTCGTTCAAGGACGTGGTCAGCGAATACGAGCGGCAGATCATCATCCGGGCCTTGCAGTCCTGCGGCGGCGTGCAGAAGCGGGCCGCCGAGCTGTTGCAAGTCAAGCCCACGACGCTTCACGAGATGATGAAGCGGCTCAACATCTCATCCGAGAGCCTCGTCCTGTCGTAATGACTCAGGAATCAGAAGAATTGGTGGAGTCCCAATGGTCCGTAAGACGTCGTTCCTGACGCTCGCTCTCGTCTTCACGGCGGTGTTCGCCTCGACTCGCGCCGGGATCGCCGGCGCCGAGGTCCCGGCCGGCCCGGCGCGCCCCGGAGTCATCGCGCCGCTTTCGCACGGCGAGACGCTCGATCTGCCCACCCTCGACGAGCGGCTCCCCCGCCCCGACGCCGTGCTGGGCTATCCCCTGGGCTCCCGTTTCACCTCCTGGGACCGCATCGTCGCCTACCTCGAAGCCCTGGATACGGCCTCGGCGAAAGTGAAGATGTGGGAGTACGGCCATACCTACGAGGGCCGGCCCCTGAAGCTGGTGGCGATCTCCAGCCCGGAGAACATCGAGCGGCTGGACGAGATCCGCGCCAACCTCCAGCGTCTGGCCGATCCGGCGGGCCTCACGGCAAGCGAGCGCGAGCGCCTGTTGCGCCATACGCCGGCCGTCGTCTGGCTGGCCTACGGCGTCCACGGCAACGAGGCCTCCTCGGCCGAGGCGGCGATGGGCACGGCCTACGTCCTCGCCGCCGCCCAGGGCGAGATGGCGCAGATGCTGGAGAGCCTGGTGGTGCTCGTCGATCCCTTGCAGAACCCCGACGGCCGGGAGCGCTACGTCAACGGCTTCCGGCAGCGCCGGGGCGACGACGCGAATCCCCGCCGCGCCTCCGCCGAGCATTTCGAGGCCTGGCCCGGCGGCCGGCAGAACCACTACGTGATCGACCTCAACCGCGACTGGGCCTGGGCCAGCCAGCAGGAGACCCGGCAGCGCATCGCCGCCTACAGCTCCTGGGAGCCGCAGGTCTACGTCGACTTCCACGAGATGGGCACCGAGTCCTCCTACTTCTTCCCGCCCGCGGCCGAGCCGATCAATCCGTTGATCGATCGCCGCATCCTCGGCTGGCTCGACAAGTTCGGCCGCACCAACGCCGCCGCCTTCGACCACCAGGGCTGGATCTACTTCAAAGAGGAGAACTACGACCTCTTCTACCCTGGCTACGGCGACTCTTACCCGAGCCTGCGGGGCGCCGTGGGCATGACCTACGAGATGGCCGGCGGCGGCCGGGCGGGGACCGCGATGGCCCTCCAGGACGGCACCGTGCTGACCCTCGCCGACCGCGTAGCGCGCCACCTCACCACCTCGCTCGCCACGGTGCGCACGGCGGCCAGGAACAGCCACAAGCTGCTGGAGGATTTCACCGCCGGCAGGGCCAAGGCAGGCGGCGAGCCCGCGCGCACCTTCCTCTGGCCGGCGGACCAGCAGGAGGCCCGCGCCCTCGCCGACCTCCTGACCCTGCACGGCGTGCGGGTGAGCCAGCTCAAGCAGCCGGTGGAGGTCCCGGTCAAGCCCCTGAGCCGCGGCGCGGGCGAGCCGCAGCCGCGCAAGTTCGCGGCCGGCACCTACGCCGTCTCCACCGTGCAGCCGCTGGGCAACCTCGTCGCGGCACTGATGGAGCTCGAATCGCCTATGAACAAGGGCTTCCTCGACCGCCAGCGCCAGCGCCTGGAGCAGAACCTCGACGCCGAGTTCTACGACATCACCGCCTGGTCGCTCCCCCTGGCCTACAACGTCCGCACCTGGATCGCCCAGGGCGACGTTACCAGCGGCAACGGCGGGAACGGCAAGGCGGCCCTCGAGCCGGCGGCCGGCGGCATCCGCGGCGAGGGCGACCTCGGCTGGCTGGTGCCGCCGCAGGGGATCGCCTCCTATCGCCTGGCGGCGGCCCTCCAGAAACGGCAGGTGCGTTACCGCGTGGCGCTCGCCGCCTTCACCGGCGGCGGCGCCAGCTATCCGGCCGGCACCCTCTTCATCCCCCGCCGGGCCAATCCGGACAACCTGCGGGAGACGCTTCACGCCCTGCTTCAGGAGGACCGCCTGACCGCCCAGGCCGTGGCCTCGTCCTGGGACTTCAAGGGCTCGCTGGGCTCGCACGACATGGCGGCGGTGCGGCCCGCGCGGGTAGGGCTGATCAGCGGCGACGGCGTCGACTCCACCTCCTTCGGCTTCCTCTGGTACCTGCTCGACCGTCAGATCGGCGTGGACCATGACCGCATCGATCTCGCCCAGATCCGGCAGATCCCGCTCTCCGACTTCGACGTCCTCGTCTTCCCCAGCGGCGGCTATGACGACCGCGTGAGCGACAAGGTCAAGGAGGCGCTCGACGCCTGGGTGAAAGCCGGCGGCGTGCTGGTGGCCATCGGCGACGCCGTGAGCTGGCTCCAGGACAAGGAGCTGACCTCCATCAAGCGCTGGATGCCGCCGAAGAAGCCGGACACCGAGGACTCCAAGGAAACCGAGGACCCGGAGGTCGGCGAGACGCCGCTCGAAAAGCAGCTCGCCTCGAAACCCATCTTCACCCCCGGCGCCGTGCTGGCCACCAGGATGCAGTCGCAGCACGAGCTGACCCTGGGGCTCACCACGCCGCCGGATGTCCTCTATGAGGGCTCGCTGGTGCTGAAGACCACGAACGATCCGCGGCAGGACGTGCTGACGGCCCTGGACGACCGGCCCGTGGTGGCCGGCTTCGCCTGGCCCGAGGCCGAGCGGCGGCTGGCGGGCTCGCTGCTGGTGGGCACCGAAGCGCGCGGCCGCGGCAGCGTCGTGCTCTTCGCCGAGGACCCCGCCTACCGTCTCTTCTGGCGCGGCACGACGCCCATCCTCCTCAACGCCCTGCTCTATGGTCCGAGCACGGGCCTGGGGCGGAGGTTCTAGAGCCTCTCACCGCGGGCCCCTCCTGCGCCTATGCCCGTGCGACCCGCCGATGCGAGCCCACATCGTGACGCTGGACGCGGCACTTTAGCCGTTGGACCTGTAAATCGCGCCGATGGACGTGTCCATCGAGCCAATGTGCGTGTCCATCGAGCCGAGGTGCGTGTCCATCGAGCCGAGGTGCGTGTCCATCACGGAAAAGTGCGTGTCCATCGAGCCGATGTGTGCGTCCATCGTCTGGAGTGGCGGGGAACCCGAAGAGGGTGTTTGATGGTCGGCGGCTTCAACCTGTCCACCAACCGGAACATTCCGCAGTACAGCTTGACCTCTCCGCTGAGGAGACGATACAACGCCTCCATGAAGACTCTCACCTTCACCGAGGCAAGGAAGAACCTGAGTCACTGGCTGGCGGCCGCCGCCGGTGGCGATGACGTCGGCATCATCTTGGGAGCCAACGTCATCGCCCTCCGCAAGGTGGAAGTGGAATCTACGGACTTTGCACAGCGTGAATACGGCGCGACGCCAGAGCAGGTCGCCGCTTTGCAGGAGGCCGTGGACGACCGCTATCGCCGGCTCAGGCGCTCGGGGAAACTCAAGACGGTCCCGGTGGACGAGCTGAGAGGGCTGCTTGAAGAAGCCTCTCTCCCTTGACCGGGACCGGGGAACGCAGATCGAATCGTTCTAGAGAAGCCATGAGCGCCCACGAGAGAGCCCACCACGTCGAGCCCATCACCGTCCGCTGGGGCGACATGGACTCGATGGGCCACGTCAACAACGCCAAGTACTTCACCTACAGCGAGTCGGCCCGCATGAGCTACTTCGCGGCGGTGCGCATGAAGGAGCTCAGCGAGGCCCCGCAGCACGGGCCGGCCCTGGCCGCGGCCAGCCTCAACTTCCGCGCCCAGGTGCGCTACCCCGCCGAGCTCGAAGTCGCCACCCGCGTCACCGAAATCGGCCGCAGCAGCTTCAAGATGGAGTACGAGATCCTCTACCGCGACACCGACGACCGCGTCGCCGACGGCACCGGCGTCATCGTCTGGGTCGACTATGGAACGGGCAAGCCGATCCCGCTCCCCGAGAGCCTCAAGGAGGAGATCCGGCGATTCGAGGGGATGGCGTCGTAACGCCGACCGCTCAACTCGTCTCGCCGAGCGCGCTACTCGCGACAAAGTGCACTGTATTTCAGTCGTTGGACGTGCACGTCGGAATAATGAGCACGCACTTTGTCTCGAGAAGCATGCTCCTCGTGACAAAGAGCACGCTTCTCGTGATGAAGAGCACGCTTCTCGTGACGAAGAGCATGCTCTTTTCAAAAAAGAGCGTGCTCCTCGGGACGAAGTGCGTGCTCCTCGGAGAAAAGAGTGTGCTCTTCGGACCGCAGAGCATGCTCCTTTCAAAAAAGAGCGTGCTCCGCGGGACAAAGAGCATGCTCCGCGGAGAAAAGAGCGTGCTCCGCGGACCGAAGAGCGTGCTCATTTCAAAAAAGTGCGTGCTCCTCGGAGAAAAGAGCATGCTCTTCGTCACAAGGAGCGGTACTGTCCTAGTTTGATTTTCCCCCGGGAATTCGCCCCGTTTCCGCCCTGTTTGCGGTACCTTCCTCCGTAGGGGGAGGGGCCATCCTTCTCCCGCCCAAACCAGACGGCCCGGCGGTGTGCGCGAACACGTCCGCCGAGCCTGAGCCCAGCAGGAGGACTAACCCCATGCCGGACCTAGCACGGAAGTCTATCGCGTCCAGTCCGCCCCCATCCCCACCGCCTGAAAAGGCCGTCTCTCCGCCCATCATCGACCCGGAGCACTTCGAGGACTTCATGGTGTTCCGCGAGACCTTCATGGTCTTCTTTCCGGACCGCAGGGCCAACGGCGAAATGAGGGGTTTCGCTCGTCTGCTTTTCGAGATGGTTATCGAGACGTGGGGCGGATGGCCGGATCACCCGGAGGGCATCTTTCCCGCCGAGCTGCGCGCTGCCGTGGCAGACATGCGGCACCTACAGGGCGCCATGTCGAATTGGTGCGGCCCGGCCTTCACGGCATCGGGCGAGTACGAAACCCGCCTTGCAGGAGTCGGCGCCAGCATCGCGCTCGCCGTGGGCGAGCTGGCAGACCGCTTGGAAGTGGAGCTGGACTCCTGGCAGGGCAAGCCGTCATGAGTTGGAATCCCGCCGCCGACCGCAAGCGCCTTGCCCCCTTCGGGACCTACGATCCCGAGCGGTACCGCGTCACCGTTCACGACACCTTCCAGCAATACAAGCTCCGCATGGCGGCGACTCAGATTCGGAGCGGCATGTCCGTGCCCGAGTTCCTACTCTTCGCGGCGGAGTACACCATTGCCCACCATCGCGAGCTGCGCCACTTCGCGGCAGTCTTCCGCAAGGGCGCCCGGGAGATCGCCGTAGCTGGCGCCAAGCCTGTGAATCCCTCTCAGTACGTCTCCACCCCGGAATCGGAGCGGGAACGCAATCGCTACTCCGCCCTCTGTCACTTCTGCGCGTGGGCGGGAGAGAAGCTCATCCGCCGGGGAAAGGAGGAACAAGGGTGAAGACGGCGAGCTTTACCGTGCATGCCGATGTCCGGCAGTCCGCGAGATGGAAGCAGGCGGCAGAGGGGGAAGGCTATCCCTCAGTCGGCGGATGGCTCGCCGTGGCAGCGGACCGCCACCTGCAAGCCGTGGCACGTAGCGGACGGCCCGTCCCTCTGGCTTGGCGTCTGGGGAGCTTCAACGTCCGCCTGGAGGGCGGCGAGCTGGCGCGGGTCCGGGGCCACGTCTCGCCGCCGTTCGGTTCCTTCGCAGGGACGGATAAAGGCCCGGCAAGGTACGCCGGACGCGGGCGGCATCCGCTGGTGTTCCTGCCAGACTGCCGCATCATCGCCACCCTTCGCAGCTACCGCGAGTGCAAGACGTTGGCGGCAGAGATCGCCCCCGCCCTGATTCGCGGCGAGCTTCCGGACCCTGCCGCCATCCTCAAGCATCACCTATAAACCACCACTGCGAGCCAGTCCTTCGGGGCTGGCTCGTGCTACTTTAGGAGCCATGCCCATGCGCCCGAAACGTTCCGCCGATCCCGTCAAGGCTGCTCACCAGCTATACCTAGAGATCATCGGGGAAGCCCCCGTCCAGCCCATGCCGGAGAACACTCCGGCCGCCGTCGCCGTGCGCCGTGGCGCGGCTGAGGGGGGCCAGAAGCGAGCGGCCAAGCTCACCCCCGAGCGACGGCGAGAGATCGCCCAGAAGGCCGCCGCGAAGCGCTGGAAAAAGCCCTCCCCGTAGTCCCCCGCCCCTGGTAGAATCCCCTCCGGCGTGGCTAGGTTTGGCCACCGAACGCCGGTTCCCCACAGCCGGCCCGCCGCGCCTTTCTTCCCTTCTCCCTTCTGTGGGCGGCGCCTGTGGGGGTGCTTCATCGCCAAGTGGCCCGGAGATCCGGCAGCGATTCAGTGCATGGTCAACATGCTCGCGGGTGAGTCTCCGCCTAGCATACGGGACGCCGCCGCCCGGTGTTGTCGTGGAATGTCCGGAGATCCGAAGAAGCATATTGAACGACTTCGCAGACGATACCGCACGCTTGCCAAGCGCGGTAAGCTTCCCCTGCCAGAAACTCCCGCCTCCCGCTTGCAAGCCAAGGTCGCCGAACTCAGGGCGATGTACGAACATACCGATGCCAGGATCGAGGTCGCCCGGCGGGATCTCGTTTTGGCTGAAGACGAAGCCAAAGCACTTGGGCTCGACATCGAAGGTCCAAAACTCCAGCCTGTTCTCGCGGCGCTAGATCTAACAAAGGACCGCCTGGAATCCCTCACTATTTACCCTACCGAGATCGCCTATTCGCATTACAGGAACCAAGGACTAACTGTAGATCAGGCAGAAGAGCGGCTCATTCAAGAAACCGCGAAACTACAGTTAGTGAAAGAGCAAATCGAAATCACTCGGAAGGTCCGCGACCTCCGGGCCATCGCAGGGATTCCCTACCACGAGTAGTTCTTCCCCAGGCGTGGGGAAAACTATCCAAGAGCCTGGGGAAAACCTGTCTTTGGCTGGGGAAAATTGCCTGCTAAGCTGGGGAAAAGTTGCATCTTTTCCCCGCTAAAATCAATGTTTGCAACGGTTTGAGTCTTACGGTAGGGTGGGGGAGTTGAGGGCCGACGGATTCAGGCCGCCGACCCTCAAGAGAAACCAGACGTAGCGGTCCGGAGTTCTCCGCAAGGGCAGTATACCTCCGGACCGCCGCGCCTCGAAAGGAGGACGCGGTGATTTACCCCAACTGCAAGCGCTGGAAGCTCATGTGGTCCCACCTTCCCCGGAAGGCGTAGCTACGCCCCGAGCGGGCCGGGGAGGGACTAGCGCCGCATTTTTCTTGAACTTACTTCGTTCTACCTATTGACTTTCCCGACAAGGGCAAGCATAATGACGATTATGGCAAACGTACTCAGCACCGCGAAGCGCTCCCAGATCGTCGCCGCCCTAATCGAGGGGATGGGCGTGAGGGCAACTGCCCGGATGGTCGATGTCTCGAAGGACACCGTCTCGAAGCTCTCGCTTGAACTCGGGGAAGCCTGCATCCGGTACATGGACGAAACGCTGGTCAACCTGCCCTGCAAGCGGCTTCAGGTGGATGAGATCTGGGGCTTCTGCTACGCGAAGCAGAAGAACGTCCCGGCCGCAAAACAGGGCACCTTCGGCTATGGCGATCTCTGGGCGTTCACGGGCGTTTGCGCCGATACGAAGATCATCCCCACCTTCCTGGTAGGCTCGCGGGACGCGGGGAGCGCCACGGCCTTCATGCAGGATCTCGCGGGCCGGCTGACGAACCGGATTCAGCTCACCACGGACGGGCACAAGATGTACCTGTCCGCGGTGGAGGACGCTTTCGGCGGCGGCGTTGACTACGCGATGCTGGTGAAGGTCTACGGGGACATCCCGCAGGGTGAGCACCGCTACAGCCAGCCGGACTGCATCGGCGCCCAGAAGCACGCCGTCTCGGGTTGCCCCGATGCCAAGCACGTGAGCACGAGTTTTATTGAAAGGCACAACCTGACCCTGAGGATGGGCATGAGACGCTATACCAGACTCACGAACGCCCATTCCAAGAAGCTCAGGAACCACACCGCCGCCCTGGGGCTGTTCCTCTGCTTCTACAACTTCTGCAAGATTCACACGACCTTGCGCGTCACGCCCTGCATGGCGGCCGGCGTTACGTCCCGCGTGTGGGAAATCGCGGACCTAGTCAAGCTCCTGGACCGGCCGGCCGCGGCCTAACCAAGCCCAGCCGCGGCACGGTCTCAGGGGGTTGCCTTCAGGCCAGAACGGAGTATACATACAATCAAACCGGAGTCCGGTCCCGTGCTACAATCCCCCTTACCCCCCGAGCGCAGTGCTCAGGGGTGTCTCCTTATGGGCGGAGGAAGCCATGCTAAACTTAGAACTCGATGCTATCCTGTTCGAGAGAACGCCCGGGTGCTGGGTGGGGCAGTGCCTCCAATACGATATCGGGGCACAGGCAGAGTCGCTGCCGGATCTCGCCTACCAGCTCGGACGCGCCATAGCCGGCTACGCGGTTATCTGTGAAGAGACCGGGGTAGAGCCGTTCACAGCTCTGGGGTCCGCCCCCAGGGAGTACTGGGATCTCTGGCGCCGGGCGACACTCACCGTAGTATCACAACAAGAGCCGCGATTCCGGCTACCTAAGGCCGTGTCCGTGCCCGAAACACGCATGAAGGTGGCAGAGAGCGAGAAGAAGAAGGCGGCTTGAGATGACCTATCCTATGGCGCCGGCCTTGACTCTCCGGCAGTTCATAGACAAGACAGTCCCGCACGGAGTCGTTGAACGTTCCGTACCTGGGGGTATGGTCGGACCGCGAGGGGATATGAAGATTAGCTATCTCGAAATCGCCCGCCCCGGCGCGATTCGCGTGACTGAGCCTCTTCCAGAGAATGAGGAATCTCTGCTCGCCTGGGACACAGTAAGGCGTCTTTGCCGCCAGCTAGAGATTCAGCCCCGCGACTTGGACATCGGCCTTCCACTCGATTGAGCCCCGACCCACATCCCCCGGGGCGGCCCCTACCGCCGCCCCGGATTCAAACTAGGACAGTACCCAAGGAGCATGCTCTTCGTCACGAAAAGCGTGCTCTTCATCACGAGAAGCGTGCTCTTTATCGCGAGGAGCATGCTCTTTATTGCGAGTAGCGTGCTCTTTGTCACGATGAGCATGCTCATCATCACGAGAAGAGTGCTCATCATCACGAGAAGCGTGCTCATCGTCGCGAGGAGAGCTCTCCTCAAAACGACGAGCGTGCCTCTTGTTCGAAACAGCGCGCTCCTCGAGACGATGGGAGGGCTCCACGAGGCGTGGAGCGGGCGTACCGAGCCGAGAGGCACGCTCATCGAAGGAAACCTGGCATCCTGAGCCCGGCGGCAGACTTGTGGGCCCGGCTGGGGCCAAGGGCGCCCTTGGCAGGGCGGATTGAATGGACCGAATGACGCCTACCCAGGGCTTCCGCCGGCTGTCGCCGGCTCCGCCCTGGGCTACAAATCTGCCGCCCTCCGGGCTCGCGGTATTGCAAACTGGAACGGTCTCGACTCGCCGAACGTAAACGGAGAGTGAAGCCTTTCTTTCGTAGCTCCCTCCGCGTCCTCGCCGTCACTGTCGTGACTCTCGCCGGCCTCCTGGGGCTGACCGCAGCCGCGATCACCCAGCCGACGTTCAGCATCACACGGCGGCCGGACGGCCCTCGCGCCGATCCTGAGCGTCTGCGGCGGCACGTGGAGCTGCTCACCCGGGAGGTATGGCCGCGGGACAGCGACCATCCGGAGAACCTCGACCGTGCAGCGGTCTATCTGCGAGATCAATTTGCGGCCAGTCGCGTGCGGGTGACAACACCGGACTTCCATGTCCACGGCCGGACCTATCGCAACGTCGTCGCGTCCTTCGGCCCGGAGGCGGGGCCGATTCTGATCGTCGGCGCCCACTACGACTCTTTCGGCGGCTTCGGTGCCAACCCGGGAGCGGACGACAACGCCAGCGGCACGGCCGGCCTCCTCGAGCTGGCTCGTCTTCTGGCCGGTCACCGCCTGGAGCAGCGGGTGGATCTCGTGGCATTCGCCAACGAGGAGCCGCCATACTTCGGCTCGGCCCAGATGGGAAGCGCCGTTCACGCTCGGTCGCTGGCGGGGCGGGAGGTCCGGGGAATGATCTGCCTGGAGATGATCGGCTACTTCACGCCACGCCAGCCCTCACCGAACTGGTTATTCCGGTTCCTCTACCCGAACCGGGGCGACTTCATCGCCGTCGCCGGCCGCTGGGCCGACCGCGAGCTCACCCGCCAAGTCAAACGCGCCATGCGCGGCGGCAGCGACCTCCCTGTCGTGAGCTTCACCGCTCCCCGGTCCGCAGGTCTGGACGGCTCCGACCAGATCAACTATTGGGACCGCGGCATTCCTGCCGTGATGGTGACCGATACCGCCGACATCCGGAATCCTCACTATCACAGCCCTTTGGACACGGCGGAGACGCTGGACTACCCCCGGATGGCTCGGGTGGTGGATGGCGTGACGAACGCGGTGCTGGCGATTTGTGGAAAGACCGCTCAGCATGCTGCCAGCATGCTACACTCTGAACATGGCGAATCTCCAGGTCAAGAACCTTCCTGAGCCCCTTCATACGCGCCTTCGGCGCTATGCGCGGCGGCATCACCGGACGCTCAGCGACGTTGCGCTAGCCGCTCTTGAGAGAGAGATGAACCGCTGCGAATGGTATGAGCGCTTGGCCCGGCGCCCGCCTACCGACCTCGGGGTCTCGGCGGCCTCGCTGCTTGAGGAAGAGCGGGGGCAGCGGCAGCGAGATCTCGATTGAGCCGTTTTGTCATCGATGCCTCTGCGGCCGTGGAGTACCTTCTCCGCACTCCTCTCGGCCTCAGGCTCCAAGACCTCGTCGACGGCTCCTTCTTGATGGCGCCCGCTCTCTTGGATGTTGAAGTGCTCTCCGTATTGAGGCGTGCCGTTCTACACAGAGGACTCTCGGAAGCCAGGGCGGGATTGGCTCTCGAAGATCTCAGCGAATGGCCCATGGACCGTATACCGCACACAACCCTCATTAAAGAAGCCTGGCGGCATCGGCACAACGTCAGTGCCTACGATGCATTCTATGTCGCCGTGGCCCGCCTCTACGAAGCGCCTCTCCTCACTACGGACGGTCCTCTTTCCCGCGCACCAGACCTCGGTATCGACATACGCAATCTACGGATGGAGTAACAAGCAATCCGACGTTCGGCCCGAAACAGCATTGTCGCGGTCCGACTGCAATCGGGAGTCCATCCACGCCTGCCGCGCCCCTCCCCCTTTCCCTATCCTCCAGCTCGTGATTTCTATACAATGCGTAAGCTAGAGGGCGATCAAGTCTCACCCACCCGAGGCTTAGAGAGGTAGAGCTATGGAAATAGGCGACCATCACCTTTTGCTGACTTTCCCTGAAGGGTGGTCGGCTGAGCAGAAGGGCGATTTTTTTGAGAGATTTGTCTCAGAGATACTCAAGCCGATGCGATATTCGGTTGTCCAGCGCCTCAGGGTAACGGGAATGGAAATCGATCTTCTCGCAAGGAATGAGGATCAACCTACTACGATCTTGATAGAATGCAAGGCTCATAGAGATCCCATTTCCGCGGAAGTTATCTCCAAGCTCTTGGGAAATGTTACGCTCAGAAGGGCAGACAGCGGCTGGCTCTTTACTGCTAGCGACCTGACGAAGGATGCGAGAGGTCAGTGGGAGGAGATCCAAGCTGATCCTGAGCTGCGACGAAGGTTCACGTGGTTCTCACCACATCGGACGCTTGATGTCTTAATTAGCCAGAAATCTGTTGTCGACCCACGAGATTTTGAGAGCGCGCTAAATGGCCGCGTAGTCGGCGATTGGACCCTAATCCTCTCCCCATCTGGCAAATCATGGCTTGCACAAATTGTGGAAGATGGACTTCCGGCTAGATTCAGTGTTTTTGATGCCAGCTCGGGTTTTCCGCTTTCAGCTAAAGCAGCCCAGGAAGTGGCTAATTCGTCGGCACGCTTTAGCTCCCTAAGCTTTCTCGACGTGGGGGCCGATGACCCTAAACGATACGCGACGCTACCGCCTCGTGCACCTGTCGCAAGAGTCATCTCTGGGGATGCTTGGGATGATCTACGGCCTTCACGACCACAAGACTTTGTGGGCCGCGACGATCTTATAGGCGATATTTTCACATTCTTTGACGAAGTGCGTCAGAGCCGAACCTCGACTCGGATTTTTGCAGTGCAAGGCCCAAGCGGTTGGGGTAAGAGTTCTTTGCTTTTGAAACTTGGCGATGTAGCACGGAAAAAGTCTAGATCATATTCACTGACAGCTATAGATACGCGATCAGCCACCAACTCAGCCTTCGTGAGTGAGGCTGTTAGTATCGCTTTTGAAGAAGCGCGAGGGAAGGAACTACTGCCTGGAGCTACTAAACTTGAGGTTAACAGTCTTCGCGACCCACTCGATTCAAGTGGATTAGTGGCCGCGCTCAAAGTTCTCGCCGCTAATCGGACATGCATCGTTTTGGTATTTGACCAATTTGAGGAGCTTTTCGCAAAAGAAGAACTCTTCGAGACGTTTAATGCTGTCCGAGATTTAAGCTTTGATATTGACGCGCGACAGGTTCCTATGATTTTGGGCTTCGCTTGGAAGACAGACGTATCGCTGCCACAACAACATCCCGCTTATCACTTGTGGCATCAGCTCACCGATAGAAGAAGGACCTTCAAGATTAGGGAATTCGGAAAGGGTGATGTAGGAAGATTGATAACCAAAGCTGAAAGGGCCTCAGGCAAGACGCTTAGCCGCGCCCTAAGGGCTCGCCTAATGGAACAATGCCAGGGATTGCCATGGCTATTGAAGAAACTTTTGGTACATGTCTTCCATCGAGTATCAGAGGTGCAATCGCAGTACGCACTACTGGAGAGAGAACTGGACGTAGAACTTCTCTTCAAGGAGGATCTGTCAGTGCTCAAGGAAGAGCAGATCAGATGTCTGAAGTTCGTCGCCAACCGCGCCCCAGTTCCGGTTGCAGAGGTGGAGGAAAACTTTTCGAGAGATACCACAAACCTCTTGATTAACGACCATCTGCTTGTACGGAGCGGAATGAACTATGTTGTATATTGGGATATTTTCCGTGATTATTTGGTGGATGAAAAAGTGCCACAAATTCCGTGGGCAAAGACCTTTCAGCGCGATCCTCAAATGGCTGTAAGGGCCCTCCAAAAGCTGGCCGAGATCGGACCTTCGGCGTCATCTGCTTTGGCCGTTGCCCTTGGTCTCCGAGAGAAGCCGATTTTCAATATCGTAGGAGACCTTCTTGCATTACAGTTAATAGAACCCGATTCAGATGGGCTTTACACTCCAGCTTCTCATTTGCCTGACCTTAGACCCGTAACAATCGCCCGCCACGTGCAAGGGCAACTTTCAAGGCATGTTGTGACGCGCGAATTGTTCTCAAGATGGGAGAGAGGACGGTTAATCGATAGTCAGACATGGTATTCGTTCTTCAAAGATGCCCAGCCTCGGACTTCCACATTTTCGCAAAACACCGTTCATCAATATGCAAGCAACTTCCGCAGATGGTTGTTGTTCGCCGGGCTTCTCGAACAGGATAGCCGTTGGCTAAGTCGACCTATGGGAAGTGGCTCACTAATGGGGAGTTTGGCTTCACAGAAAACGGCAGCAGGAGTCTTCTTGGGAACTGCTTCTCCTCCCTCTCTTGAGAGATTATTCATAGTTCTGAAGGAAAGCCGTGGAGTACTTGGAAGATCAGAGATTGCACGGCAAGGGCTTCGAAATACTGCAACGGATGCTCTCGCCCTGGGGCTGGTATCAAATAGTCGCGATGGCCTGGTGCGGCTAATAGAGGAGGACTTATCCGTTGGTGAGTTGACAGCTAGAGCCAAGAGTGCGGTGCTTCGGCAACCGGCGATTCAGGCGGCTGCGCGAGCGAAGAATAGTGACCCTGCCGGCCAGGACACGACCGCCATTGGGAGAGAGGTCGAAGAAGAGATGGGAGCGAGTTGGAAACCAAGTTCAGCAAAGCGCTATGGCAGTGGCCTACTGAGATATCTTGCTTGGGCATCGGCATCGGTTTCGCGCAAGGACGACGGGATGGTTGGCTAGTCATGACGAGTTGGGTGGTGTCGTCAGAGTATCCGGTCCAAATTGGTAGCCCTTCAAAAATCCCTGCAACACCTCCGCATTGGAAGAGGTCGCGTGCCCCTCGCCGCCGACAATCCGGTCGAGGAACCGCCGGCAGGGCAGCCTCTGGAGGCTCTCCTTGCCAGCGGCGTACATAAAGATATTCGTGTCGATCAGGATCACGAGTAGCGCCTGGCGACGGACTCTTCAATCATTTCTTCGACAGGCCCCACAGGAGCGTTGAGCGACTTGAGTAGGGCCAAGGCTTCGCGGGGGCTCAGGTTGCTCCTCCGAGAGTCTCGTCGGCCTTCTCACGTAGTTGACGCCTTGCCCACTCTGCAAGCGGCAGGCGCGATCGGCGCGCAGCGGCCTGAAAGCTCGAATATTCCTGCTCACTGACGGGGATCTGAATGCGTTTGGTCATACTCTTAGTTAGGCATGAGTATGACCGCCGGCCTACGGAGCGTCAAGGCAACTGAGAGGGTTACTGGCAGCGCTTGCAATCCGCACTTGGCAGGGCGGAGATAGGGTTGGTCGATCGGGGTTCCCAGGACTCGCGTTTTGGGCTACCAGCCCGGAGGGCGGCAGACTTGTAGCCCAGTGCGCAAGCGCTGGGAAACCGCGCAATATGAATCCCGAATCCCGCCCTGCCAAGGGCGCCCTTGGCAGGGCGGAGGATGGCGTTGGTCGACCCGGTCCCAGGACTCGCGTCCTGGGCTACGAGTCTGCCGCCCTCCGGGCTCGTCTCCGGGTCCACCGGGAGAGGTTTACAGGCAGCGCTTGCAATCCGAGGGCGTCGTGGTGGGGCAGAGGCTGTCGTCGGACCAGCCTTTGCCCGCAGCGTGCCGCAGATCCGGCGCGCTCAGTTGCAGAACGGTCTCTCTCGAAAGGTTGAGCTTTTTCAGGGTTTCGGTCTTCTTCATGAGCCGTCTCCTCTTGTCAGCCGCCCACACCCAGGCTCGGCGGTTTGGTATCAAGAGGTATACGGAGCACGGGATCGACTTGTTGCGGCCCGCTTCAGACCCGCCCACGCCGTCCCGCCATGTCCACTGCCACGGCGGCGACGAGGATGCCGCCTTTGAGGATGGGCTGCCAGAAGGCTTCGGTGTTGAGGAGGCTCATGCCGTTGTCGAGCGAGGCCATGACCAGGGCGCCCAGGAGGGCTCCCCAGACGGTTCCCTGACCGCCGAGCAGGGAGGTGCCGCCGATCACGGCGGCGGCGATGGCGTCGAGCTCCATGAGCTGGCCGGCGTTGGGGGTCGCGGCTCCCACCCTGGCGGTGAGGACCACGCCGGCCGCTCCCGCCAGCAGGCCCATGAGGGTGAAGACCCCGACGAGATGGCGCTCGATGGCGATGCCGGAGTAGAAGGCCGCCTCACGGTTGCCGCCGATCGCATAGAGGTGACGACCGAACGGAGTGTGGTGGGCGACGGTGGAAAGGACGGTCGCGAGGGCCAGGACCACCAGGACCGGCACCGGGACGCCCGCGTAGGCGTTCATCAACGCTACGGCGCCGATCGCCAGGGCGGCGAGGCCCAGGCGCCCGAGACGCCGGCGGCCCCATCGGCGGTCATCGATGCGCCAGGCGGTGAGCGCCAGGGCCACGGCGACGACTCCGGCCACGAGCCAGCCCGCGAGCGGCGGCAGGTAGGCCTGGCCCAGGAAGAGGAACGGCCGCGGCGGCGAGGTCGAGACGCCGCCGGTAACGCCGAGGAGCGTGCCCTGGAAGACGAGCATGCCGCCCAGGGTGACGATGAAGGGGGGAATCCGCAGCCAGGCCACGAGGCTCCCTTCGAGGGCGCCCAGCACCGCGCCCACGGCGAGCGCCAGCAGGATGGCGGGGCACAGCGGCCAGCTGAGCCGCGTGTAGGCGAGGGCCGCGAGGGCGCCGGTCAGGCCGGCCAGGGCGCCGACCGAGAGGTCGATCTGGCCGGCGACGATCACCAGCACCATGCCGACTGCCAGGATGGAGGTCACCGCCATCTGGCGGGCCAGCAGGGAGAGGTTGCGCGGCAGCAGGAAGGTGCCGCCGGTGGCCACCGAGAAGACCAGCCAGATGGCGAGCAGCGCTCCCACCATGGTGAGCGCGCGCCAGTCGACGGGCAGGCGTTTCAGCATCTCAAGACCCGGCCCTGGCAGCAGTGGCAGCCGACATGACCCGCTCGGGAGTGGCGGCGTCGCCGTCGAAAGATCCCATCGGCCTTCCCTGATTCAGCACCAGCACGCGGTGCGAGAGGCCGAGGAGCTCCGGGAGCTCGGAGGAGACGAGGACGACGCCAAGCCCGCCGGCCACGAGGCGGCTGATCAGCTCGTAAATCTCGCTCTTGGCGCCGACGTCGATGCCCCGCGTCGGCTCGTCGAGCAGCAGGACGCGGGGCCGGCGCAGCAACCAGCGGCCGAGGATCACCTTCTGCTGGTTGCCGCCGGAGAGCTGCGCCACCGGAGCTTCGAGGCTCGCCGCTTTCAGCCGCAGGGCGGCGGCCTCACCCGAAGCCGCCGCCCGGCGCGCGCGGTCGTCCAGAATACCCAGCAGGCCCCGCCTCCGGAAATCGCGAAGCGAGGCGAGCGTCATGTTGTCGAGCACCGAGCCGCGGGCAAAGAGGCCGTAGCGTTTGCGGTCCTCACCGACCAGGGCCAGGCCGGCCGCGATGGCCTCGCGCGGATGGCGGAACGGCCGGCGCACCGGGCCGCCGGCCACCTGGATCGTCCCTTGGACGGGGCTGCGTGAGGCCCCGAAGAGCGAGGCCAGCAGGGCCGTGCGGCCGGCGCCCATGAGCCCCGCGATTCCCAGGACCTCGCCGGCCCGCACCTCGAGCGAGACGCCGTCCACCACCCGGCGGCCCGGGTTCTGCGGGTCCGCGACCGTCCAGTCCTTGAGGCTCAGGAGGACGTCTCCATTCCAGCGCCCGGCCCGGCGCTCGGGGCGTGGAAAGGCCTGGCTGATCTCCCTGCCGACCATCAGGGAGATGACCCGCTCCGGCGTGGTCTCCGCCCGCCGCGCCGTGCCCACGGAGCGGCCGTCGCGCAGCACGGTGATGCGGTCGGCAACGGCGAAGACCTCGTCCAGCCGGTGGCTGACGTAGATTGCGGCGACACCCTTGCGCCGCAGGTCGCCGAGCAGGCCGAGGAGCCGCCGGGTGTCCGCTTCGGGCAGCGCCGCCGTGGGCTCGTCGAGCACCAGGATCGCCGCGTCCTTCATCAGGGCCTTGGCGATCTCCACCAGTTGTTGCTGGCCGATGCCCAGCTCGCGGACGGGGGTCTCCACGGGGATGGCGAGCCCCACCCGGTCGAGCGCCCGCCGGGCCTCCTCCCGCACTTCGGTCCAGCGGATCAGCCCCCAGCGGCGCGGCTCGCGGCCGAGCAGGAGGTTTTCGGCCACGGAAAGCCCGGGAACAAGGGCCAGCTCCTGGGCGATGAGGGCGATCCCCCGCGCCTCGCTGCCGGGCAGGCCGCGGAAGTGAACGGTCTCGCCGCGCAGCCGGACCTCGCCGCCATAGCTGCCCGCCGGATGGACGCCGCAGAGGATGTTGATCAGGGTGCTCTTGCCGGCGCCGTTCTCGCCGCACAGGGCGTGGATCTCGCCGGGTTCGAGGTCGAAGGAGACGCCGTCCAGCGCGCGGACGCCGGGGAAGTCCTTGGTGATCGCGCGCAGCTCGAGGAGCGGCATGGCGGCAGTCTACTGCGTCAGCGGAGCTCCGGGCGGCGGTCCCGGCAGGCCGCCGCCCGGTTGAGAACAATTCAGTGGCCTGGAGTGCCGGAGGTGCAGGTGACGCAGACCCAGATGCAGTGCAGATGGTCGCATCCGTCGCTGGACTGATTGGGATCGGTGCTGTTCAGATCGCAGTGGCAGGTCTGGCGGGGGCACTGCCCCGCCGGACAACTGGGCGTCGGCGAGGGGGAGGGGCTCGTCGACGCGAGGGTGGGACGCGTCGGCTCCCCCTTGAGCACTGCCGGGGAGACGCCGGCGACGAAGTTCGAGGAGGCCGGCAGCACGGTGTCCGGCCGGCCGTCGCCGTCGGTGTCGATCTTGACGCCGGCCGGATACTGCGGCGCCTTGACGTAGGCCCAGACGGAGCGGCTGCCGGGCCCAAGATCGATACGGCGGGTGACTTCGCGCCGGCCGCTGCGGTCGCCGTCGACGGGCGTGAACACGGCCTTGACGCGCAAGGCCAGCGGCGCCGAGTAGGTCCCGCCGAGCGCCTCGGTCCGGAAGATGCGCATCGTCGTGACCGGCTGCTCGCCAGACAGGCTGACGGCGACGACGTACTGGCCGCAACTCGTCTCGATCGGCTTGACGCTCACCAGCGACAACGCCAGCAACTGGATGCGGGTCGTGGCCTCGCCCTGGGCATTGAAGGTCGCGTCGTCGAGCCGGCGCACGGCGGTGTCGATGCCGCCGAGGCTGCCGGCGGGCGATGCCGCGAGCGGCGCGCCCTTGAACACGATCTTGCCGGTGAAGGGCTGCGAGCCGGTGCAGAAGAAGTCCGCCGGGATCGGCTCGCTGGCGAAGCTCGTCTGCGCGAAACCTGCGACGGTGATCCACAGGTCGACGCCCGAGTGGATGGAATTTCCCGCTCCCGCGAAGGCGAGCGGGCCGCCGATGAGGGCAAGGAGCAAGGCTCCCGGAATGGCTGAACGGATCCAAGGCCTCGTGATCTTCATTTCTCCGCTCCTTTCGGTCATTGTGGACTGTGGTGGGCTCTGGCCCGGGGCGGCCTGCGAGCCCCTTCTACAAGAACAGTGCACCGGAGCCCGGTCCGTGATACTCACCGGCGGGCCGCTGTTCCCAGGACTATTTGCCGTATACCTGCTCGCGGCTATGGAAACCGTCGGCGATCACGGTGGAGCCCAGGTTCGCCTTGTCCACGGCGATCGGATCCAACAGCACGCTCGGCACGTCCTTGAAGCCGTTGTTGAGCCGCCGGGTCGGCTTTTCGTACGGCTGCTTCTTCGCCATGGCCACCGCGATCTCCGCCGCCTTCGTGGCGAGGCCCTTGATGGGCTTGTAGACCGTCATGCTCTGGGTGCCGGCGACGATCCGCTGGCAGGCGGTGAGCTCCGCGTCCTGGCCGGTGACCACGACCTTGCCCGCGAGCTGCTGCTCGGCCAACGCCTGGATCGCTCCGCCCGCCAGGCCGTCGTTGGCCGCCACCACCGCGTCGATGCGGTTGTTCTGCCGCGTCAGGGCGTTCTCCATGATCTTCAGCGCCTCGACGGGCTGCCAGTCGGCGGCGTACTGGTCGGTGATGATGTCGATCTCGTGCCGGTCGACGTAGGGCTTCAGGACCTTCATCTGCCCCTGGTGGTAGAGGACGGCGTTGTTGTCGGCCGGCGAGCCGCCGATCACCACGTAATGCCCCTTGGGCGCTCGCTGCACCGCGTAGCCGGCCTGCAGCTCGCCCACCCGCTCGTTGTCGAACGAGAGATAGAGGTCGACGTCCGCGTCGTTGATCAGCCGGTCGTAGGCGATGACCGGCACGCCCGCCCGGTGTGCCGCTTCGACGATCGTCGCCGCGGTCTTGCTGTTGTGCGGCGCCACCACCAGCACGTCCACGCCCTGGGTGAGGAGGTTCTCGGCCTGGGAGTTCTGCACCGCCTCGTCGTTGTTGGCCGCCTGCACGAGGACGCGGGCGTCCAGCTCGCCGCAGCGCTTGACGAACAGGTCGCGGTCGCGCTGCCAGCGCTCCTCGCGAAGGGTGTCGAGCGAGAGGCCGATGGTGAGCTGCCGGCCGCCGCGGCGGCAGCCGGCCGCGAAAGCCACGGCGAGCAGCAGGATCAGGACCTTCCATCGCATGGTGCGGGCCTCCCGAAGAGGGTTCCAGACGGTGGCGAGAGCCTACGGCCCGAGAGGAGGGGGCGTCAACGACTACACGGCTGCCGAGGCTCAAGGCCCCGCGGCCACCTCTCCCTGATTCATGAAGACCTCGGCCGTGTCGAAAGCCAGGGACTCGGTGTTGGTGTCCGAGCTGTTGGAGAGGACCATCACGGAAAGGCTCTCCTCGGGATAGTGGAGATAGTAGGCGGTGTACCCCATCCAGAGGCCCGAATGGCCGTAGTAAAGCTCGCCGGTGTCGGCCGAAACATCCACGAACCAGCCGAAGGCGTACGAGGAGGTCTCGCTGGGCGTCACCATCTCCCTCAGCAGGCCGGGCCTCAGCAAGGCGCCGCCGAAGAGCGCCCGGTCGTAACGGGCCAGGTCGGCGACGGTCGAGTAGACCTCCCCCGAGCCGTAGAGGAAGTTGAGAGAGTCGGAGTCGTCGACAACCCACTCGCCGAGTTGGCGGTCATACCCCAGGGCCCGCTTGGCCTGGCTCAACCGCGCGTCGTCGAAGATGAAGGTGTTGGTCATCCCCGACGGGCCGAAGACCCTTTCCTGCATGAACTGGGGAAAGGGCTCCTTGGCGACCCTCTCCACGATCAGCCCCAGAAGGTCGAAACCCGTGTCGCTGTAGGCGTATTGGGTGCCGGGCCGGAAATCGAGGCGGCGCCACCTCGCCAGGAGCCGGAGGGAATCGTCGACCGTGGGCCTTCTGGGCCATTGCTCCAGGGTACTGTAGGGGTCCGGAACCCCGCTCGCGTTCTGCAGCAGGTTGCGGATCCTGACCTTGTCGCCCCAGCCGCGCATCTCCGGCAGATAGCGGACCGCGCGATCGTCGAGCCGGAGCTTCCCGTCCTGGACGAGGAGGAGGATCGCCACCGCCGTCATCTCCTTGCCGCAGGAGGCGAGATGGAAGGCGGTGTCTTTGTCCACCGGCGTCTTCTTGCGCAGGTCGGCGGAGCCGTAGCCTCCCTGGAAGACCACCTGCCCCTTGTGGACCACACCGACGGCGGCCCCGGGCGTATCGCCGTCGAATCCCGCGAACAGCTCGTCCACCCGCTCCCGCACCGTCTGGCCGGGCCGCGGCCGGCGGCCCACCCAGGTGACCGACACCGCCTCCAGCGACAGACAGGCGCAGACGGCGACCGCCAGCACCGAGATGTAAATCAAGCGTCTCCAGAGCATCGTCGCGTCCTCGCCCCCAGACCCGAAGGGATGCAAGAACCAGGACCACGATAACTCAAGGGGCGGGCGGACATGCCAGGGCGGGGAAGGATCTCTGCCTCCGCCTCTCTTTCAGCTCCAGGTACTTCCGCTTGCGCTGGCGCGCCATCCAGATCTGCGGCGCCACGGTGAGCACGATGAGGAGGGCGACCACCGCCGCGAACTGGACGTAGATCTTGTTGCGCTCGGGACCTGCGAGGTGAACCAGGGAGGATGCGAAGTAGGCATAGAGGAGATTGGCGGGAATCAGCCCGAGCGCGGTCGTGAGCATGAAAAGGCCCGGCGGGATTCCTGCCAGCGCGGCGCAGTAGTTGACCAGCGGATAGGGGATCGGCAAGAGGCGCACGGCGACGAGGCTCCAGAACCCCCGTCGTGCAATGGCGCGTTCCACCTTCTTCAAGTGGTTCCCCGCCAGGTGGAGCACGAAGTCGCGTCCCAGGATGCGCCCCAGGAAATAGGTCACGACGCCCCCCAGCCAGAGCCCCACCATGTTGTAGAGGAAGCCCCGAAGGAACCCGAAGACGATTCCCCCGGCGAGCATGAGGGGAGACGCCGGCACGGGCAGCGGGCAGAGCACGACGTAGGCCGCGATCAGCGCCAGGGGCGCCCACCAGCTCGCCCGCAGCCGGTCGAAGAGGGCGGAGATCTTTTCGACCGTCAGATAGTTATGCAGAGGGGTGAAACGCAGAACGGCGGCGCCGGTGACCACCAGGACCACCAGGGCCACGAAGCGGAGCACGAGGTGCCGTGGCACCCGTCGTTGATGAGATTGGGATGTCATTGGCAGGAAAGTGTCCGAGTCAAGCGGACGATATGCGATGCATGGCTCGGCGGCAAGCCAGCTCAACTCCGCTGTTTCCAGTGTTTCGGATTGCGAGCGTTGTGCAGGATCGCAGTCACTCGGACCGTGTCTCCATCGATCCGGTAGAAGATTCCGTAGGGAAAGCGACCTGTGGCGGCTGCTCTTCGGACCGCCGGATCCACCCGAGGGTAGATCCGCGGATTCTCGCGGATGGATGAAAGAGTCGCTTCAATCGCGGCGAGGAACGAACTCCCAAGACCTGGTTGTCTTGTTTCGTACCAGTCTGTCGCTTCCCGAAGATCGGCCTTTGCTTGCAGGCGAAGAATCAGCCTCATGTCTTGGGCTGGAGCTCTGCTTTGACCTCTTCCCAGGTTTGCTCGGCGGCGGGGTTGCGCTCGATGTCCGCCGAGCGCTCCTCAAGGATCTGCCTCTGCCAATCAGGGATGGCGAGGAACCGAGCCTCATCTCCAGGATCAACGCTCTCCCAAAGAATCTGGGCAAGCTCCATACGCTCGTCTAGAGGCAGCTCCAGCAGCTTTCGGATCTCGGCGGTCTTCATGACTCAAAGTCTACAGGAAATGGAGCCGGCCCTACTTGAGCTGCGTCAGCGGAGATCCCTCGCCGGGCTTTGCTTCGGCGGGAAACAGGAACTCCTTCATATGCTTCGTCAGGGTCTCCTGCGCCACGGGGTCCATGAAGTTGAGGCGCAGCTCGTTGATGACCATGACTTCCATCTTCTGCCATTCGTTCCAGCAGTCGAGGCAGACCCGCTCGCGGACCTCGGCGCCGAGCCTTCCGGGAAGGGGCTGACGGGGCAGGGCGGGCGCCTCGAGGCGGCCGCAACGGGCACAGTGGAGGGTTGCCGGGTCCGCCATCTAACGCACCTCGCCAGGTAGGACGATGAGACTGTCGGCGCGCTCCAGGACTTCCTTCGGCACGCGCACCAGCAGCAGCAGATCGCGCTCCTCGCGCCGTCCCTTGAGGCTCTTCACCACTTCGTCGGGAACGGAGAGGGTGACGTAGGCCGGCCGCTTGGCGTTCTGGCGGGCGCTGTCCGTCACCAGCTCCTCGACGTGCACCATCTCCACCCGCTGCGGGTACTTTTCGAGGGCGTAGCTCAGGGCCTTCAGGGGATCTTGCATGGCTCGATTCTACACGCGGGGAGCGCTCTGGCCGGCGAGGACGCCGCGGAAGTAGGCGATGGTGCTCTCCAGCCCCTTGGCCAGCGGCACCTTGGGCTCCCAGCCCAGCCGCGTGCGGGCGAGAGTGATGTCCGGCTGACGGGTCTGCGGATCGTCCACCGGCAGCGGGTTGAAGATGATGGGGCTCGAGCTGCCGACGGCGGCGCGAATGGTCTCGGCGAACTCCAGGATGGTCATCTCGTGAGGATTGCCGATGTTGCACGGCTCTTCGAGATCGCTCATCAGCAGCCGCCAGATCCCCTCGATGAGGTCGTCCACGTAGCAGAAGGAGCGGGTCTGCTGGCCGGAGCCGAAGACGGTCATGGGCTCGCCGCTGAGGGCCTGCTGCACGAAGGCCGGCACCACCCGGCCGTCGCGCACCCGCATGCGCGGCCCGTAGGTGTTGAAGATACGCACGATGCGCACCTCCAGGCCGTGATAGCGGTGATAGGCCATGGCCATCGCCTCGGCGAAGCGCTTGGCCTCGTCGTAGACGCCGCGGGGACCGATGGGGTTGACGTTGCCCCAGTAGGTCTCCTTCTGCGGGTGCTCCTTGGGGTCGCCGTAGACCTCGGAGGTGGAGGCGAGGAGGAAGCGCGCCCGCTTCGCCTTGGCCAGGCCGAGGCTGTTGTGGGTGCCGAGCGAGCCGACCTTCAACGTCTGGATGGGCAGCTCCAGGTAGTCGATGGGCGAGGCGGGCGAGGCGAAGTGGAGGATGTAGTCGACCGGCCCCTCCACCTCGTAGGGCTTCGAGACGTCGTGCTCCAGGTACTCGAACTCTTCCCTGCCGCCGAGATGGGCGATGTTCTCCTTCCGTCCGGTCAGGAGGTTGTCGACGCAGACTACCCGGTGGCCCTCGGCGAGCGCCCTTTCGCAAAGGTGGGAGCCGAGGAAGCCGGCACCGCCCGTGATGACCACCCGGCTCATGAGCGTCCCCCAGCCGTCACCACGGCGGGGCGAGCCTCGGGGACTCCCTCGGGGCGGCCGATCGAGACGTAGCGGAAGCCGGCGGCGGCCATCTTCTCGGGATCGTAGAGGTTGCGCAGGTCGATCACCAGCGGCTCCCGCAGCAGCTCCAGCAGGCGGTCGAGCTCCAGCTTGCGGAACTGGTTCCACTCGGTGACGATGACCAGGGCGTCCGCCCCTGCCGCCGTCTCGTAGGCGTGCTCACAATAGGTCACGGTGGGAAAGAGGGGCTTGCACCCCTCCATCGCCTCGGGATCGAAAGCCCGCACCACGGCGCCGCGTGCGAGCAGCCCCGCGAGGATGGGCAGGGCCGGCGACTCGCGCATGTCATCCGTGTTCGGCTTGAAGGAGAGGCCGAGGACGGCGATCGTCTTGCCGGCGATCTCGCCGAGGGCGTTCTCGATCTTGGCGATCATCCGCTTCTGGGTGGCCTCGTTGACTTCGAGGACGGCCTCGATGATGCGGAACTTCAGCCCCTGGTCGCGGGCGATCTGGGCCACGGCGCGCGTGTCCTTGGGGAAGCAGGAGCCGCCATAGCCGGGGCCGGCGGAGAGGAATTTCGGGCCGATCCGGTTGTCGAGCCCCATGCCCTTGGACACCACCTCGACGTTGGCGCCCCAGGCCTCGCAGATCTGGGCCACCTCGTTGATGAACGAGATCTTGGTGGCGAGGAAGCCGTTGGAGGCGTACTTGATGAGCTCGGCCGTCTCGACGTCGGTGACGATGAACGGCACGTCGGCGGCGGCGAGCGGCGAGTAGACGTCCTTCATCAGCTCTGCGGCCCGCGGGTCCTTGGTGCCGATGACCACCCGGTCGGGTTGCATGAAGTCCTCGATGGCCGAGCCCTCGCGCAGGAACTCGGGGTTGCTCACCACGGCGAACTTGTGGCGGCTCCCCGCTCCCTCGCGGACGATGGCCTCGATCATCTGGCCGGTGCCGATGGGCACCGTGCTCTTGGTGACGATGATCTTGTAGCCGTTCAGGTGCTGGGCGATGGAGGCGGCGACCTCGCGGATGAAGGTGAGATCGGCCGAGCCGTCGGACTTCGGCGGCGTGCCCACGGCGATGAACACCGCCTGGGCCTCCTCGATGGCGGGGCCGAGGTCGGTGGTGAACCGCAGCCTCCCCTCTTCCATGTTCTTCTGCACCAGGGTCTCGAGGCCGGGCTCGTAGATGGGGACCTTGCCGCGCGACAGGGCCGCGACCTTGGCCACGTCCTTGTCCACCCCCACCACGTGCATCCCGAAGTCCGCCAGGCAGACGCCCGTCACCAGACCGACGTAACCGCTACCGACGACGCAGATGTTCATATTGAATCAGGCTCGCTCAAGAAATGTTTGAGGTTTTGAGACGTTCGGCGCGCTCACGATACCAGGAGACGAAACGGCGCAGGCCTTCCCGGATGGGTACCTTCGGGGAGTAACCCAGGATTCGTGCCGCCTTGGAGACGTCGGCGTAGGTGATCGGAACGTCGCCGGGTTGGGCAGGAAGATAGTCGATCCTGGGCTCGACGGCAAGCTCCGCGGCGATCCAGGCCACCAGGTCGCGCAGGGAGGTGGTGTCCGCGCCGCCCAGGTTGAGGATCTCGAACCCCGGCGCGAGGTCGAGCGACGCCAGGAGGCCGTCGACGATGTCGTCGACGTAGGTGTAGTCCCGCCGGCTCGCGCCGTCGCCGAACATGGGCACCGGCAGGCCCCGGTAGAGGAGATCCGTGAACTTGTGGATCGCCATCTCCGGGCGCTGTCCGGGGCCGAAGACCGTGAAGAAGCGCAGGCAGGCCACCCGGAAGCCGTGGAGGTGATGGTAGTTGTAGCAGAGCAGCTCGCCCGCGCGCTTGGTGGTGGCGTAGGGGCTGATGGGCTGATTCACCTCGTCGGCCTCGCAGAAGGGCACCTTCTCGTTGATGCCGTAGACCGACGAGGAAGAGCCGAAAATGAAGGTCTTCGGCCCGTGCCGCCGTGCCGCTTCCAGCAGCCGCAGGGTGCCGATGCAGTTGACGTCCTCATAGAGGACGGGCTCCGCGAGGCTCGGGCGCACCCCGGCGCGCGCCGCGAGGTGCACGACGGCGTCGAATTGCCCTCCGGCATACAGGCGGTCGACCAGCAGCTCGTCGCGGATGTCCCCCTCGACCAGCCGGTAGGCGGGGTCCGGCAGGAACGAGGCGACGTTCTCCCGCTTGCGGGCGGGATCGTAGAAGTCGTTGAAGTCGTCCAGCACGGTCACCCGGTCACCGCGGGCGAGCAGCCGCCGGGTGAGGTGCGAGCCAATGAAACCCGCGCCGCCGGTCACCAGGATGTGGGATGCCATGGCTCTCTTCGTCGTCTCCCAGGAGGTTGCGGCCTCATTCCGGCGGCTTGGGGGGCGGGGTCTCCTCCGCCCCCGTATCTGCTCCCGTATCAAGGGGCTCCACCGTGCCGCCCGACTGCTCGATCGCCTTCTTCGCCGCGTCGTACCGCGTCTCGATCCCCTTCTTCTGCCGGTTGCGGATCAGCCAGCGCAGAAACCGGGACTCGTTGACCCCGACGACG
This sequence comes from Thermoanaerobaculia bacterium, assembly GCA_049284515.1. Lineage (GTDB taxonomy): Bacteria > Acidobacteriota > Thermoanaerobaculia > Multivoradales > UBA5704 > DATARR01. Next base: position 61,465 of record JBAPYB010000416.1, read on the forward strand.
ACGTCCTTGACGGCGTCGTAGACCTGGGGGTCGTTGATGAGCTTTGCCGCCGAGCCGTTGCCCTGCGAGAGCTTACGCGAGACCTCGTTGAGGTTCTCGACCGTCTGCCGGAGCTGCTCGGTGACCTCGCGGCCGTACGCCTCGTCCTTGACCAGGCGGGGAACGAGGGCGTTGCTCTTCTCCAGGTTCGCCGTGAAGCTCTGCAGATTCTGTGTCACCTGGTGCAGCGAGGCGAGGGTGTCGTTGAGCTGGGTCTTGGCGTTCGGGTCGTTGAGCAGGCTGGGGAGCAGCCCTTCACCGCTCTCGGCCTTGGTCAGCAGGGCCTGAAGACGGTCCATGGACTGGCCGAGCTGGTCGGCCAGGGCGCGGTCGTTGAGCAGCCGCGGCAGGGGGCCCTGGCCGGTGTCGATCTTGTTCGCGACCCGCTGCAAGGCCTCCGAGGTGCCGAGGAGCGAGGCCCTGAGGCTGCGGCTGGACTCGGAGTCCGAGGTCAGCTCGCCCAGCAGACCCTCGCCGCGCTCGATGCGGGCGAGGACTTTGTTGAGCGAGCTCGAGATCGCCACCACGTTGCCCATCACGTCCTCGCCCGAGGCCAGCAGGGCGTCGACGTTGGTGGCCTGCGCCGCCGGGATGGGTGCGCCATCGGGGATGACCTCGTAGCCCGGCGAGCCGGAGGAGAGGTCGATGAACTTGTCGCCCAGCAGCCCCAGGGTCTTGATGCGGGCCACGGAGGGGGTCTGGCCGGGCACCAGCGCCTGCATGCCCTGGGGACCCCGGATGCGCGAGCCGTAGCGGCTCTCCACCCGAATCCACACCCGGATCATGCCCCGCCAGGGGTTGACCGGCAGCTCCACCCGCTCGACCGTGCCGACGTCGACGCCGTTGAGCTGCACCGGGTTGCCCGGTTTCAGGCCGCTTACCGAGCTCAGCTCGACGTAGTAGTGGTTCTTGCTCGAAAACAGGCTGTTCTTCTGGCCGAGCAGGAAGATGGCGACGGCGAGCACGGCGAGGGCCGCCAGGATCAGCAGGCCGACGCGGACTTCGCGGGCTCTAGGCGGCATTCTCTTCGTCCTCCTCCCGGCCGGCCAGGAAGTCGGCGACCTGGGGATCCTGAGAGCTGTCGGCCTCCTGCCAGGTGCCGAGGAAGCAGAAGCGTCCGTCGACGAGCAGGGCGAGGCGGTCGCCCACCCGCCGGGCGAGCGGGATGTCGTGCGTCACCACCACCGCGGTGACGCCGAGCTCCTTCTGGATCGAGTTGATGAGCTTGCCGATCGTCGCGGAGGTGACGGGATCGAGCCCGGTGGTGGGCTCGTCGAACAGCACCACCTCGGGGTCGAGGGCCAGGGAGCGGGCGAGGGACACCCGTTTCTTCATTCCTCCGGAGAGGTCCGACGGCATCTTCTGCTCGACGTCCTTCAGGCGCACCATGGCGAGCTTCTCGCGCACCGTCCCGGCGATCTTCGCCGCATCGAGGTCGGTGTGCTCCCGCAGCGGGAAGGCGATGTTGTCGAAGACGTTCATCGAGTCGAACAGGGCCCCGCCCTGGAACAGCATGGCGATCCGGCGACGGTAGGGATAGAGCTCGCGCTCCTCGAGCTGCGTCAGGTCGACGCCGTCGAACACCACGCTTCCCGCATCCGGCTGTTCGAGGCCGTTGAGCTGCCGCAGCATCACGCTCTTGCCCATCCCCGACCGGCCGAGGACGACGAAACACTCGCCACGCAGGATGTCGAAATCCAGATCGTCGAGGATCACCCGGCTGCCGTACCGCTTGGTCATGCCGCGAATCTCGAAGAGCGCTTCGGCCACGTCGGCTTTCATCTCAGGGCAACAGGAAGAAAAGCTTGGTGAGGAAGAAGTCCGAAACCAGGACGAGGATGGAGGCGAGCACCACCGTGTTGGTGGTGGCCCGGCCGACGCCGTCGGCGCCGCCGGTGGTGTTGAGGCCATTGTAGCAGCCGATGATGGTGATGAAGTAGGCGAAGAAAAACGACTTGGCGACGCCGCTGAACAGGTCCCCGAACTTCAGGGTGTGGAGCACGTCGTTGACGTAGAGCCCATGAGCGAGGTCGAGGGTGAGGGTGGCGACGATCAGGCCGCCGAGGATGCCGAGGGCGTCGCCCAGAAGGGTCAGGGCCGGCAGCATCACCAGGGTCGCCACCAGCTTGGGCACCACCAGCTTCTTCACCGGGTCGGCGGCCATGGCGCGCAGGGCGTCGATCTGCTCGGTGACCTTCATGGTGCCGATCTCGGCTGTCATTCCTGAGCCGATGCGCCCCCCGACGATGAGGGCGGTGAGCACCGGCCCGAGCTCGCGCACCAGGGATTTGGAGACCACGGAGCCGATGTAGTACTTCACCCCCAGGGCCGGCAGCGAGAGGGCGGTCTGCAGGGCGAGGACCATGCCGGTGAAGAGGGTGGTGATCGCCGCCACTCCCAGCGAGCGGACGCCGATCTGGTCCATCTGGCGCACCCATTGTCCGATTTCGTAAGGAGGCGCGATCATGGCGAGGAACGCCCGTCCGGTGAGGATTCCCAGGGCTCCGGTCTGCGCCGCGATCTCCTCGAGACGGGCTTTCACGAGCGGATGGGCCACCAGGAGCCGGCGTGAAGGACGCTGAACGCGAGGTCCACCGCCGCCAGGGGCACGAGTCCGCCGAGGCCGGAGCCGGTGAGCGCCAGGACGACGAAGGTCGCCGCCCCCAGGGCCCGGCCGGCGATGGCGACGGTGATGATCAGGCTGTAGCGGCGCGGATCGTAGGCTGCGGCGAGGTAGAGCGCGGCGAGCATCAGCAGCAGGACGGCCAGGATCCACAAGTAGAATCTCCCCTCCGGCAGAGGCGGAAGCGGAAGGTTCAAGATCCGTGCCGGAATCCGCGGCGCCGCCACCATCAGGACGGCGAAGGCGAAGTCGTAGAGCGCTCCCGCCACCAGGCTGCCGCGCAACAGGCTGAGAAGCCTGAAGCGCCGGACGAATGGGCTGGTCATGGCCATGGCGTGGATTCTAGCAGGCTGAACGCCGCCGGCCGCGGGAGGACATTGCCCTGCTGGTGGATTTCTTCCTGCAAAAGTACAGCAAGCAGATGGAGATGCCGTTGCGGCAGATCTCGATCGAGGCGATGCAGATCCTGGAGAGCTACGACTGGCCGGGCAACGTCCGCGAGCTCGAAAACCTGATCGAGAGAGTTCTGGCCCTCTCCCACTCCGAAACCATCACCACCCGCGACCTGCCCGTCCACCTCCTCACCAACCGGCGGACCCACCCCGACCTCGTCCAGCTCCCCGAAGAGGGCCTGGACCTCGAGGCCTACCTCGAATCCATCCGCACCCAGCTCATGATCCAGGCCCTGGAGCGCACCAACGGCGTCCAGACCCAGGCCGCCGAGCTGCTGGGGATGAGCTTCCGGTCCTTCCGGTACTACGCGAAGAAGGCGGGGTTGAAGGGCGGGGATTGAGGGGGCGGCGACTACCTTCTGGACGGAAAATGCGGTAAAATTTGCGCATGGAGCCGATACGCGACCCTGACCTGATCGCTCGAGTACAGACGACCTTTGACCTCTACGAGGCGGCCGAAGCCATGATGCGCCAGAACCTGCGCCGCCGCTTCCCGCAGGAGAGCCCGGAGCAGCTAGAGACCCGGCTGCTCGCCTGGCTCCACGACCGGCCGGGGGCGGAGATCGGCGACGCCGCGGGACCGTTCCAGGTGCGACGCATCTTTCAGTGAATCGCCTCCAGAGCGCCTTCGCCCGGCTCGTCGCCGACCTAAGAACGCTCAAGCTCGATTGGGCGCTGGTCGGGGGAATGGCCGTCACAGTCAGAGCCCGGCCACGAACAACCGAAGATCTCGACGTTGTAATCGCAGTTGCAAGCGACCGCGAAGCTGAAAGAGTCGCTTTCTCATTCCGCAACCTGGGATATCGCTACCTGCCACAGCACGCTCTCGAACAGAAGGATGTTGGCCGGTTGGCGACCGTGCGCTTCTATGCCCCGGGCGAGGAAGAGGGCCGCGTCATTGCAGACCTTCTCTTCGCTTCGTCGGGGATTGAGTCCGAAGTCGTGGCTGCAGCAGTGCCCGAAGAGATCCTGCCTGGCCTGGTGGTCCCAGTTGCCCTGACAGGCCACCTCGTGGCCCTGAAAGTACTCGCCGGCCGGGAGCTCGACGCGCGGGACGTACGCTGGCTCTGGGAGGTCGCGGACGAGGGAGAGAAACAGCTTGCTCGCGATTCGCTCATTCTGATCACACAGCGTCGTTTCAATCGAGGCAAGGACCTCTTCTCCGAGCTTGCCAGACTCCTGGCAGGGGAGTCCTGATGGACTCCCTCCATCAGCAAATCCTCCAGCGCCTCGCTGGGGAGCTGGATCCGAAGGTCTTCGAGGACTGCGCCTGCGACCTCCTGCGCGACGTCTATCCGAGCCTCGTTCCGGTACGAGGTGGTCATGATGCGGGAATGGATGGGGCCATCGCCGATGGTGAAGGCGAGGCGTTTCCCCTGATCTGCACGACAGACGAGGACTTCCGGCGAAATCTCGTCAAGAGCCTCGATTCCTACTTGGCGCACGGAAGGCGGCGCCGCAGAGCGGTCTTCGCCACATCCCGGGAGATCACTCCCACAAAACGTCGCCTTCTGGAGGACGAAGCGCACAAGCGAGGCTTTACCTTGATACAAATCGTCGATCGGCAAGGAATCGCGCAGCGCTTGTACTGGAACCCGCGGTGGCTCCTGGCACTCGGCCTCTCGACAAGACCATCTGCTCTCTCGGCCATTCCGCAGTCCCGGCGTCCGTTGCTCGATCTCGAGCCGATCGGCCGCGAGGAGGATCTGAGCTGGATTCGATCGACGCCGGGGGACCTCGTGCTCGCCGGCGAGCCTGGCTCGGGAAAAACATTTCTTTTCGTGCATCTGATACGGCAGGGCTGGAACGGCCTGTTTCTCGTCGACCTAGACCGGAGGGAGGTCAAGAAGGCTCTCCTCGAACAACGGCCGGCCGTCGTGATCGTTGACGACGCGCATGTACGGCCGGAGGTCTTGGGGATGCTCACGCACCTGCGGGCAGAAATGGGAGCTGAATTCTCCCTGGTAGCGACCACGTGGACTTGGAAGCAGGATCTCGACGAAGTTGTTGCAGCGCTGCCCGGCGCGCAGACGCGCGAGTTGCGTCTGCTGCCCCGCCATCAGATTCTAGAGATCTTTCAGCAAGCTGGTGTACAGGGATCGAATGAGCTCCTGCGGGAGCTTGTCGACCAGGCTGCGAACAAACCGGGCCTCGCCGCGACCATTGCCCATCTCTGGAAAAGGGGAACCTGGCAAGAGATTCTGGAAGGCAAGACTCTCCATCGGGAAGTCCTTACGGCCTTCGGCACTGCTGGAGAGGCCGTGGAGGACCTCTTGGCTGCATTTAGTTTGGGGGGCAACCGCGGGATGGGGCTTGAGTCGGTCCGCCGATTTCTCAATCTCGACCGGCCCGAGATCCGCAGGCAGACGGCGGCCCTCGCGGCAGGCGGAGTACTCGGGGAAGAGAGAGAGGACGCCCTGTCCGTCTGGCCCCGGCGGCTTCGGACGTCGCTGCTGCGCACGGTCTTTTTCTCCAGCCCGGCACAAGGACATGCTTATCGCGAGTTGCTGGAAAAAGCGCCGAGCTTCGCAGAGGCGGTAAGGGAAATCGCCGTGGTCCGCCAAGTGGGGGCCCGGGTACCGGAGATCCATGAACTCGTCCTCCAGGCAGGCTGTAAGGAGGAGAGCGCCAAGTTGGCTTGGCGCTTGCTCGCCGGAACCAATGAGGAGGAAGCTCGCTGGGTCTTGCAGAACTATCCCGATGATCTGCTCGACGTCGCATATGCCCTCCTCGAGCAGATCCCTAGTGAGGTGATTCCGCGCCTCCTGGATCGGGCAGATGAAGATTCACGGTCCCGGCAGCGGGAAAATCGGGCGATGAGTCTTCTGTCTTCCTGGGCCCAGAAATCTTATTCGAACCCCCGGGAAGACCCTGTCCGCAGGCGAGAGTTGATCGCTCTGGCAGCGAAACGATTCCTTGCAAAAGGCGGAGATTTGGGGACCGGAGTCCAAGGCATCTGCCTTGCCCTCAAACCCAATCTGGAAGGGAGTAGCTGGGACCCTGGCCTGGGCCAAACGGTGACGCTCTGGTCCGATCTCCTTCCTCTGGACGCCCTGCGTCGGATCATCCATCTTTGGGACGACGTCAAGGACGCTATTCCCTCTCTGGACCGCACCGCCATGCAGCATCTAGGAAGCGCTCTTTGGGACTGGATTTATCCGTCCTATGCCGCCCGCGGCGCTGCGGTTCCAGAAGAGACTGAACGCGAGATGCAGGCCTTCGCCCTCCGGGTTCTACAGGACTTGATCCCCTTGACGCAGACGAGCCCTGGTCTCCGCGCCCGCCTCGCGAGGCTGGCCGATCAACTCGGCGAGACGCTTTCAATCGAGTTGGATCCTGCCTTCGAGCTACTCTACCCCGAATCCTACGGCGAAACCGAGCCAGGTAAGAAGGCCGCTCGTCAAAATGCCCTACAAGCCCTAGCCAGAGAATGGGAAGAGTTAGGCCCCGAGGGTATGGCTGAGCGCTTGGCCGGATACGAGGCCGAGGCGGAGCGGATCGGCTACAGTTGGCCGCGGGGTACTCAAGAGATCTGCCGCCTGCTCGCCGAACGCGTCGATGATCCACTGCCCTGGCTTGAGGTTCTCTTAAAATGCGGCCTGGCTAGCACCTTCGTATCACCTTTCCTCGAACGCCTCGTCCGGGAACGACGCACCGGCTGGGAGCAGTTGGCCGAACGCTGCCTGGAGAGGGCTGAGTACCAGTTCGCGGCGGTCGATGCAATTCTGAAGCTCAAGGACGCGCCTGCATGCCTGGTCCACAAAGCGCTAGACTGTGCCGGCACTTGGCCCACTGTGATTGAGACGCTTGCCCTGCGCCGCGAACTGCCGCACGAGAATCTTCGCGCCGCACTGCGCGATCCTAAGTGGGAGGTCGCCCTCGCTGCAGCGGTGGGGGAGTGGTATGCCAGCCAACAGGCGAGCGTGCCGGCCGATCTTCAGGCGGACTGGCGAGAGGCGATCCTCCGGGCTCATACCGACGGCACCCGGACAGGTCTGCAGCACTGGCTGAAGGTCATTCTTGTCCAAGATCCCGACCTGGCGCTGGACTGGCTTCGCATCCGACTGCGAGACCCTGACGATTCGGGCTACGTTCGAGAAGGGCCTTTTGCGTCCGCCATCCGGGCGCTCCGACTCGAGCAGCGCGCTCAGCTCCTTGCCGAGTTGCCCTCAGTTCCAATCCTCCGCTCGCTCCTACCACTCCTTGTGAATCGCGACGCTGAGCTGTATCGACGACTGCTCGCACGCAAAGAGCTTTGGGACTACCACCTTAAACCCTTGAGCGGAAAGCCCGACGAGGTCTGGAGCGAGCTCGCTCTCCTGGCGCTGGCCGCCGGCCATGCGCCTGAGGAGGTCGCGTGGGCAACCATCTGCGGCTCAAGAGGCCATCCAAGTGACTGGCCCGGTGTCCCCTATTGGGAAGACTTGGATCGCGTGTTCGCCCTGATCGAGAGCCACTCCCGGGTCGAGTTGCGCGAGATTGGCCGGCACGGGCGTCAGATCATCGAACTCGAACTCCAGAGAGCGCGGTTGGAGCAGGAAAAAATCAGTTTGCATGGTCTTTAAGTTTCATAGCGCTGAAGGCCTATACTCCACTCTCATTGGTCCCACCCTAAAAGGTCCAGAATGCAAGAAGAACACCGCCTGAAGGACGAGTATTTTCCCCGGCTCCGGCGTGCCTACTTCGCGCGCGGCGTCCCCTTCGCCGTCGTTGCCGTCTCGCTGGGTCTATTCCTCGGCCTACGACAGTCAGGCGACTGGACCATCGCGGCGGTCATGATCGTCCTGTTCTCTGGAATGATCGGCGTCACGGTGAAGAAGGGGCTGCAAAAACAGATGGACGGATTTCGTACGTTCCGGATCGTGCTGGATGACGACTCGATCACTCGTATACAGGACGGCCTTCCCGACATCACCCTTCGTGGCGCCGAAATCCGGAGAATCGTCGAGGTTACCGGCAGGGGAATTGGAGTCTATGGGCAAGGAATGCTCCAGCAATTCAACATTCCTTGGGAGATCGAGGGATTCGAACGCTTGAGGCAGCGGCTGGAGCAGTGGCAACCCGTGGTCTCCAAAGAACCCAAATCCTATTCAACCTATCTGATCGCCCTCGCCGTCCTGGCGCCACTGGCCGGCCTTGTGGTGGTCGAGACAGCCCAGAGTAAAGCCGTCATCCTTGGGGTTGGCATTCCTGTCCTGGTCGTCTACGCCTTTTGCGGCGTTGTTATGTTTCGGAGCCCAAATGTCGACAAGCGCTCCAGGAAAGTCGCGTGGCTCATGCTCCTTCTGATCTTGGTCCTGGTCGTCAAGATCTGGTCGGCGCTGCGACCCCTCTACAGCATCAAATCCCCGCCGTTGATGTCGAGCGATGCGCCGGTGATGTAGCCAGCGGCTTCCGACGCCAGAAAGCAGATGAGGTCGGCGACTTCGACGGCTTCGCCCAGGCGGCGGATGGGGAAGGTCTTGGCAATGGCTTCAAGTTGCTCCAGCGTGGCGTTTTCGCGCGTCAGCTCGGTGTCGAAGAGACCGGGGCAGACGGCGTTGACGGTGATGCCGTAGGGCCCCAGCTCTTTGGCCGCGGCGCGGGTCAACCCCCCGAGGGCGGCCTTCGAGGCGGTGTAGTGGGCGCCTCCCAGGGTGCTCACGGTCTTGCCGGCGGTCGAGGAGAGGTTGACGATGCGACCGTACTGTTGCTCCTTCATGGCCGGCAGCGCGGCGCGGATGAGCAGGAAGACCGCCGTGACGTTGACCTCGAAGGCTCGCCGCCATTCCTCCTCGGTGATCTGCTCGAAACGGGTCGAGAGCGCCACGGCGGCGTTGTTGACGAGGACGTCCAGGCGGCCGAAGCGGTCGAGGGTGCGGGCCACGATCGATCGCAGGTCGTCGCCGTTGCCGAGGTCGCCGGCCACCGCGAAGGCGCGATCTCCCAGGCGTCGCGCGGTGGCTTCGGCGCGCTCGGCATCGCGGACGTGGACGGCCACCGCAGCACCGCGGGCGACCAGCCGCTCGGCGGTGGCGAAGCCAAAACCGCGGAAGGCTCCGGTGACGAGGGCGACGCGGCCGGTGAAATCTTCCTGCACGCTACGGCACCCGGGTCCAGACGAGATCCCAGGCCTCCCGCCGCTCGGCAAAGCCGGTGACGTGGCCCTTGGCGTCGCGCAGGAAAACCTTTCGGTAGCGGGTTTTCCCGGGGACGAAGAGGACGTCCGCCACCTCCGCCTTCAGCGCTTCGGCCTTGCGTCCGGCTTGCTGCCCTTCCAAGTCGTCGCCCTTGAGGCGGATCTCATAGGTGATCTCGGGAGTCAGGGAGTAGCGCCCGCTGTACTCCTCCGTCTGCTGCTTCGTGAGCTGGACCGCCGGAGGATCCGTGCGCAAAGCCATGATCTGGCCGCCGATCAACCGCCAGCCGGCTGCCGTCTTCAGCCAGGTGTCGGTCGACCGGTACTGACAATGCAACTGGTGACCATGGTAGTTCTCATGCTCGTCGGCCACGTACGTGGCGATGGCGACCGCGTCGTGCAGGGTCGCCTTGAAGTCGATCACCTTGATGCTTCCCGAGACGCCCGGGGCCATCGGCTGGATCTGATCCACCATCTCCGCCCGGGTCTGGACGGTCCCGTCCTCCGTGGTGTAGGTGGTCTGCGGCCCCAGGTAGCGATCCCAGACGGCTTTCTTGCCCGACGCGATGGCGTCGAGAAGCTCTTGCGTCTGGCGCTGGAGCACGGCAGCCACGTCTTCGGATGGCGGGGTTGCCGCCTGCAAAGAGAGCGAAGCTGCGAGTAGCCAGATCATTCTGTGCATTCGGTTCTCCTCGATCTTGGGATTGTGCCTTGAACGACTCCTGTTGGCAACGAGCGCATCGAGTGGCTGGCGAACCTCCGGTGCCCGCTCTGGCGGCTGCCGGCGGGTGTGTTCAGTGTTAGGGTTGGTCCATGGAGCCAATCACGAACAGCACGCACCGCGTCGAAGTCGTCCCCGTTCACCTGGAGCCCCATCCCAACGCGGATACGCTTTCCGTCGTCCGCGTTTTCGACGGCTATACGGTCTGCGTCCGCACGGCGGACTGGATCGGCCGCGAGATTGGCGCCTACATCCCGCCCGATTCCGTGGTTCCCGACACACCCGAGTTCGCCTTCCTCGATGGCCACCGCCGGATCAAGGTCCGGCGGCTGCGCGGGATCGTCAGCATGGGACTGCTGGTGGCCGCCCCCGAAGGATCGAAGATCGGCGACGACGTCGCCGGGTTGCTGGGGGTGACGCACTACGATCCGCCCCTGCCGATCAGCACGGGAGGGGAGTCGATCAAGCCGCCTCCCGGCTACCGGCCGGCCTTCGACGTCGAGAGCCTGCGCCGGTACGCCAGCATCTTCATTCCGGGGGAGACCGTCTTCGTCAGCGAAAAGATCCACGGCGCGAACGGACGCTTCACCTGGCTGGAGGACGGCGGCTTCTTCTGCGGCTCCCGCACCGAGTGGAAGGAGGAGTCCGCCGACAACGTCTGGTGGCGGGCGCTGCGGGAGACGCAGGGACTGCGGGATTTCCTGACGGCCCATCCGGGTGTCACCGTGTACGGCGAGGTCTATGGGCAGGTCCAGGACCTGCGGTACGGCACGACGAAGGGCCAGGTCCGGTTTGCCGCATTCGACATCTTGACCGGCAGTGAATGGATGGCTCCCATCGCGGCTCGCGAGCTGTCCACGCCGTTCGGCCTCCCCTGGGTACCGACGATCGCGGAGGCCGTGCCGTTCGAGCTGGAGCGGATCCTGGAGCTGGCGGAAGGCCCCAGCCTGGTCCCCGGCGCCGACCACGTCCGGGAGGGGTGCGTCGTCAAGCCGATCCACGAGCGAACCGATCCGACCGTGGGGCGGGTGTGTTTGAAGGTCATTGGGAATGGGTATTTGGAGCGGGCATAGGTGTCGCCGTCGCAACCTACCCGTTCCGGGTGGTGCGGTCCCGGTAGCGCCCAGAGCCCCCCTGTCCCGGCCGGCTCCGCTCACACACCATTGAATACGGAGGGGCTCGGCAGTCACGGGCCTCTCGTCTCACGACTCTCTTAAAAGGAGATCCGCTCATGAACAAGAACGACGTCATCCGTGCTTGGAAGGATCCTGCCTATCGGGCGAGCCTGTCAGAGGAAGAGCAGGCGGCGCTGCCCCTGAATCCCGCCGGCATCGCCGACCTGAGCGACGACCAGCTCCGGATCGCGGGTGGCAGCGATGTCGTGACGACGGCTCCCACCTGCACCAACTACACCTTCCTCAACTGGCGCGCCTGTTGCCCGCCGATCACCACCGCCATCACCTGCACGGAGTACACCTTCGGCGGCTCGGCCGCCTGCTGCCCGACGACGACGGTCTAGGAGCCGGCGCCGGAACCCGCAGTAAGGACGCAAGGGACGACAGGGACTGCAAGGACACGAGGATCTGTTTCTCGTCCCTGCTGTCTCTGTTGTCCTTGTCGTCCTTTTTTGAAACCAGTCCACAAGATGAGCACCGCCGACATCGATCTCGCGGACTCGGCCCTGCCGCCCCTGCCCGTCGCCGCCGAGCTTGGCGCCGCCGCCGGCTTTCTCGAAGTCGTCCGCCCCTTCGGCGACCGTGCGCGGCTGGGCCTGCAAAAGGATCTCGCGGCGCTCGTCCGGGCGGCGAAAGGCCCGCTGCCGTTCACCGTGGAGAGCGCCCTTCGCCTGGCCTCCGAGACCCTCCCCTACCGGCTGCTGCCGATCCTCTCGCGTACGCTCGTCCTCGAGTTGCACGTGGCCCGGCTGCAGGAGCTGCTGAGCGGAGAGACGCCGGAGGAACGCTTCGCTTCCTTCGTCGAGCGCCTGCGCGACCGGGAAGCCGCGGACGCAATCCTGCGCGAATATCCGGTGCTCGCCCGCCAGGCGCTCCTCGATCTCGAGCTCTTCCGCGAGGCGAACGCAGAGGTCTTCACCCGCCTCGCCGCGGACTGGCCCGCCATCGTCGAGCGATTTTTCGCCGGCCAGGACCCCGGCCCGCTCACCGCGC
>JBAPYB010000417.1:0-4198 GCA_049284515.1 Thermoanaerobaculia bacterium
GTGGTGGACCTCGACGCCGCCCTCGGCGAGCCGCCGCAGCGGGAGCTGATCGCGCGGATGGCGACGATGGCGGCGATGGAGATCGAGATCCAGCTCGGCGGCGGCCTGCGGGACCGCGAGGCCATCGACTGGGCCCTCGCGGCGGGTTGCGGCCGGGCGGTGGTCGGCTCGCTGGTGGCCCGCGACGTCGAGGGCTTCCGCCGCCTGGCCCTGGAACGCCCGGGCCGGCTCGTGCCGGCGCTGGACGTCGAGCGCGGCGAAGTGCGGACCGCCGGCTGGAAGGAGGGGGCGCCTCATTCCCTGGGCGAGATCTGCGGCCGGCTCATGGGCTCGCCCTGCCCGGCCGTCCTGGTGACCGACGTGGAGCGGGACGGCATGATGACCGGCCCCAACCTCGACCTCGCCCGCCGCGTCGGCCGGGCGACGGGAATCCCCGCGCTCGTCTCGGGCGGCGTGTGCTCCCTGGCCGATCTCGAAGCGGCGCGGGGGTTGCCGGAGATCGGCGGCGTCATCGTCGGCCGCGCCCTCTACGAAGGGGCTTTCACCGTCGAGGAGGCGTTGGCAGCATGCGCTTAGAGGAACGCGGGCCGTCCGGCCTCGCCCGGCGGGTCATCCCCTGCCTCGACGTGCGTGCCGGCCGGGTGGTCAAGGGCGTGCGGTTCCAGAGCCTGGTCGATCAGGGAGACCCGGCCGAGTCGGCCCTGCGCTATGCCGGGCAGGGGGCGGACGAGATCGTGTTCCTCGACATCACCGCCGCTCCCGAGGAGCGCGACACGGACGTGGAATGGGTGCGGCGCACCGCGGAGCAGGTGTTCATTCCCCTCACCGTGGGCGGCGGCGTGCGCGGCGAGGCGGACGCCCGGCGCCTCCTGCGCTCCGGCGCCGACAAGGTGGGGATCAACTCCGCCGCCGTGGAGCGCCCGGCGCTGGTGGACGAGCTCGCCCGCCGCTTCGGCAGCCAGTGCGTCGTCCTCTCGGTGGACGCTCGCAGGAGCGACGACGGCGGCTGGGAGGTGGTCACCCGCGGCGGCCGTCACGCCACGGGCCGCGGCGCCCTGGCGTGGATTCGCGAGGGGGTCGACCGCGGCGCCGGCGAGATCCTGCTCACCAGCATCGACCGCGACGGCACCCAGGGCGGCTACGACCTCGACCTCATCGCACGAGCCGTCTCGGCCGTGCCCGTGCCGGTGATCGCCTCCGGGGGTGCAGGCGCGCCGGAGCACCTGGTGGCGGCCCTCGCCGCGGGCGCCGCCGCCGTCCTGGCGGCTTCGATCTTCCATCAGGGGACCTGGACCGTCGGCGGCGTGAAGCAGGCCATCTCGGATGCGGGCTTTCCCGTGCGGCCGGTGAACGAGGAGAAGGAATGAGCGTCGACCCCGCCGCCCTGCGCTACGACGACCGCGGCCTGATCCCCGTCGTCGTCCAGGACGTCAATTCGGGCGCCGTGCTGATGCAGGCCTTCGCCAACCGCGAGGCCGTCGAGCTCACCCTGTCGACCGGCCAGGCCCACTTCTGGAGCCGTTCCCGCCAGGCCCTGTGGCGCAAGGGCGAGACCTCGGGAAACGTCCTGCAGGTGGTGGAGGTGACGGCGGACTGCGATGCCGACTCGCTGCTGGTGCGGGCTCTCCCGGCCGGCCCTGCCTGCCACCGCGGCACGCGCACCTGCTTCGAGCCCAATCCCGCCCGCCTCGAGCTGGGGTGGCTGGCGGCGGTGATCGAGTCCCGGCGCGGCGCCGATCCCGCGACGAGCTATACGGCGCGGCTGCTCTCGCAAGGCATGGAGAGGATCGCCCAGAAGGTGGGGGAGGAGGGGGTGGAGACGGCGATCGCCGCGGTGACGGCCGGAATGACCTCCGAAAGGACCGCCGGCGACGAGAGCGCAGAGCGCCGCAAAGCATTGATTGGAGAGGCCGCCGACCTCCTCTATCACCTGCTGGTGCTGCTCCAGGCGAGCGGAATCGAGCTGTCCGAAATCGGAGAAATGCTGTTGCAGCGCCACGGTTTGGTCCGTCCGGCGCACTCATAGGAGGAAGCGCGGGCCATTTCTTTTCTTTTGGAGGATGCCTTTCATGTCTTCGAGCACCGCTTCGCGACGGCCGCGCCGTGCCGTCCCACACGTCCGCGAGTTCCTGGCGGACAGCCTGACGCCGCTCGCCGTCTACCGCCGGCTGTCCTCTCTCTCCCCCCACCGCTTCCTGCTGGAGAGCGTCACCGGCGGCGAGCGGATCTCCCGTTTCAGCTTCCTGGGCGCCGCGCCGCGGTTGATCTACCGGCTCTACCCCGACCGCCTGGAGGTGGAGCGCGCCGGCAAGCGCGAGAGCCTGCCCGGCGAGCCGCTTCAGGCCCTGCGCGAGGTGGTCCAGGAGATCGGCGCCGAGCCGGGGCCCATTCCGTTCACCGGCGGCTTGGTGGGCTACTTCGGCTACGACCTCTTCCGCATGGTCGAGCGCCTGCCGAACCGCCCCCCCGATCCCTTCGATCTCCCCGTCGCCGTCCTCGCCCGCTTCGACACCCTGGTCGTCTTCGACCACGCGCGCCAGCGGGTGCTCGCCGTGGCCAACGAGATCGAGGGCGAGCTGGACGTGGCGGACGCCGAGCGCCAGCTCGCCCGGCTGTCGCGGCTGCTGACCCGGGAATCGGGGGGCGGCGGCGTCGCCATGCCGGGCTACGCCGTCAAGCCGGTGGCGACCGGGCCGCCCAGCCTCGACGACGCCAGCTTCCGCGCCGCCGTGGTGAAGGCGAAGGAGCACATCGCCGCCGGCGACATCTTCCAGGTGGTGCTCGCCCGGCGCTGGAAGGTGCCGCGGCGCATCGAGCCCCTGGCCCTCTACCGCGCGCTGCGCATGGTCAACCCGAGCCCCTACATGGTGCTGTTCGAGGTCCCCGAGGTGTCGCTGGTGGGCGCCTCGCCCGAGCTGCTGGTGCGCAAGCAGGGCCGGCACATCGAGACCCGGCCCATCGCCGGCACCCGCCCCCGCGGCATGGACGCCGAGGGCGACCGCAGCCTCGCCGCCGACCTGCTGGCCGATCCCAAGGAGCGGGCCGAGCACGTGATGCTGGTGGATCTCGGGCGCAACGATCTCGGCCAGGTGGCGGTGCCGGGGAGCGTGCGGGTGCCGACCTTCATGGAGGTCGAGAACTACAGCCACGTCATGCACCTGGTGTCGAGCGTCGAGGCTGAGCTTGCCACCGGCCGCGACGGGCTCGATGCTCTACTCGCCTGTTTCCCGGCCGGCACGGTGTCGGGCGCGCCCAAGATCCGGGCGATGGAGATCATCGACGACCTGGAGCCGGAGGCGCGGGGTCCCTACGCCGGGGCCGTGGGGTATCTCTCCTATTCGGGAGATCTGGACACCTGCATCGCCATCCGTACCCTGGTCGTGCAGGAGAATGAGACGTCGATCACCGCCGGAGCGGGCATCGTGGCCGACTCCGACCCCGCCTCCGAAGCGAAGGAGACGGAGAACAAGGCGGCGGCCCTGCTGTCCGCGGTGGCGCTCGCCGAAGAGCTGGAGGAAACGCTGTGATCCTCATGGTGGACAACTACGACTCCTTTACCTACAACCTCGTCCAGTTGCTGGCGGCGGCCGGGGCGGAGATGAAAGTCCTGCGCAACGACGCCGAGAGCGCCGAGGCGATGCTGGCCCGCAAGCCCGCGGGCATCGTCCTGTCGCCCGGCCCCGGCCGTCCGGAGGACGCGGGCGTCTGTATCGACCTCCTGCGCAGCCGCACCCGCATCCCCCTGTTGGGGGTCTGCCTCGGCCACCAGGCCATGGGCGTCGCCTTCGGCGCCACGGTCGACCGCGCGCCGCGGCTCATGCACGGCAAGACCTCGCCCGTGCGCCACGGCGACCAGGGGGTCTTCGCCGGCCTGCCCAACCCGTTCCAGGCCACCCGCTATCACAGCCTGGAGGTGAAGGAGGCGACCCTGCCGGCGGAGCTGGAGCCCCTGGCCTGGGCGGACGACGGCACCCTCATGGGCATGCGTCACCGCGAGCTCCCCTTCTGGGGCGTGCAGTTCCACCCCGAATCGGTGCTCACCGGCTCCGGACCGCGGCTGCTCGCCAACTTCCTCGAGATGTGCAGCAATGGCCATTGACGTCCGCACGGCGCTGGTGCGCGTCACCGCCGGGGATCACCTGACGCGGGAGGAGACCGAGGACCTCTTCGGCCAGCTCATGGACGGCCAGGTGAGCGA
>JBAPYB010000418.1:0-27801 GCA_049284515.1 Thermoanaerobaculia bacterium
CTTTGCGGTGCTTCGCCGGCCGGCATACTTGCGCCGCTGAAAGCAGATCTCCGCTTCGGCATCGAACACGGCGCGGCGCAGCCGGGATCGGATGTCGTGCAACTTCAAGCCTTCCACCGCCACGGCACGGCCACGATGGCTGCGGTGAAGGTGGCGCACAGTCGGGTTAGCGTTGTCTTTCAGCCGTGTCAGGAAAAAGCCGCCCTGCTGCGCAATGGCAGCAAACAGCGAGTACCGGAAGTAACCCAGATCGAAGAGCAGGAGCCGGCCCTTGACCCATCGGCCGGCGCGCAGAACCGGACCGTCGTGGACCCGTTCCGAGGTGATCTTGATGCGGTGAGGGCCCATGCCGTGGACATTGAGGACGGCGTGCAGCTTCACGGCGGCCAAGGTGTGGTTGGTACGGCATGCCGGCCAGCAATCAGCCAAGGCATCGTGAAGCCGGACAATAGTGGAATCCACACAAAGGACATCCCGAATCTCGCCGAGGACCGCCGCCGAAGCTTCGGCGCAGCGATCGAGCTTGTCCAAACCCAAAGCCAACAGCTCGCGCAGAAAGCCGGTAAACGCCGGGGTGAAGCGGTTGTAGAAGGAACTGGCCGACAGCCGCTTGCCCGTCACCTTCTCGTAAGAACGACGCAAGTCGGCAAAGCTGCGCTCGCCGCCGCCGACACTGAGCACAACGACCCAGAACAGCTTCACCGGGTCCACCAAGCGGCGGCGGCGAACGGTTCCGGTCTCTCGGGCCACACGCCCAAGCAGCGCCGCAGGGAACAGCCTCGACAGGGCGGTACGTAGGGGGGTAGACTTCCCTCGGGCCATGGGACTGCCTCCTTTCTTGTTCTCGACCAACAAGAGGAAAGCACGTCTTCATGGCCTTTTGCAAGCACGCCTTCCGGCGAAAAGGGCACCTTAAGCGATCACGGATGCAGGCGGGCGGGTAGGGGGGCCGGAGGCTGGAGAGGCCCCCCTTGAAAGCGACGCGGTACTAGGAATAGACTAGTCGCTGGGTGCCGATGACCGGAATTTTTCGGAAGCTGGCGCTTGTTTTCCTGAGAGGATGGGTCATCCGTCAGCGGATGAACCATGCACGGGGTTACGCCCGCTTAGAGGGGTTGCTATGAACATGGAAAAGAAGAGTGGGACTCAAGGCAAAAAGAGCAAGAAAAACGCCTACGCAATTCACGCCCGAACCGATGACGGGACCGAGCACTTCATCGGGATCGGAAACCTGCGAGTAATGCTCACTGACGATGATGGCTCGTGGTTCGCCCAGGGGCTGGAGATCAACTACTTCGCACAGGGATCATCCATTGAGGACGTTCAACGTCGGTTTCAGAACGGACTCAGGGAGACGATTGACTTTTATCTAAAGTTGTATGGAAACATCGATGATTTCATGCACGTTGCACCGCCGGAGGTGTGGGCAGAATTCTACAGAGGTAAGCCGGGATTAAGGAAACTCTATTCTCAGGTCTCGGTGCATTTTGATAATGAGCGGCAGGCGTTCCCGTTTAACGCTATTGCGTTCTATGGCAGAGAACAGTCGGCCGCTTAAGCCGAAAAGGCCCGCGAATGGAGGACGGCAACAATATAATCGGCTCGCCTGAACACTTCACGGGATTGCCGAAAGATCAGGTTCAAGAGGTGTTGAGGCGACTAGGTGTTGCTGTGTCGGAGATAGGCGAGTTCACCTATCTGTCACAGGGAGACACGCATCGGGTGCTTGAGCTTGAGGGACCAATCAAGCGCCCTACTCTAAAATATTTCGTCCAGACCTTTGCTGGTGTCAGCATGCAATACTTCTTTCACCCTGAAATGCTGCCCAAAGAGTAGGATCAGGCCGCCAAGAGCGGCGCCTTTCCGAACAGAAAGGGTTGCGCGGCGGGCCGGTCTACGGCCAAAACTATCCCTGTCTATCACTTCTTCTTGAGACGTATCGCTGCTTTCTTCCATTCCTTAGCGATGCGGATGACATCCTTCACCTGACAAAGAATTTCGAGAGGTGTCTGAAATTCGTCATTGCAAACTTTGAATTCTAGTTGCGTCGCAGTCATCAATTTTTCCGTCTCACTCCATGGCACCGAGGTAATCACTATCTCTGCAACGAATCCTCCGTCATTAACTTGCCCTTGATGCTCCACGCCACCGAGGGCGATTCGATTTCCATTTGCTAACATCGCCACGGGATGACATGTAAGGTATCTCCACGTATCAGCCGATCCGGCGATCTCAAAATAGAGGATGTCGGGGTTCTCTGAAAGCCAAATAAAAAGCGGATGAAACTTGTCAGCTTCAACAATTGGAGTCGTTTTGACGGTCAAGTTTCCTGTAAAGCGGTCCTCTTTTTGTTCAGCATGTATTGTTTCACAGCTAGGGGCGGAAGGCGTTGGCGTTGCTGCGGCTGGCGCACCGCTTGACCGTGCTCCTTGCTGGCCGTGGCTAGCGCCAACCCCAAAAACGGCTAGAGTCGCTATGATCCATATGGTTTTACACATACGCATATATTCTCCTGTCGGGCTGGCCAGCCATAACTTCCTAGCCGCGCTGGCGACCATTCTAAGCGAAAGGGCCGGCCCTTGTCGGACCGGCCCCTGGTGCTATGTCGCTTCGCGCTGATAGCGGTCTATCAGCGGGCCTGCCCGAATGTCCTCACCCTCCCCGCCACTGCGCGCCCAAACGCCTGCCAGTTCCGCCGCCAATGCGCGGCACTCCCTGGCATAGCGGAACGTGGCGACGACCCGCCGTCCTGGCAGGTAGACCAACGTCTGACAGTGAGTCGAACCGGACGGGATGGGACCGCCCGGCGTGCCGTGGAAGTGGCCGAAGGGCCGGGAGATCCATCCGGGAATCTCCAGGTCCGCGCCGTCCTCAAAGACGACGCGGAAGCGACCACGACGCCAGATCAGCGGGAGAGGCAAACCGGCCTTTGCTCGCATCTTCAGGTAGGCGTCGAGAGCGCATGCCGCCCAACTCCCCACCGAGGAGAAGCCTTCCGCGTCCGCCGCTTTCTTCCAGGCGACGGACTGCGGCATGCTCGCCCGCATGCTGAAGGTGGCGACCTTCACTGCACCCGCTCCGGCTTCAGGGTACGCCCCCTCATGACACCTTCCCGAGCCATGAATTCAGCTCCACTTCCAGGCGGTCCGCCAGCTCGCCGATCGCCAGCGCGATGCTGGCGCCCACGCCTGCAAGGCGGGTTTCGTACTCGCTTGAGCCGGTGAAGGCCGGGCCGCACCAGGAGGACATGGCGCCCTGAAGGAAGCGCATGTCTGCTACAGCGGCGCGCAGCTCCGCAGGGAAGATGCCTTCCCGATGGTTCGGCCAGTCCCCCCAGGTGGCGAGCACCATCTCGAAAAGGAGATGGCCAAAGCCCCGGAGCCGGGCGTTGGCTTTGGCGTCCGGGAAGTGGACGATGAAGACCTCCCGAAACGTCATGAAGTCCTCGAATCGCTCCGGCTCGATGACCGGGGGCGAGACGGCGAGATCAGGCGGGGACGGGGGCGGGGTAGACTTAGACAGCTCGTGCATGGGGCTAGACCTCCTGCATGGGTTAGGCTCCGGGTGTCGCTCTGCGGGCTTCACTCGGGGCCGCTTACCTGGGAATCGGGGGAAACGCTTCCCCCATCCGTGGTAAACTACAGGAAATGCAGGAGCTTAGGGCCGGCCGCAGGGAGCAACTCAACAATACCCCACTATCGACCCTCGGGTCGCACTACAGGCCCCTCGGGTCACAACACAAAACCCACGGGTTGCATCACAGGACCCTCGGCTCGCACTACAAGACCCATGGGCCGCACTACAAAATCCGCGGGTCGCAACACAGGACCCCGGGGTCGCGTCGTTCGGCCCGCGGGTCGAATGATGCGCTGGTGCTCCGTTGTGATGCACGGAGCGAGTCGGGCGGCCGGTGAACGGTATTTTGTGTTGCAGGAGAGCCGCTTCGTGTTACAAGAGCGGGCCGCTATGTTGCATCGGCTGTTGCGAGCGTGGCGCTGGGAGTCCCCGGCGTCTCGCCGGAGGGGCGCGGCCTCAGGGGGTGGACGGCGGGCTGTCCGAACGAGCAGAGACCTGAGCTGCTGGTGCTGGGTCGTCTCCGAAAGCTCGATGCCGGCAGGCCATTCGGCCCGTGCGCACAGAGGAGCCTCGGCGAAGGCGGTAGAGACGTCCCAGGTCGTCAACGATATCCTGTCGGAGGCCACGGGGACTGCGGGACTGTCTCCGCCGGGGCAATGCCGGTCCGAATCCGCAACGCCCTACGCGGGCACACAAACGCCGGTTTTTTGGGAATACCTCGTGAACCAGGGAAAACCGTAAACGAACAACGAAACGCAAACAAAAACAACAGAAAAACAGGAAACGCCTGTGTGCCCGCAAGGGGCGTGCCGGTTTCCCGGCGATCTTGCACCTTCGGAGACGTCCCGCGGTCCCCGTGGCCTCCGACGAGGTATTGTTTACGACCTGGGACGTCTCTACCGCCTACGCCGAACGATATCGAAACAGCAGGAGCGCCTGTGCGCCGAGGCATTGGTGTTATCGTTGAGCGGCCAGAGAGCGGGCGCGCGCCAGGCCTGGGTACCTGTTCCCGGCCTATCTCCTCGTCGCATCCAAAAAGACCCAGGCACCTGTTTTGGCACCAGCACTCCTCTGCCTGTGATCGCAGCAAACGTACCCGCCAGCAGGAATATTACTAAGACCAGAAGCGAGCAGCCCCCGGAAGGCCTCCGCGCGCCCTCCTCCAATCTCAGACTGTTCGTTCGCGGCACTGTCGCGGAGCTCTCCCTCGTCGTGGACGATGCCCTGGGGGTAGCGTCCTCGCGGTCAAGGGACGCTGATACACTCTCTGTCGTAGGTTCCTGCAGTGCGGACGCTTTGTGGGCGCGCAACAGGGCCAGCATCTCTCTCTTCGCGGAGGCTACGAGGCTACTACGGTTAACGAGGGCCAGGCAATCGTCTCCGCTGACATCCCGGTCACGTATGTCCGCTCCCGCACCCAGAAGGAGAACGACTACATCGGCATGCCCTAGCACTGCGCTGCGAATGAGTGGAGTCTGGCCGTATTTGTCAGCGAGATGGTGGCGGGCCCCGGCTGCGAGCAGGATCCTTGTGAGCTCGATCCGTCCGCGTTGGGCCGCGATGTAGAGCGGTGTTTCACGCGATCCGTTGCGTGCATTCGCGTCCGCGCCATTTTCTAACAGTGCCGTGACGACTGCACTGTGTCCTTTGTCGACAGCGTGGTGTAGCGGCGTCCACGTGTCGCGCGCATAGTTGGGATTGCACCCCAGCGCGAGTAAGGTGGTTACGAGCTCTGTATGGCCAGCCAGGCATGCGCTCTGGAGCGCCTTGTCGCCCTGTTCACCCTTGCCATCAAAATGTGCGCCGGCCCGCAAGAGGGATGCCGCTATCTCTGCTTGACATTCTGTAAACGCAAGTTCGAGGGCTGTGGGACCCCAACCCGTCTTCAGATTGACGTTAGCGCCGGCAGCAAGGAGTGCGTTGACTGCAACGGCTTGGTGGAGGTACACCGCGTAGTGAAGGGGCGTGGCGCGATTTGTGGTTAGGGCATCGACTTGTGCGCCGCGGGAGAGAAGCAGTTGCACGATTAGTGTATGGCCGCCCGAAGCTGCAAGGTGAAGGGGACTCGAGCCATCCGGTGTCTTTTCATTAACGGTGGTTCCGTCGCTATCGAGATGAGTGCGGACGGTATCGATGTCCCCGGCCTTCACAGCGTCAAGGATGGTCATTGGTTTGTTAGCCCTCCTAATGCCTCAGAAGCTCACCGAGCGGCAAGCGCGCCAACGGTTGCCGTCCGGTGCAGCGCAGGGGTTCGCCGCTCTCTTTGTGACTGTTAGATATTTGCATGAGCTGCTGACTTTTTAGCCGTGGGATAGATAATGCCCCGAAAGCCAGGCCATGGGAATGAAGTTGCTGGCTGCACAGGCCAACGCCGGCTCTACCCCGGTGAGGCTCCGCAGCATGATCACCTCCAACGACTGGAGTCAGGGCGTCGCCCTGTGTAATTCCTTGCAGGATGCCGAATCCAATCCACCAAGCTAGGCTGACACTCTTGCTACATCTTTGTGCTCTTTCGGGCAAGCAAAAGTAACGAGGTTTCCGCCAGCACAATCTCCACAAAAATGGAGGCGGCATACCCTGCACCACCACAAAGGTCGCTTTCTCTTCCCACAAAACGCGCACACAAGATCACTCATAGCATCCTCCATGGCCGCCATCTTTGGCCAAAGTCTCTGTTTTCGGCAGCTACAGGGTCTGAAGATCGCGGATTCGCTCCACGTATGCGTTAACAAGGCAACTAACATTATTGCAAGACTCTCGGGTCCTCCTCAGCCAATGATTCTGTGAATTGCGAAGGGCAACCATGTGCTCTTTTGTTCCCGCACGCGCTAACGCATCGCGATACGCGCTAGCCATTTCTAGATCGAGACTAGCAAGCTCCTTCGACGAGCACACCAAGCGTTCTGAAGGAAACACAGCCCTCGCACAGTCAAAGCTCGGCCCTAACGGCGCCACTTGCTGTCGAGACTGCACCTGGGCCTCCATTGGAGGCTCCGCAGGCTGGTCAGAATTCTCGACCTCTGCGGGATTTTTCTCTCTTGCCGGTAGCGCTATAACAGCCATGGGGAGCATTGGCAGTTTTCGCCAAAGGTTTGCCACCGTCCTGTCTGTTCTATTAAAGACGCTAAGTCCCCCTTGCTCATGAAGGATGTAGAGTCGTCTGCCATCAACTGAGAGGCCAAAGTTCGTGGGTCTGTCATCGAGATCTATTCTTGTTGAGTCTGCGAGATTAGCTGGGATAGAGTAGAGCCAATTCATTCTTGGCTCGGGGCAACCCATAGGTCAGTACCATCCGGTGCCATCACAATTCTAGACCACGGCTCCACTCCCGGAAGCGTGATTCGTTCAACTACCTCCATGGTGGAGGTCGAGATTTTCAGTGCAGCATCTTGCTGGACGGCATAAAGAAAGGCTCCATCCGGCGAAGGCGCAAGCCGGCCGCCTCTGAATTCAGGTAGGGCATAGGGTGTAGAAGCGCTAAGTCCAGGATAGTTATAATAATATAAGCGGCCTGGCTGTGAAACGTAAATCCTACTGCCGTCAGGGGAAACTGTGACATAGGGGCATGCGCTTGCTGGGTCGCTATGCCTTAGCCTACGCTTTTCAATATCGAAAAATGAGATGTAACCATTGAACCCGCCGATGAGCATCTGTCCATCAGGAGTGACGGCAATCGAGCATCCATTCCACCCGATGCCTTCCCTGAGAACCCCAATTTCGCCTAGAGGGTCTACGCGAATAATCGGAATAGTATCTCCATTCTGGCTGAGTACATAAAGCTCGCCTCGTACGCTGCTCCATGCGACGTCGTAGCCGTTAAAGGTGCTTATCTTGACTTTGGCAAGAATCTTTGGTGTTTTAGGGTCAATCTCGTACACCCCCTCGCCAAGATAACCGACGAGGTAAAGCGTTTCTCTTGCCACTCCCTGTCTCGCTGGTGAGGAGATGCGGCTAGCCAATGATTGATCAGGTGATTGCGAGGGCGATCTTAAATCGGCTTTCCGATAAGACAATAGCAAGATGGCGATCGCAGTTACTAAGAAGGCTCCCGAGAGAATATACAAGAGAGGGCGCGGGCTTGCTTTTGGATGGACGGCGGTTGCGCCGGCAGGGGAAGGTTTGTGAGTACGAGAAGGACCACTCGTTGTGGTGCGCGGCCTTTTTGGAGGTGGCGGCGAGGCGCTTTCTGGAGGGGGCTCTGTGTGCGCTGGTCTCGGCGATCGCGGTGCATTTGATGGTGGACGATGCTCTTGTTCGGATTTCGAGGGTAGATGCAGGCGGAGATAATCATATGCATCGTTGATCACCTTGAGCTGATTTTCTGCCTTCTTGCGAAGTCGGTCGTCGCTACCAAACCGATCCGGGTGCCAGACCTTTGCCAAATCGCGATGTGCAGTGCGGATCTCCGCGAGCGTAGTGTTCTCAGGCACGCCCAAAGCGCTGCACGCAGCCAGATATCGATCTCTGGTCATGTGTTCAAACCTCTGTTGTTAACCGTTGCCGCTCGGAAAGGTGCCACGTAAAGATCCGCGGAAGGGGTGCCATGTAAAGATCCGCTTCGCCAAGAGAGGTACCCCGCCAAGAATCAGGCTGTCGTCCATTCCTTTGCGGTGGAGCAAAACCTTGCAGGCCGACGGTTTACACTTTCTTGGATGCTCAGAGCGCCAAATTTTTGACACGGCAGCCGATCGGCACCGGCGGGCAGCTTTCGCCGAAGGGGCTCATCTTCAGCAGCTTAGACTCTTCGAGAGACCCTGGCAAGATCCTTGATCCCTCCTGGCGCTATTGGCTCGCAGGCTTCGTCATGCTCCTCAACACCTCCGACTCTCGCCTCATCGGAAGCAGGGAAGTCTCTTTTCCTCCTTCCTGAATGACGCCGGAACGAGGGAAAGAGGCTTTCCCTGCTTCCGGAGGGGCGTGCCCTTCCGGCCAAGCCTACAACCGGGCCAGCATCGTCTTGATGACGTCGTAGCTGCGCAGCTCGCGTTGGAGGAAGGCGCGGCGGACTTGCATGCAGACGGTTTCGACCTGCCGCAGCACAGCGGGGGACGGCGGACAGCCGGCGGCCTGGGGCAGGCTCTCGCGGCCGGTGCGGACCAGAAAGGCGAGGGTCTCCGGCGCCACGGCGAAGCCGGAGGGACCGCCGCAATCGAGGCAGAGGATCGTTTCCCCCGAACGGGGCAGCACCGCCCCTTCCGGCGAGAAGGGCCGGCCACAGGACGGGCAGGCGTGGGGCGCCGGGAAGACTCCGGCGATGCGCCGCCGAGAAGGAGCCAAGCGATTCGCTGCCGCGGGGCTGCTGCGCGAGGTCCCGAGATGAATCCGGAGCGTGCCTTGGTCCACGTGATGCTCTGATGTGCTAGCATCTGAGGTATGCGTACCACCCTCGACATCGCTGATGACGTCCTGCTGGCGGTCAAGGAGAGAGCCCGGAGAGAGAAGCGTAGCGCCGGAGAGATCCTGTCGGAGTGCGCCCGGGAAGGCTTGACCCATAAGCACCTATACGGGATCAACGAACCGGAGAGCTTCTATGGCTTCGAGCCGCTGCCCCCCCGGGGCCAGGCAGTTTCCAATGAATTGATCGACAGGCTTCGAGAAATGGCTCCGGGTGCTGGGCCGGAGCACCTGTTAGTCCTGTGAACCACTGGCTGCGCGAGGCCGAGCCCTCACTCCGGCGCTTCACAACCGGGCCAGCATCGTCTTGATGACGTCGTAGCTGCGCAGCTCTCGTTGGAGGAAGGCGCGGCGGACCTGCATGCAGACGGTTTCGACTTGCCGCAGCACGGCGGGCGACGGCGGACAGCCGGCGGCTTGGGGCAGGCTCTCGCGGCCGGTGCGGACCAGGAAGGCGAGGGTCTCGGGCGCCACGGCGAAGCCGGAGGGACCGCCGCAATCGAGGCAGAGGATCGTTTCCCCCGAACGGGGCAGCACCGCCCCTTCCGGCGAGAAGGGCCGGCCACAGGACGGGCAGACGTGGGGAGCCGGGAAGACTCCGGCGATGCGCAGGGCCCAGATCTCGAAGTAGCGCGCGGCAAGGTCCCGGTCCACCCCGGCCTCGAGGGCCTGGAGCGTGGAGTCGAGCAGCCGGTAGAGGTGGTCGGACGCCTCACCCTCCTGCGCCAACTCGAGGAGATGGTCGGCGAGGTAGCTGCCGAGGAGAATGCCTTCGAGGTCCGCTTGCAGGAGGTGGGCGGTGGAGACCAGCTCCACGGAGGAGATGCGGACGAGGTCGCGCCCGTCGCGCTCGAACCACGTCACCTGCACCTTGGCCAGCGGCTGAAGCTGGCCGCCGAAACGGCTGTGCTTCACCCGCGCGCCCTTGGCGACGCCGCTCCTCTTGCCGAATTCGCGGGTGAGGAAGGTGACGATCCGGTCGCGGTCGTGCAAGTCGCGGACGTCGAGGATCAACGCCTCGGCGGTCTGCAGGCCCATCCTCGCCATCCTAGCACTGCGCTATGCTCGCGCTCGTGGCCCTCGTCGAGACCAAGACCCTCCAGACACCGAATGCCGACGACGATCCCAACCGGGACCTCGGCTTCGGCTCCGTCGTCGCCCGCGACAGCCGCAAGCGCCTGCTCAACCGGGACGGCAGCTTCAACGTCGTGCGCGAGGGCCTGAGCTTTCTGCAGTCGCTCAGTCCGTATCAATTCCTCTTGACCACCACGTGGCCCCGCTTCCTGGGGCTGATCATCGTCTTCTACCTGGCGACCAACTCCTTTTTCGCGGTGGCTTTCGTGGCCTGCGGACCGGGGGAGATCGCGGGGGCCACGGCGACCGCCCTGGGCCCGAGGCTGCTGGAGATGTTCTTCTTCAGCGTCCAGACCTTCGCCACCATCGGCTATGGCGGCATGCACCCGGTCGGCCTCGCCGCCAACCTGCTGGTCACTCTGGAGTCGCTCGTCGGCTTGCTGGGTTTTGCTCTCGCCACCGGCATCCTGTTCTCGCGCTTCTCGCAACCGACGGCGAAAATCCTGTTCAGCCGCAACGCCCTCATCGCTCCCTACCGCGACATCACGGCGTTCGAGTTCCGCATCGCCAACGCCCGCAACAACGAGCTGATCCAGGTGGAAGCGCGAGTGTTGGTCAGCCGCCTCAAGCGGGACGGCAGCGGCAACCGGGAGTTCCTGAACCTGAAGCTGGAGCGGGAGAAGGTGGTCTTCTTCCCCCTCACCTGGACCGTCGTCCATCCGATCGACGCCGACAGCCCGCTCTGGGGCCAGAAGCAGGAGGACCTGATCGCTTCGGAATCCGAGTTCCTGGTGCTGCTGACCGCGATCGACGATACCTTTTTCCAGACGGTGCACGCCCGCTCGTCCTACAAGGCGGACGAGGTCGTCTGCGGCGCCCGCTTCGCCAGCGTCTTCAGGCCGCCGACGCCGGACGGTATCCTCTCCGTCGACATCGGGCGGCTCGACCAGTTCGAGGAGATGCCGGGATGAACATGAGAGCGTGGATCGTTCTCGCGGGGCTCCTCGTCCCGCTCGCCGCCGTTCGCGCGCAAACCCGGGAGCCCCTCCGTTGCGGCGATGCGGAGGTCCATCACCCTTCAGAGGCCGCGGTCGTCCGGCCGGAGCTGATCCAGCAGCAGGAGGCGCAGGTCGCCGGGAAGACCCTTATCCCCTCGCACCCGCTGCTGTACGAGATCGTCGTGAGCCCCGAGGGCCGCGTGTGCGCGGCGCGTCTGCTGGTGGGGGAGGAGACCCAGGAGGCGCGCTCCTGGCTCGAGGCCCTCCGCCAATGGCAGTTCCGTCCGGCGACCCTCAACGGCAAACCGGTCGCCTTTTCCATGGTCGAAAGGATCGGCAACGCCAAGGAAGACGCTGCCGTCCAAGCCCCGCCTCCACCCGACACCAAGACCGCGACCGGTGCGGCGATCACCCGTCAGCAGATCACGATCGGCGGCCATGCGGTGCCCTTTCCCGCTTCGCGCCAGCAGTTCGCCGCCGTCCTGGGCAATCCGACCCGCGTGCAGGAATATGAGACCAATCGCATCCTCGTCTGGGACCCGCTGGGGGTTGCGGTCTACGAATCCCGCGCGACGGGAAAGATCTTCGAGGTCGCGTTCTTTTTCCAGCAGGTTCCGAAGCGGGACTTCGTACCCCACACCCTGACCGGCGCGCTGACCCTCGGCGACGCCAAGGTAGGCCCCGACTCCACTCTGAAGTCCGTCGGTGAGGAGATTCTGCGGCAGGGAGGGCAGCACGTCCGCCGGCTCGCCTTCGGCGTCTGGACTCTCCGTTACGGAGGCTTCGACGTCACCTTGGAACAGATCGACTCGGCCACGCTGCAGACGATCTCCGTGGACTTGAAGCCCTAAGGGTCGTGAGCCATTCAGCAAGGGTACGGAGCGGCTCGGTCGAGCACTTGATGACTCCCGGCGCGAACTCCCCTACGTGGCCGTCCCTGCAGACTATTATAGGAGGAGATCGAGATGAACCCCACACTTCTATCTCTGCTGACCGGTCTTATCTCTGGTGCGATCACCGCCGTCGTTACTTACTTTGCCACCCTCTCGAAGGCTCGCCTCGATTTGTCGATGGAGTATGATAAAGAGTTGCGCGCAAATCGTTTGGCAGCTTACAGGGAACTTTGGAAACTGCTGAAGCCTTTGGCTCGATATTCTCCCGAGACGCCACTGACTTATCAAGTCATCAAAGAAACGTCCGAAAGTATGCGAGACTGGTATTTCGACTTGGGGGGCATCTTTTTGTCGCGTGAGAGCCGAGCACCCTATTTTGCGCTCAAGCATAAGATGCAAGAGATTATCGATAACCCGGAGCTACAGAAGAGGGAGGATCCCTTGGATGCCAAATGGATCAAGCCTTTGCATGACAAGGGTACAATCCTTCGGGAGACTCTATCCAACGATATCGGTACTCGACGGCAACCCTTTCTTCAAACCACGCGAGCAGAATGAGGAGCGGCCAACCAGCGCTTGGACGCTGCTGCTCCCGGCCGATGTCGGCGAGGCGTAGGCGGTAGAGACGTCCCAGGTCGTAAACGATACCTCGGCGAAGGCCACGGGGACCGCGGGACGTCTCCGAGGGTGCAAGATCGCCGGGAACCGGCACGTCCGTTGCCGGCGCACCGGCGTTTCCTGATTTTCTGTTGTTCAGGATTGCGTTTCGTTGTTCGTTACCGATTTACCCTGATTCACGGGGTATTCCAAGAGTCGCGCCCCATTCCCATGCGGAGCCTTGGGAAGCCCGAGAGATCCGCAGGGGGAAGGGATAGCGGGCTCAGAACAGGTTATTGCGCCAGCCGCCAGGCGTCGCGTTTGTGTGCCCGCATAGGGCGTTGCGGATTCGGACCGGCATTGGCCCGGCGGAGACGTCCCGCAGTCCCCGTGGCCTCCGACGGATATCGTTTACGACCTGGGACGTCTCTACCGCCTTCGCCGAGGCTCCTTGATGGTATCGTACCGCCTCGGTCCGCTGAGGAGGCTCGAAACCGTATGGCCCGTATCCTCGTCCCAGGCCTGATCGCGTTCGTCTTTGCCGTCTCTTCCCTCGTTGCCCAGGAGCCTCTGCAGGTCCAGCCAGCGGCTCCGGCAGTGCCGCCTCCCGCCGAGACGGGCGGGCCGGACGCCTGGGCTCCGGACGTGCCTGAGCCGGGGAGCGTCGAGAAGATCAAGGAGTACACGACGGCCCCGGAGTACCTCCCTGAGTCCGTGGCCTACGTGCCGGACTCCGCGACGGTGCCTTCGCCCACCAAGGTCCTGGGGCACCTGGTGGGGGCGCCGGACGAGCTGTCCCGCGTGGCGGACGTTCACGGCTATTTCCGCCGTCTCGCCGCGGCGAGCGACCGGGTGAAGGTGATGCCGATCGGCACCAGCGAGGAGGGGCGGGAGATGATCCTCGTTCTCGTCTCCGACGCCGGGAACCTGGCGGACCTCGACCATTCCAAGGACGTCACCGCCCGCCTCGCCGATCCCCGCCGCACGACGCACGCCGAAGCGCGGCAGCTCGCCGCCGAGGGCAAGGTCTTCTACTGGCTCACCGGCGGCCTGCACTCCAGAGAGACGGGCAGCCCCGAGATGCTCATGGAGCTGGCCTACCGCCTGGCGGTGTCGGAGAAGCCGGAGATCCAGGCCATCCGCAAGAATGCCATCGTCCTCATCACTCCCGTGGTGGAGGTCGACGGCCGCGACCGCATGGTGGACTGGTATTACCGCAACCTCCGCAATCGCAAGCTTTCCTACGAGGAGCTCCAGGGCATCGAGTCGCCGCCGTATTGGGGCCACTACGCCCGTCACGACAACAACCGTGACGGCATGCAGCTCACCCTGGCCTTGAGCCGCGCCGTCAATGAAACCTTTTTCAATTTCCATCCCCAGGTGATGCACGACCTGCACGAGTCGCTGCCGCTGCTTTACATCATGACCGGCTATGGCCCCTACAACCACGCCATCGATCCGGTGTCGATCAGCGAATGGACCAGCTTTGGCTATCACGAGGCGGGGGCCCTCGCCGCCCAGGGGCTGCCGGGCGTCTGGACGTGGGGATTCTGGGACGGCTGGTGGCCGGGCTACCTCAACGGCGTCGCCAACAATCACAATTCCATGGCCCGCTTCTACGAGACCTTCGGCAACGCCTCGCCCGGCACGTTCGATCGCGATCTTTCGGACGTGCGCTTCGTGGGCAAGCCGGTCACCGACGTGCAGTGGTACCGGCCCATGCCGCCGAAGAAGAAGCTGCGCTGGTCCTTCCGCAACAATACCAACTACATGGAGGCCGGCGTGCTCTCGGCCTTGCAGTACGCCGCCGCGCACCGGCAGGAGCTGCTGGAGGATTTCTGGATCAAGGGCAACCGCTCGCTGGAAAAGGGACGGACGGAGGCGCCCTACGCCTGGATCTTTCCGCCGGGGCCGGCGCAGCGCGATCCGGGCCGGCTCGCCTACCTCGTCAACCAGCTCCGGGCGCAGCGCATCGAGGTCCATCGCCTCACGGCGGAGCTGAAGCTGGGGGAGAAGAGCTGGCCCGCGGGCAGCTACGTGGTGCGCATGGACCAGCCCTACCGCAACCTCGCCGTCAGCCTGCTGGAGGAGCAGAAGTTCCCGGCCGACGAGCCGAATCCGCCCTATGATGACGTGGCGTGGACGTGGCCGCTGATCTATGGCGTGCAGGGCGACTCGGTGGCCGACAAGAAGGTGTTCGCCGCCGCCGTGGAGGCGGTGACGGCCGACGTCAATGCCCAGGGAGGAGTGACGGGGACGGGCAGCGTCTTCCTCCTGCGGGACACGGGCCAGACGTCGTTCCTCGCGGCCCGCGTGATGCTCGGCGGAGCCCAGGTGGACGCGGCGGAGACGGCGTTCACGGCCGGCGGCGTCTCCTATCCGCCGGGGAGCTGGATCGTCGAGGGTCCCCAGCCGGCGGTGGACGACGTGGCCCGGCAGACCGGGCTCACGTTCACCGCCGTGGCCGCCCCTCCCGACGTGCGGCGGCACGTGGTGGACCTGCCTCGCCTGGCGCTGCTTCACAACTGGATCGGCACTCAGGACTACGGCTGGGCGCGCTATACGCTGGACCGCGACAAGGTCCCCTACACCGCGATCGGCGACGACGACCTGAAGCGCGGCAACCTCGGCGAGCGCTTCGACGTCATCCTCTTCCCGCAGACCCGCGGCAGTTTCAACGACCTCGTGCACGGCATCGATCCCAAGTTCTCGCCCCTGCCCTACAGCCAGACGCCGGAGTTCCCCAGCCAGGGGATTCCGGACGCTGCGGACGACATCACGGGCGGCATGGGCTTCGCGGGCATGCTCAACCTCCAGCGCTTCCTGGAGGGGGGAGGCGTGCTCGTGGCTCTGGGCAGCTCGGGCACCCTGGCGGTCGAGGGCGGGCTGGTGCGCGGCGTCGAGCGGGCGGCAGCCGGCGGCCTGAGCTCCCCCGGCTCGGAGCTGCGGGCGAAGGTGCTGCGCCCCGAGCACCCCATCGCTTACGGTTATGAAGAGCTGACCGAGGTCTTCCGCGGCAACGGACCGCTCTACGCCGTGCCGAAGTCCGAGCGCGGCCGGGTGGTGATGCAGTTCGGCACCAAGCGGCCGGAGGGCGAGGACGAGAAAAAGGACGGCAGACCGGCGCCGAAGACGGGCGGCATCGAAGTGGAGGATCTCGATGCCGCGGCGGCGGGAGCGCCCGTCGCGCCGAAGCCCGTGGAAAAGGCGAAGCCGCAGGATAACCGCCTGGTGCTCTCCGGATTCGTGCGCGGCGAGGACGCGATCAACGGCAAGCCGGCCATCCTCGACCTGCCGGTGGGAAAGGGGAGAATCATCCTCTTCGCCTTCAATCCGCTCCACCGCTTCCTGAACATCGCGGATTTCCGCTTTGTTTGGAACGTGTTGCTCAACTGGAACGATCTCCCGAGGTGAGCGAGCCCGAGGATTATCTGGGCGCCACGCCGGCTGAAGCTTCGCCGCTTCCGGAGCCGGAGCGGCGGCCGCGCTCCCGCAGCGGAGCCGTGATGGTCTTCGCCGGCATCCTGCTCAGCCGCATCATGGGTTTCATTCGCGAGGGCACCTTTGCCCGTTTTTTCGGCGTCGGTCCCCACCAGGACGCGCTGACGGCCGCCATGCGGGTGCCCAACGTGCTCCAGAACCTGCTGGGAGAGGGGATCCTCTCGGCCTCCTTCATTCCCATCTACAGCCGGTTCCTGGCGGCGGGGA
This sequence comes from Thermoanaerobaculia bacterium, assembly GCA_049284515.1. Classification (GTDB taxonomy): domain Bacteria; phylum Acidobacteriota; class Thermoanaerobaculia; order Multivoradales; family UBA5704; genus DATARR01. Next base: position 16,241 of record JBAPYB010000418.1, read on the forward strand.
AGGAGGAGGACGCCGGCCGTTTCGCCGGTGCCGTCTTCGGCCTGATGCTGGCCACGGCGGCGGGCATCGCCCTGCTCGGCAACGTGCTGGCGAGGCCCATCGTCGTGTTTCTGGCGCCGGGCTTCCGGGGCGACGCCGCGCGGGTGGCGGCCGGCGCGCTCGCCGTGGACCGCTTCGAGCTGACGGTGACCGGCGTCCGCATCCTGTTCCCCATGACCGGCTTCATGGTGCTGTCGGTATGGGCGCTCGCCGTGCTCAACAGCCACCGGCGGTTCTTCCTGCCGTATGTCGCGCCGGTGCTGTGGAACTCGGCGCAGATCGCTGCCTTGATCGTCGCCGCCCGGCTGCTCGTGACGCCGGGGTCGCCTGGACATGGCCTGCGGGATGCCGCGGTGCAGATCAGCCTCTTCCGGGCGGCCTGCTGGGGCGGCTTGCTCGGCGGCCTGCTCCAGTTCCTCGTCCAGGTGCCGGGAGTGGTGCGCGTTTTGAAAGGTTTTCGCCTGTCGTTCTCCACCCGCGTGCCCGGCGTCCGCGAGGCCCTCTCGGCCTGGTGGCCGGCAGTGGCCGGCCGCGGCGTCGTGCAGCTCGCCGGCTACATCGACCTCTTCCTGGCCAGCCTGCTAGCCACCGGCGCCACGTCGGCGGACCGTTTCGCCCAGATGTTCTACCTGCTGCCCATCGGCCTCTTCGGCGTCTCGGTGGCGGCCTCGGAGCTGCCGGAGCTGTCGCGCCTGCGGGCCGAGGGTGCCGCGGAGGCGATGCTCGGCCGCGTCCGCCGCGCCTTGCGCTACGTGGCGTTCCTCAACGCGCCCACGGTTGTGGGCTATCTCGCCTTCGGCTACCTGGTGATCGGCCTCTACCGCCGGGGGAACTTCGGCGTCAGCGCCAACTGGCTGGTCTACCTGGTGCTCTGCGGCTACTCGACGGGCATCCTCGCCACCACCACCTCGCGGCTGCTGCAAAATACTTTCTATGCCCTGGGCGACACCCGCTCGCCGGCCCGCATCGCGGCGATCCGCGTCGGCACCTCGGCGCTGCTCGCCGTGCCGCTGATGCTCCTGTTCGACCACCTCCCCCTGTCGCGCCTGGTGGGGCCGCTGCCCGGCCAGCCCTTGTTCCTCGGCTCGGTGGGGCTCTCGCTGGCCTCGGGATTCGGCGCCTGGATGGAGCTCTTGCAACTACGGGCCGCCCTGCGCCGCCGGATCGCCGAGTTCGAGCTCCCCTGGCGCGAGGACGCCCGCCTGGTGCTCATCGCCCTCGGAGCCGCTCTGCCAGCCGCGATCGTCTGGTGGCTGCTGCCACCGCTGCCGTTCATCCTCAAAGCCGGAGCGGTGCTCGGCACCTACGGCCTCGCCTACCTGCTGATCTGCCGCTTGGCCGGCGTCGAGGAGGTGGAATCCTTCGTGAGCGGGCTGCGCCGGCGCCTGAAGCGGCGGTGAGGCCGGGCGTGTCGACGCCCGGCCCGAGAGATTCACTTCAGCAGCAGGAGATTACCGGCACTTGCCGAACGGGCCGGCCGTGTAGAGGCCCAGCACTTCCGCCGGCGTCAGCACGCGGTTGAAGATCTCGAGCTCGTCGAGGTCGCCCTGGTACCAGCCGGAGAGCGGCGAGGCCGCCGTCCGCGTGCCGATCCGTAGCGGGCTGTTGTTCACCAGCGAGCCGACGCGGGCGAGCGGGCTGGCCGTCCCGGCCGGCACGCCGTTGTGGTAGAAGCGGATGCCCGTGCTGCTGGTCCGTTTCACCGTCACTGTCAGGTGATGCCAGTTGCCGTTGTAGAGATTGGGCGCCAGCGCGGCGGAGAAATAGTTGCTGAAGCCCGTGCCCACGCCGTCGGCGAGCTGCAGGCCGATCTGGTTGTTGTAGACGAATAGCGAGTAGCCCTTGATCGCCGGCGGATTGCCGTCCCGTTTGTCGACGATCACCATCACTCCCGTCGTCGCCGTGCTGGGGATCCGCACCCAGGTGTCGATCGAGAAATCGCCCTGCGACGTGGACCAGCCGCCGCTGCCGGTCATGGGAAAGCCGGCAGGGCCGAAGTTGGTGACGATGCTGGACGGGCTCTCGACGTAGTCGTTGACGCCGTCGAAGTGCAAGGCGTTGCCCACCATGCCGGGGACCGGCGTCGGGCCGTTGATCCACATCCCGTCGTTGGCCGTGGCGTAGTTGAGGGCCGTCGGTCCGGACGTCTCGTCGAAGGGGTACCAGGCGACCATCGTGGTGTTGGGGGGCTGCACGCAGGCGGTCTTCGTGGCCATGACCCGGATCTCGTCCACGATCTGCCCCTGCTGGGTCTGCCAGAAGACGCCCGAGAACACGGGGACGTCGCTGGTGGAGTCGTCGATGTCGGGCGGCACCGTGAACCAGGCGTTGGCCGGCGGATTGACCCAAAAACGAATGCGGTCGTTGTTGCCGCTGACGTTGAAATCGATCTGTGCCACGAGGTAGGTCGTGGCGTTGGCGGCCACGGGAACGTTGGAGTAGAACCGTCCCGCGCTGGTCTGATACCCCCAGTTCCCCGCCTTCGGATCGGGCTGCGGCAGGTCGCCGATGATGAATGTTCCCCCCGTCGAGTTGCCGAGAGTGGCCTGGGTGGCCGGCGTGCCGTTGACGTCGGAGCGGATGAGCGCGCTCAGCACCATGGACGTTCCGGCGGTGCCCACGATGGGCGTCGCCAGCGAACGAAAATCCGCGGGACCGAGGGTTGTCGGACCCAGGGCTTTGCCGCTCGGCGCGGGGACGAGACCGGAATAGGTGAGCCCTGTGGTGGCTACGTTGCTCGACCCCGTCCAGGGACCGGCCCAACCCGTGCCAAGGTTTTTTCCGGCGATCGGGCTATTGGCGGGATAGTTGAAGGGTTCGGAGGCGGATTGCGCCGCGGCGGCGCTCGCGAAGAGCGGTAAACCGAGTACGAGGGCGAAAATCGCGAGACTGAAACCACGGTGATGACTGCCGATCAACATCTTGATCTCCTCTATGGGTTATTGCCGATCGAACTAGAACGATCGGTGCCCGTGACGGGCGAAGGAGGAGAGGGCACGGCGTGTGCCAGGAGAGGCTTGGAGTCTTGATGCTGTCTTTTCAACCATTTGCGCGGACGAGGCCGGTCCGCCGGGGCGTTGGCGTTAGGGTGCGGATGCCATAGTTATGGTCTCTACGCCCCCGGCGAGGTCGCTCTGGTTCGCAAGTTGCGAGGCTCACGGCAGAGTGCTAGCATTGATAGCACGGGGGAAGGGCTATGACTCAGTTGATCGTGCGAAATCTAGAGGAAGAGGTCGTCCGCGAGCTGAAGCTCCGCGCAGCCCGCCATGGCCGTTCGGCGGAGGCGGAGCATCGGGAGCTTCTGCGCGAGGCGCTGCTGCCTGCGAAACGAAAGAAATCTCTCAAGGAGCACCTTCTGGCCCTTCCAGAGGTCGGTGAGGACGCCGACTTCGAACGGCTCCCGGATCGCGGCCGAGACGTGAAGCTTTGAGCTACCTCGTTGACACCAACGTCGTGTCCGAGCTGCGCAAGAAACGGCGGTGCGATCCGGGGGTGGCGGCATGGTTCGCCCAAGTTCCCTCTGAGGAGATCTACCTGAGCGTCCTGACCTTGGGTGAGATCCGCAAAGGCATCGAGAGCATCCGGCGCCGCGATGAGGCGAGCGCCGAAGTCCTGGATCGATGGCTCCACGAGTTGGCCGTCGCCTACGCGGACCGGATTCTGCCCGTCGACCAGGCTGTCGCCGAGCTGTGGGGCCGCTTCAACGTTCCTGATCCCCTTGCAATGCTCGACAGTCTCCTTGCCGCCACGGCCAGCGTGCACGGCATGACCCTGGTCACGCGCAATCTCAAGGACGTGGAGCGGACCGGCGTCGACTGTCTGAATCCCTTCAGCGCCTGATCAGCGCCGTGCTTCGGCTGCCAACCTCATGATCGCGCACGAAAGCTCTCTGCCCTCTCTGCCGCCCATCGGAGGGACGCGGAAGTTCCTCCTCGTGAGCGCGGCCGTCACCCTGGTGCTGTACATGGTCCCTTACGGCCAGATCCTCGCCCGGCCGCTCCTCCTGCTCTCGACGCTGGCGCACGAGATGGGCCATGGGCTCACGGCTTTGCTGCTGGGTGGCAGGTTCCAGAGCCTTCAGATGTGGGCCACCGGCGCAGGGGTCTCCGAAATGGACCTCACGGGCTTCGGCAGGATTCGCCAAGGACTGACCATTGCCGGAGGACTGGTGGGGCCCGCCGTCGCGGCGGCCCTCTGTTTCAGGCTGGGGAAGACTGGCCACGGAGCCCGTTCCTGCCTGCTGGGAGTGGGGCTCTTCCTTCTCGCCGCCGAGATCCTTGTGGTGCGCAATCTCTTCGGCTTTTTCTTTACCGGCCTGGTCGCCGCCGGCTGCCTCTTCGCGGGCCGGCGCCTCTCGCCGGAGCGCGCGCAGTGGGTGGTCGTCTTCCTGGGAGCTCAACTCGCCCTGAGCGTCTTCTCCCGCGCCAGCTACCTTTTCACACGGGGAGTCACCAATCCGACCGGCGTCTTCCCGTCCGATGTCATGCAGATGCAGAACGCCCTCTTCCTGCCCTACTGGTTCTGGGGCCTCGTCTGCGGCGGGTTCTCCGTGCTGGTCCTCGTCTACGGGGTTCGGACGTGCTGGGGCCGGTAGGGGGCCCCAGGACGATGCTGGATGTCGCCCGCAGCTCCCGGTAAAGGAATCTCGACGCATCCAAACGGTCAGGGAGACGCAGGAAGGCGTAGCCTGAGCTCGCCAAACGGCGACAGGACGCCGCTTTCGCAGCGCCCATCGGAAGGCGGTTCCTTCCCCTGCCGCAAATCCGCCGAAGCCTTGATGCACAGGCTGTAGGCGCCAGGCTCGACGTTCGGCAGCACCAAGCGGCCGGAGGTCCTGCGCGAGCCCTGGAGGGCGGCCCATCGTTGCAGCAGGGCCGGGACGGTGAAAGTTCCCGCATGGGCGAGAAGTGGGAACACGGAGTGATCCTCCGGCATTTCGAGGACGAGCGTGCCGCCATTCTGATCGACAGAGATCTCCAGAGGACGGCCGGGCTCAAGTGGGACAGGAAGCATTCGGAGGGCGAAGCTCGGAGCCAGAACGAGAAGGTCGATGCGGGAGGTTCCGGCGTGGAGAGCGAGTGTGAATTGCCCGTCCGGGCCTGTGACCGCGGAAACCGCGGTGGCAAGGCCGACTTGGTCGAGGGCAGGGAAGGCTGTCAGCTCGGCGCCGGGTACGGGACCCTGGCTTGAAACGACCCTCCCGCTGACCTTCATGGTCTCCTGCAAGATGAGATGCAGCCGCGGAGTCTCGTGCTCTTCTTCGACCCTCACCTCGACGGCGCCACTGGTCCTCGTGCCGTCTTCCGCTTCGATTCCAGCGATACCCGGCTTGAGCCCGCGAAGCTCGAACTCCCCCTTTTCGTCGGTTTCCACCTGGCTGGCGCCGGACCGAAAAATGCTCACCAGCGCGCCCGGTACCTTGTGATTCGACGAATCCACGACCTCTCCCGCCACGCGGGTGTCGGGAACTCGAACGTCCACGGTTGCGGTGGTCTTGCCGGAGGGAACTTTCACCTCGACGGGATCGAGGGACAGCCGAAGGTGCCGTTCGGCGGCGGCGATCTCCAGAGGCCAGGTTCCTTCCTCCGAGAGCAGCCCTGCATACCGGCCTTTCTCGTCGGAGTCCATGCGGATTCGCCGTCCTCCCCGCCGGCCGCCGAACCAGAGGGTTGCGGCGAGGGGCGCTTTGCCAAGGGTGACGGTGCCCCGCACGGGAACGAGGGGAATTCTGATGTTCACGGAGGTTTGGCCGGAGTCGAGCTGAAGCTCGCGTGCCGCCCATCGTTCATCGCCCTCTCCCAGCACCAGGAGACGGTAGCCGCCCGGAGCGAGGCCAGGCCGGCGCCACACACCTTCAGGAGAAGCGGTTCCCTCCCAAACGCCATCATTCAGCTCGCCTGCCACCTCGGACTGCAGCAACCGGAGTTGCCAAGGCTTGCCAAACGGATCGAGCGGCGGATCGAGCCGGGCTTCGAGCTCGAGCGGCTTGCCCAACTCCAAGGGCTCCAGGATCTCGGACTGGAGACCTTCCCGAACCACGATCGATCCGCGCCGCGTGGAGGCGAGACCTTCACCGGATGCGGTGACCACGTAAGTCCCCGGCGGGACGCCAGAAAACTGGAAGAATCCACGTTCGTTGGCCTCGGTTTTCAGGCCCAAGCCTCGTAGCCGGTCATACTGTTCCCGGGTTCCGGGAAGCCCGGAAAACTCGGGGGAAAGCTCGACGCGAATTTTCTTTCCCGGGAGATCGTCGGATTTCAGAACGATCCAACCCGCGACGGAAGCGCCCTGCGGTGCCGGCTCAGCGGCCGGGGTCGCGATCCGCGCTTGGACTCTGCCGGTGGGTTGAGGATTCGTAATGTGATCGTTTGAGCCGGCCGAGACTTGGAGCGGGGAAGCGCCAACCAATTGGGGAACGAGCGCCAGGATGAGCGTGGCTCCGAAGAAACGGGTCATGCGACGTGGACGCGGTCGTCCCGGATCTGAAAGGAGACGGTTGCGGGCTGGTAGGCCGAGCCTTCGAGCCTGGTGCGGCCGAGGAAGGTCTCGATGGCGGTGAAGACGGGGGAGGCCGGCAGGCGTCCTGCCGCGAGCACGGCGTTGGTGTCCAGGGGATCGACGCGCAAGGTTGCCCAGGCGGGGCGAGTCGAAATCCACGAAGAACAGCACCGCCAGCACCAAGGCCAGCGAAGCGAAGAGGCCGCCGCCGATCCAGACTTTCTTGCACATTGTAAGAGGTAGGATAGCAGAGCCAGAAGCCGAACTTATTGCGGGCGTTGTCGACGGCCGATGCTTTCCATCGGGCTGACGATCCGCCGTAACGCGTCTCCCTGCTCGCGGGTCAGGGCCTTGATCGTTGGGGCGCCGTCTGGCGTTTCTGAGGGGGAAGCCACGGCTTGCGGTGCTTTCCAGCGCCAAAGCAGCAGGCGGAAGCTCTCCGGATCGGCCTCGTCAGAAGCCGAGAGGCGGGTCTGGGTTTCTGCGGCATATCGGAAGCGCGGTGTGAGGAAGCGGAACCGCTGGCCATGGTGGCCGGCATATTCGAGCGGCAGGCTCTGGCCTCCGGGCTGAAGCGTCACGGCCGTCAGGTCCTCGTCGTCCGGAGCCACCAGCTCGATCGACAGGATGTCGCCGGCGGCGAGGGAGCCCGGCAGCCGGGCGACCAGATCTCCCGGCGGTCCGCTGGATTGCTCGAAATCGACCTGAATCGGATCCCCGGCCGGCGTCCAGGGATGGAGTAGCAGGACGAGCGGAATACCGCGGCGGCGAAACCATTGAGTGTGGATTTCCAGGCGGCATTCCCGGGCCACTCTCTGCTGCCGGCGCTGATAGAAAGCCGCTTCGGGTCCCAGGGTCCGCGAAAGCGGGAAGACCTCTGCGTCCATCAAGTCGAGGAGAGCCGGTGAAAGAGCGGCCAAGCTCGGCGCCGGGCTCATTGTGGCCTGCTTCCAGTCCTCCGCAAGCTTGATGTGGAAATCCTCCGGCTCGATTGCCAACTGCCGGGCGCCCACCGGCGCCAGCCGGGCGCTCAGCGCTTCCGTGGCGGCTACCCAGGTCTTGGGAACGACCTGTGCGTAGGTGTATTCAAAAGGCTGGGCGAGCACCAGGCCACAAGTCAACAGGCCGGCGATGGCGGCCAGCCCCGGCGCGCGTACAGGCGGCAGGCGCCGGAAGACCCACTGCCCGCAACGGATCATTCCATAGGCGCAGACGAGTGCCACCGCCGCCAGGGCCGGCAGCAGGTTCTGGCGGCGGAGGAGGGTCATGCCGGCGGCATACAGCGCGGGATAGCCGAGACCGAGGCTCAGCAGAAGCAGCGCCGGGATCCACTCCGGGCCGGCCGGGCGCCATAACCGATAAATCAGGAGGACGGTACCCAGCAGCAGCAAGGCTCCGAGAAACCAGCCGTGCTGCAGAGCCAGGAACTCGACCTCGCCGCGCAGCACCGTCAGGTGGTCGCTGCCGTCCTGGCGAGCATGCTTCGCGTAGCCGTTGACGAGCCTGGGCGCGAAAAAGAGCACTTTGCCCACGAAGGGATTCAAGATCACGTACGTGGCCACCGCCGTCAAGCCGGAGAGAAAAAGCCAGCCCCACCGCCGCCGATCGCGGAAGCCGGTCGCCAGCGCCCAGACGGTCAGCGGCAGAGCGGACGCCACGCCAGTGTACTTGGCCGACACGGCCAGACCCACGCCCAGACCCGCCAGCAGGAATCGAGAGAGCCGAGGGACCCGTGTGGCTCCCACCGTCCAATAGAGCGTGACGAGGGTGAGCAACAGGGCCAACATGTCGGGCTTGAGATCCGCCGAGCTCCTCACATGGCGCGGGTAGGCAGACAGCACTGCGGCTGCGGCCACGCCGATCATGGGCGAGAACAGGCGCCGGCCGACGAAATAGATCATCAGAAGGCTCAGCATGCCGTAGGCGAGCACGAACATCCTGGCGATCCGGTAGGCGCCGAGGGTGAGATCTTCGACTTCTGAGCCCCGCACCGCCAGCCCGCTGATCCCGGTCCATGCGTGCAGCCTGTCACAAGCCGCCAGCGCAAGTGCCTGCGGCAGGTAGGACAGGCTCCCGTACATGGTGTGTATGGGCACGAGCGAACCGTCGAGGACGGTTGAGATGTTGTTGATTACGTAGTGATCGTCGTAGAGGAAGGGCAAATCGAGCACCAGCCACAGCCGCAAGCCGAAGCCCAGCACCAGGACCGTGGCCAGGAGCAAACCCGTCGAGCGGGATCGCAGGGGAGTCTGCGGGGGAGATTCCGAAGGAGACTTCACGGTACTACTACTATATATGCGCTTTAAAGAAGGATGATCTATCCGAAGGCGAGGAAGGCGAGCCGCCTGGCCAGCCTGACGGGTGGCGCCAACCGCCGCGCCCGACGACTCCCAGCAGATGAGACACCGCTGCTGTCCCGAATGGCTCGTATCTTGCTTGTTCCGACACCAAAGAATACGGACGGTTTCAGTCCGGACAACGCAGCACCTGGGCAATGAGGCATTCTGAAATCTTTCATCCCGGCAACGAACCCGGCCGAGCGTTCGTTTCAGGGTCTTTTCTGCACTGGGATCTGTTCAATTTACAACTAGGAGCGCCTGGATGATTTTTTGGAATCCGCAGATCTTCGCCGGGACCGTCCCACTTTCGCCGGACCGGGAGGTCTAGGTGGGCCCGGCTTATGAAGACCACCCGGCCGCTCCTCAGGTCCTTTCGCTCGAGGGCTTGCGTGTGCTGGCGGTCGACGACGATCCCGACACCCTGGACGTCGTCGCTGAGCTCCTGACCCTGCGCGGCGCCTTCGTGGTGCCGGCTCCCTCGGCGGCGGCGGCGCTCGAAGCTCTCGGGCGATTCGAGCCGGACGTCCTGGTGAGCGACATCGGCATGCCGGAGCGCGACGGCTACGATCTGATCCGCGACATCCGCGATCTGGGCCGCAGCTCGGACGAGCTGCCGGCCGTGGCCGTCACCGCCTTCACCAGCCCCGAAGACCGCCGGCGAGCCCTCGCCGCCGGTTTCCAGGTCCACCTCGCCAAGCCCGTCGATCCCGGCGAGCTGACCGCCGTCGTGGCGCGGCTCGGACGGAAGAGCCCGTCCTAGCGACGTCCTCTCGGCGGGCGCCCTCGCCGCCAATCACCGCCGACCACCGCCGGCCGGTTCGGGCGCGATATGCTTGAGCCCGAGAGGAGAGAGGCGTCATGTTCCGAAAGATCCTGGTCCCCGTCGACTTCACGGAGAAGAACGAGCCGGCATTGCGCACCGCCCTGGAGATCGCCGGCCGGGTGGAGGGCGGCTCCGAGGTCACGCTGCTGCACGTCATCGAGGCCATCGAGCACCTCGAGGCCGGCGAGATGGCCGACTTCTACCGCAGCCTGGAGACGCGGGCCACGGCCCGGCTGTTCACGCTCCAGGAGCGCTTCAAGGAGGCCGGCGTCGCCGTGCGCCAGGAGCTGCTGATCGGCAAGCGGGCCGAGACCATCGTGCGCTATGCCGAAGACCAGGCCATGGACCTGGTGATCCTCTCGTCCCACAGGGTGGACCGCGACCACCCCGCCCTCGGCCTCGGAACCCTCAGCTACCGCATCGCCATCGTGGTGCGGTGCCCGGTGATGCTGGTGAAGTAGGGCGGCCCCTCACTCCCCCAACCCCCTCTCTCCCACCGCACTCCCGCCCGCCGGGAGAGAGGGGGCTTGAACCCAAGACCTAACCCCCCATGTTCCGCACCATCGCCGCCACCTACCGCGAGGCCTTCTCGGGGTTGAGCCGCACGGTCTGGCTGCTGTCGGTCGCTTCGCTGGTCAACCGCAGCGGCACGATGGTGATGCCGTTCCTGACTCTCTACCTCGTCTCGAAGCGCGGCTTCACCACCTCCCAGGCGGGGGAGGTGCTGGGCCTCTATGGCGTCGCGGCCATGGCGGCCTCCTATGCGAGCGGCTGGCTCTCGGACCACGTTTCGCCGCTGTGGGTGATGAAGGCAAGCCTGGCGCTCACCGGAGTGAGCTTCCTGGTGCTCGGCCCGTTGCGAAGCCGGTTCGCCATCGTGGCCATGGTGTTCGTGCTGAGCCTGGTGGGCGAGGCCTTCCGGCCGGCCAACCTCGCGGCCCTGGCGGCGGCGACGGGCCCGGTGGACCGGGCGCGCGGCTTCGCGCTGCTGCGCCTGGCGGTCAACATGGGGATGACGCTGGGGCCCTCGGTCGGCGGTTTTCTGGCGCTCTACGACTATGGCTGGCTGTTCGTGGCCGACGGCGTCACCTGCCTGCTGGCGGCAGGCCTGCTCTGGCTCGTCCCCGCCGGCGCGGAGGCCGCGAAACCCCGGCGCGACCGGCAGTCCGGTGCCAGCTCCTCGCCCTGGCGGGACGGCCCCTTCCTGGCCATGATGTTCCTGATGTTCCTGCTGGCGACCGTGGTGTTCCAGATCGTCAGCACGTTCCCCCTGACGCTGCGCGACCTCTACGGTCTCTCCGAGGCGCGGATCGGGCTCATCCTGGCGGTCAACACCCTGATCATCGTCCTCTTCGAGATGGTCCTGATCCACCGGCTGTCAGGGCGCGGCGAGGCGATGGAGAGGGTCGGCTTCGGCGCCTTCCTCTTTTGTTCCGGCCTGGCCCTCCTGCCCTTGGGATCGACCTTCCTTTTCGCCGCCTTCACGGTGGTGGTGTGGACGGTGGGGGAGATGCTGGCGATTCCCATCGCCAGCGCCGTGGTGGCCGGCCGGGCGAAGGAGGAGAGCCTGGGCCGCTACATGGGCGCCTACAATCTCACCTTCGCCTGCTCCTACGTGGCGGCGCCGCTGATCGGCACCGCGGTCTACCAGGCCTGGGGGCCGCGGGCGCTGTGGTACGGCTGCGGCGTCGCCGGAGTCTTCATCTGGCTGGGCTTTCACGGCTTGGCCGTGGCCCGCCGGCGTCATCTCGATGCCTAGGGTAGGGGCGGGTCTGGCCGGCAGGTTGGGGGCTCGACCCGCCCTGGGTGGGGCAACCTCGCCGTTGCAGGGCGGGTCGCGCCCCCTCCCGCCCGTCCAGACC
>JBAPYB010000419.1:0-9453 GCA_049284515.1 Thermoanaerobaculia bacterium
TCCAGGCGGGTCACCGCCCCGGCAAAGTCGCCCGAGCGGCGGGCGATGCGCAGGGCCCGCTCGCGGTTTCCCGCCAGCAGCCATTGCCGCACCACCAGTCCCGGCGGGAGGTGCCGGGCCTCGGCCATCTCGGCGGCGAGCAGGAAGCGGCCGTGCCGTTCCAGGAAGGCGACGGCCTCCTCGTGGGCATGGAGGACCTCGGCGAGCAGGTAGCCGGCCTCTTCGATCTTCTCCTGGGCTTCGAGGCGCTGGAACGCCTCGCGGTAGAGACGGCGCAGGTCGCCGTAGAGCTCGGGGGAAATGCCGGACGAAAACCACGGTTGCGAGATTTCCGGGCGAATGCGCAGCTCCGTGCGCGGCGCCAGGGGACGCAGCGGGAGCCGCATCGGATCGGCGGCGGCGGGCACCCCCAGAGGGACCGCGTAGTGGAGCGCGGTCTCAAAATCGCCGCTCTCGAACATCTCCTTCAGCCGGCGGAGGTAGGCCGCGTGGTGGCGGCTGACCGCGCGCGAGAGCCGCGCCGCCAGGCCGGAGCGGGCGGTGAGCTGGTGGAGCCATCGCCACCCTTTCCGGCCGGGCTCGCGGTGCGATGGCTCCAGAGGCTGCTCCCCAGGGAGGGGATCGTGGCCGGACGCCGTAGGACGGCGGAGCGGGCGTTCGCCGCTCTCCAGGGATTGGATGGCGGCCAACGCGATTTCCGCCGTGGAGCCCGCCGCCGGTTCGAAAGGCAGAGGCGCGAGGCGCAACAGATTGGTGCAGACGAGCTCGTCCGGCAGCTCCAGGAGGCCGCGAGCCGCGGCCTCGGAGGGGGTGCCGACGATGACGCCGATGCGCCGCTCTCCTGGCGTCAGGTCGTCCCAGATCTGGATGCGGGCGGCGCCCGGCAGCGGCGGAGACGAGCCGAGACGGGGAGGCCCGATCAGCCACGCCTCGGCCAGGTGGGGAGTCGTCTGCAACCGTTCGTGCCAGGCCGCGAGCAGCTCGCCGCCGGCCTCGTACACCGTGCGCGAGCCCAGCAGGCGGAGGAGATCGTCGCCCTTCGTGCTGGCGGCCGGCGGCTCTCCGGGCTCCTGCGCGACTCCCCAGAGGAATCCCAGCCCGCCGGCCCGGGCCCGGGCCGCCAGGGCGATCCAGGCGGCCACCTGGCCCACCCGGGGCGATCCGAGCTGGCCAGGGCCGGAGTCGAAGACCGCCAGCAGCGTCCCCCCGGGGCTCGCCGCGAGAGCGGGCAGCAGGGCGGAGAACCGCTCGACGAGCGGCGACAGGGCGGCGGCAAGACCGCTGGACAGAGCGCCGTGTCCCGGCGCCGGATGCGGACCGGTATCTTCCATGCGGGCGGCACCACCCTCCGGAGGAATTCAGACTCTAGAGTAGTGCGAAAAGATGTCCGGCGGTAGACAGTGCCACCCCACATAGGCACTAACTTGGCTTCGTGTAGGGGCGGGTCTGGAAGGTCGGGAGGGGGCGCGACCCGCCCTGCAGCGGCGAAAGCGTCGAAATCAGGGCGGGTCGAGCCCCCAACCTGCCGCCCAGACCCGCCCCTACACGAAGCATTGGGGCCAAAGGAGAGGGGACCCGGCTGAGGCGCCCTTGCCGATGTCCTTGGCGTCCTTGCCGTCCTTTGGGTCCCTTTTTGTTTTTCTTTTCACCCCGGCAACGAGAACGGCCGCGGCAGCAGCTCCGCGAGCGTCGTCTCCTGGCGCTCCCCCTGCAGGTTGACCAGCAGGATGGGGAGATCGGGGAGGTCGCGGGCGAACTCGGCGAGCGTCTGGCGGCAGAGGCCGCAGGGCGCGGCGGGGGGATTCATGTCGGCGATCACGGCGAGGGCCTGGGGGCGGCGCAGGCCCGCCGAGGCCGCGGCGGCCATGGCGTTGCGCTCGGCGCAGATGGCGAGCGAGGGGATGCAGTTCTCGACGTTGGCCGCGGCCTGAATGGAGCCGTCCTCCATCGACAGGGCGGCGCCGACGGCGAAACGGCTGTAGGGCGCGTAGGCGTGGGCGCGGGCCGCCACCGCCGCGGCGATCAGGGGTTCCCAATCCATCGCCGGCGACTGTAACACGGGGGTCCCCTTAGGTCTCCGCGGCGGTGATACCATCTCCGGCCTTGATCGACTCCACCCTTTCCCCTGCTGCGCCGGGCCCCGGGTTCCGCCGGGCGGTCTCGCGCTGGGAGATCGTCGGCTTCTCGGTCAACGACGTCATCGGCAGCGGCGTCTACCTGCTGCCGGCCGCGGCGGCCGGGTTCCTCGGCTACCTGAGCGTCGGCGCGGTGGTGCTGGCCGGCTTCGCCGTCCTCCTTCTGGTGCTCTGCTTCGCGGAGGCGGGGAGCTATTTCGACCGCCCCGGCAGCGCCTACGTCTATACCAAGGAGGCCTTCGGCGAGCTGGTGGGCTTCGAGGTCGGGTGGATGACCTGGCTCGCCCGGGTCTCCTCCGTGGCGTCCCTTTCCGTCGGCTTCGCCCGCGCCCTGGGCTTCGTGTGGCCGGCGGCCAACGTGGGAGTCGGCCGGGCGCTCTCGATCTCGTTGCCCGTCCTGGCCCTCACCGCCATCAACGTGGTGGGCGTGAAATCGGGAGTGCGCACGGCGGTGTTCCTGGCCATCACCAAGACGCTGCCGCTTTTGATCTTCATCTTCGTCGGCATCTTCTTCGTTTCGCCGGGCCTCGCGAAGTCCGTCCAGGCCACCAGCCCGGGACACATGGGCGACGCCGTCCTCCTCCTCCTCTTCGCCTATGCCGGATTCGAGAACACGGCCGCGCCGGCGGGGGAGTTCAAGAATCCGCGGCGGGACGTGCCCTTCGCGCTCGTCGTTCAGATCGTCATCGTCACCCTGATCTACACGGGGGTGCAGTTCGTGGCTCTCGGCACCCTGCCGGGCGTCGTCCATTCCCAGACGCCGCTCGCCGACGCCGCGCAACGCTTCCTCGGGGGCTGGGGAGGCCTGCTGATGACCATCGGCGGCGCCATCTCCATCCTGGGGACCAACAGCAACACCGTCCTCTCCGGACCCCGCTACCTCTGGGCGCTGGCGAAGGACGGCTTCGGTCCGCGCATTCTGACCGACCTGCACCCGAGGTACCGCACGCCCTGGATCGCCGTATTGACGCAGACGGCGATCGCCCTGCCCCTGGCCTTCACCGGCTCGTTCGAGGCGCTCGCCACCCTCTCGGCCGTGGCCCGGCTCGCCACCTATTTCGGCACGGCGCTCGCCGTGCCGGTGCTGCGCCGCAAGCTCGCCAAGGAGCCCGCCGTGCGGCTGCCCGGCGGGCCGGTGATCCCCATCGCCGCGGCGATCCTCTGCGTGGTCTTCGCGGCCAGTGCGGAGGCCAAAAACCTCGTCGCCGGCGCCGTCGCCCTGGCGGCCGGAGCGCTGATCTTCTACTTCTGGCGGCGCCCGGTCACCCCGACGGATACGGCGTCTTGATGAAGTTCTTGGCCAGGGTCCGGGCCGTGTCCGGCCCCTTGGCCGACCGCACCAGCCGGTAGAACCGCAGCGCCTCGTCGCGCTGGCCGAGGGCGTCGAGGGCCATGCCGCGGTAGAGCCGGCCCAGGGTCTTGTAGACGCTCTCCTCCTTGCCGTGTTGCGGCTGGCGCTCCAGGCGCAGCAGGAGATCGAGCGCCTCGGCGTACTGCCGGCGGCGCACGGCGTCGCGGGCGAGGAGGTAGAGGGCCTGCTCGGCCACGTCGCCGCGGTAGCCGGGCTTCCCCTCGGCCTGCCGCTCCGCCACCTCCTGGAGGCTCCGCCGCGCGTCGTCCCAGAGGTTCAGGCGGGCGAAGGAGCGCCCCTCGTAGACGTGGAAAAGGGAGTTGTCGGGATAGCGGTCGCGCAGCAGGCGGGCGTAGTGGAGCGAGGTCGCGTAGTCGTCCTCGAACACGAAGTAGATCTGCAGCAGGGAGAACGCGGCCTCGGTGGAGACGAACTGCCCCTTCTCGGCGGCCTGGGAGAGCTCGGCGAGCCCCCGCTCGCGGCTGCCCTTGGGGAAGAAGTGGGTGAAGATCCGCAGGAAGGGGTGCTGTTTGGGTACCACCTCCGCCAGGTAGTCGAAGAGGCCGACGCCCAGCAGCAGATCGGGGTTCTGCGGGTCGCGTTTGCGGAGGTCCTGGAGGGAGCTGAGCGCCTTCTGACCGTCGCGGGCGGCCTTGAACCAGGAGTCGCGATCGGCATAGAGGCGGCCGCGCAGGGCGTGGGCGCCGGCCTCGAAGAACAGGCCGTCGAGATCCTGCGGGTCCCTCCTCAGGCGATGCTTGCAGCGGTCCAGGACCGTGTCCATGGCCTTCAGGAAGGCGTCGTCCCGCGACTCGTCATAGATATTGACCTGAATCTGCCACCAGGGCGAGAGAGCTTCGAGGAATGGGCCGACCGGATGGTCCGGATAGCGCTTGGAGATGCCGGCGAAGATCTCGTCCGCGCCGTTGAAGTCCATGTCGTAGAGGCGGTCGAGGCCGGCCTGGGCCTCGACGCGGAACTCGGCGTCGTCGAGGATCGTCTTGGGCCGGGCCAGGGCCGGGGCCGCGGTGACGGCAAGAAGAAGGATGAGGATGGGGAGGAGGGGCCTGGAGCGCGTCGGGAGATGTGGCATGGGGAAGAGGTCTCCGAGTCTCTAAGGGTGTTTGGAAAGTGCGCAACCCGTCGCGCTGCCCACCTTCGCCCGGGCATAAATGCCGGGGCTATGAACAGCGCCCCCTGAAGGGGACTTCAAGCCGGATTCATCCGGCGTCGTGCCTAGCCCTGGCATTTATGCCCGGGCGGGGATGGGCGTCGCGGCCGAACTTTCCAAATACCCTCTAAAGGTGTTTGCGCATCCCCAGGCGCTCCGGGGTGGACGGAGCGGCCCAACCTTCCAAACACCCGCTGAGCCAGAACAACGAAGGCGGACGGAAGGGGTATTCCTGGTGGAATCCGGTGGGATAAGCTCCCCGGCAATGGTCCAATCACCCGAATTGCAGGGAGGCAGCGCCGACCGCAGCTTCTTCGGCCATCCCCGCGGCCTCTCGACCCTCTTTTTCACCGAGATGTGGGAGCGCTTCAGCTACTACGGCATGCGCGCCATCCTCCTTCTCTTCATGACTGCCTCGGTGGCCGAGGGGGGCTTGGGGTGGCAGGACGCCAAGGCGGGTCCCATCTATGGCCTGTACACGTCCATGGTCTACCTGACGGCCCTGCCCGGCGGGTGGATCGCCGACCGGCTCCTGGGGCAGCGGCGCTCGGTGCTGGTGGGAGGGATCGTCATCGCCCTCGGCCACGTGAGCCTGACCCTGCACGGCCTGGCGCCGTTCTACCTGGGGCTCGGCCTCATCGTCTGCGGCACCGGCCTGCTCAAACCGAACATCAGCACCATGGTCGGGGGTCTCTACACGCCCGAGGACAAGCGGCGCGACGCCGGCTTCTCGATCTTCTACATGGGGATCAACATCGGCGCCTTCTCCGCCCCCCTGGTCTGCGGCTTCCTGGCGCAGAGCAGCCAGTTCCGCGCCTTCCTCGGCAGGCACGGCGTCGATCCCGCCGGCAGTTGGCACTGGGGGTTCGGCGCCGCGGCGGTGGGGATGACCCTGGGCATCCTCCAATACGTTCTCGGCGGGCGCCGGCTCGGCACCGTCGGCCTCGAGCCGGCGACGGCGGGCGATCCCGCGGCCCAGGCCCGGGACTTCAGGAAGCTCCTGGCCGGCGCCGCCGTGCTGGCCGTGGTCGTGGCGGCGGCGGTCGCCCTGCGGCTGTCGATGGAACAGGTCACCCGCTACGCCGGCTACGTGCTCCTGCTCATTCCCATCGTCTACTTCACCTATCTTTTCAGCCAGCCGTGGACCCGCGAGGAGCGCAAGCACCTCGGGGCCATCCTCGTCTTCTTCGTCATCGCCACCCTCTTCTGGTCCGCCTTCGAGCAGGCCGGCTCGACGCTCAACCTCTTCGCCGAGCGCTTCACCCGCAACTCCGTCTTCGGCTACGACTATCCGGCGAGCTGGTACCAGGCGGTCAACTCGTTCTTCATCTGGACCCTGGCGGGCGTCTTCGCCTGGCTCTGGCTCGCTCTGGGCCGGCGCAACCGCGAGCCCTCGACTCCGTCCAAGTTCGCCTGGGCCCTGTTCTTCGCCGGCGCCGGCTTCCTGGTGATGGTCGGCGCCGCCATTTCCTCGGGGCCGGCGGGAGGGCGGGTGACCCCGGTGTGGCTCCTCGTCGTCTATCTCTGCCACACGATCGGCGAGCTCTGCCTGAGCCCGGTGGGGCTCTCGGCCATGACCAAGCTCGCGCCGGCCAAGGTCGTCAGCCAGATGATGGGCATCTGGTTCCTCGCCGATTCGCTCGGCAACTTCGCCGGCGGCCAGGTGGCGGGGCTGTTCAAGACCTTTCCCCTCCCCTGGATCTTCGGCGCCGTCTTCGGCGTCTGCATGCTGTTCACCCTGATCGCCGTCATCCTGATCCGCCCGATCAAGCGGCTGATGGGCGAGGTGCATTGACGCCCCCCGCCCAAGACCCCTCATCACCCCGGCCCTCTTCTCCCATCGCACTCCCCCCAACCGGGAGAAGAGGGAGAAGGCGAGAATCCTTCAGCCGGTTCCCCTCTCCCGGTCGGGGGGAGGAGGTGGGAGAGGGGACAGGGGTGAGGGATTGGGCGGGGGAACGCTGAGGGCCGGGGTGATGAGGGGTCCATGGCATCCCTCTTGCTCTTCTCTTCGCAGGGCAATGGAGCCTGTTGTTGGAAAAAAGGAGCGCACCATGGAAATCGACTCCCTCAGAAAGCTCTACGTGGAAGAACTCAAGGACCTTTACAGCGCCGAGAAGCAGATTCTCCAGGCCCTGCCGAAGATGGTGAAAAAAGCGACTCACCCGCAGTTGAAGAGCGCTTTTCAGGATCACCTGAAGGTCACCGAGGGTCACGTGGATCGGCTGGAACAAATCTTCGAGGCGCTCGGCAAGCCGGCCCGCGGTAAGAAGTGCAAAGCGATGGAGGGGCTGCTCGAGGAAGGCAAGGAAGTGATGTCCGAGGACATGGAGGACGACGTCATGGATGCCGCCCTCATCTCGGCCGCGCAACGGGTCGAGCACTATGAGATGGCGGGTTACGGTACTGTTCGGACCTGGGCCGAGCAGATGGGGGAAACCGTCGCCGCCAAGCTCCTTCAGCAGACGCTCGACGAGGAGCGGGATGCGGACAAGTCGCTGACCCAGCTCGCCGAGACCTCGATCAACGTCGAGGCCATGGCGGGGGTCTGAGGCGGGCCGTAGGAGCAAGGCCATCAAAGACACCAGGGACGGCAAGGACCTCAAGGAAACTCCAGCAACCTGCCGTCCCTGTTGTCCTTGTCGTCCTTGATGTCCTTCGAGTGGGGCGTAGAGGGCGTGACAGGTGCCGACCGGAGACCCTGAAAAAGCACAAAAGACCCCTCGCCGCCTCCTCGGGCTCGCCGTCGGCGCCCTCGGCGTCGTCTATGGCGACATCGGCACGAGCCCTCTCTACGCGTTGCGCGAATGCTTCTTCGGCTCCCACTCCGTGGCGCCGACGCCGCTCAACGTGCTGGGTGTGATGTCGCTGATCTTCTGGTCCCTCATCATCGTCATCTCGATCAAATACCTGGTGTTCGTCATGCGCGCGGACAACCGGGGTGAGGGCGGAATCCTCGCCCTCATGTCGCTCATCCGCACGCGGGCCACCACTCGCTGGGCGCTGATCGCCCTCGGCCTCTTCGGCGCCGCGCTGCTGTACGGCGACGGCATGATCACGCCCGCCATCTCGGTGCTCTCCGCCGTCGAGGGGCTCGAAGTGGCGACGTCGTTCTTCCGGCCTTACGTGCAGCCCATCACCCTCGCCATCCTGGTCGGGCTGTTCGTCATCCAGCGGCGGGGGACAGGGAAGATCGGCGCCCTCTTCGGCCCGGTGATGATGCTGTGGTTCGTCACCCTGGGAGCGCTGGGCCTCCCCTGGATCTTCCGCGAGCCGCGGGTCCTCACCGCCATCAACCCGGTGCACGCCGTGCGGCTCTTCCTCGACGATGGCCTGCGCGGGTTCCTGGTGCTGGGAGCGGTCTTCCTGGTGGCGACGGGCGGCGAGGCCCTCTATGCCGACATGGGCCACTTCGGCCGCCGGCCCATCCGCCTCGCCTGGTTCGCCCTGGCGTTGCCGGCGCTGCTGCTCAACTACTTCGGCCAGGCCGCCCTGATCCTGGCGAGCCCCAAGGGGTTGGCGCATCCGTTCTACAACCTCGCTCCGCCGTGGGCGCTCTACCCGCTGGTCGTGCTGTCCACCGTGGCCACGGTGATCGCCTCGCAGGCGGTCATCTCGGGCGCCTTCTCCCTCACCCTCCAGGCCGTGCAACTCGGCTACTACCCGCGAGTGGAGATCGTCCACACCTCGGAAGAGGAAGTCGGGCAGATCTACATTCCGAACGTCAACTGGGTGCTGATGGTGGCGACCCTCGGCCTGGTGCTCGGCTTCCGGGAATCGAGCCGGCTGGCGGCGGCCTACGGCATGGCGGTGACCACCACGATGGTGATCACCACTCTGCTCGCCTACGTGGTGGCGCGGGAGAAGTGGGGCTGGAGCCGGGTGCGGGCGGGCCTCATCATGAGCTCGTTCCTGGTGCTGGACCTCGCCTTCTTCGGGGCCAACCTGGTGAAGATCCCCCACGGGGGCTGGTTTCCGCTGCTGGTGGCCGGCCTCGTCTACCTGCTGATGAACACCTGGAAGCACGGGCGCCAGCTCGTCGCCGAATCGCTCGCCGAGGATGCGCTGCCGGTGGAGGAGCTCATCCGCAGCCTGGGGCCGGGCCGGCCCATCCGGGTGCCGGGCACGGCCGTCTTCCTCACCACCGCTCCGGACTCGACGCCCACGGCCCTGCTCCACAACCTCAAGCACAACCGGGTGCTGCACGAGCAGGTGATCCTCATGCGGGTGGCGACCGAGGAGGTCCCCCGGCTCTCCGAAGAGGACCGGGTGGTGGTCGAGCACCTGGACAAGGGCTTCTACCGCCTCACCGCCCGCTACGGCTTCATCCAGGAGCCCAGAGCCCAGGACGTGCTCGACTGCGCCCGCAAGGACGGCCTGAACCTCGACATGATGAAGACCACCTTCTTCGTGGGCCGCACCACCCTGCTCCCCTGCAACTCGAAAGGCATGGCCCTCTGGCGCAAGCGCCTCTTCGTCCGCATGGGGCGCAACGCCCAGCGCTTCACCGACTTCTTCCAAATCCCCGCCAACCGGGTGGTGGAGTTGGGGCTGCAGGTGGAGTGGTAGGGGCGGCCCTGGGAGCACCCTCCCGCCCAAGACCCTCATCACCCCGGCCCTCTTCTCCCGCCCCCTCCCAACCCCCCTCACCGGGAGAAGAGGGAGAAAGGCAAGGCCGAGTTGGGTTCCCCTCTCCCGGTGTGTGTGGGGCTTGAGATCTTCGTGTAGGGGCGGGTCTGGGCGGCAGGTTGGGGGCTCGACCCGCCCTGGGTTCCACAATTTCGACGCTGCAGGGC
>JBAPYB010000420.1:0-1557 GCA_049284515.1 Thermoanaerobaculia bacterium
GGGCAGCCAGGTGACCCCTTCGCAGAGCTGTTCGGGGGTGGTGTCGAGGGAGCCGGCGAGCTTGACGATCGTGCCCAGCCGCGGCTCGCGGCCGCCGCGCTCGAGCAGGGAGATCTCGGTGCGGTGCAGGTCGCAGCGAAAGCCGAGCTCCTCCTGGGAGATTTCAGCCTTTTGCCGCGCCTTGCGCAGATTGGTTGCAAAACGCTCGCGTGGTTTCATTCAGGCAATTCTCTGTCTGCGAAGACAGAAGCGCTACAGCCAAAACATTCACAGACAAAATCGAACGTTTATAATACGGATCAGTAGCGAGTCGCGCGCCAGACCCACAACATCGCCAGCGGCTGCAGTGGCAGCCGTGCCCAGAGCGCCCACCGCGGGACCCGTTTCAAGTCCAAGCCGGCGACCTGCTCCGGATTGACCGCCATGTGCACGTTGGCCGGGAAGACAGCGGCGAGCAGGGCCAGCAGCCACCAGCGCCCGAGGCGACGCGTTGACGGAACCGCGACCGCGACGCCGCCGGCGATCTCAGCGATGCCGCTAAGCCTCAATCCACCGATTCACCCTCACGGATAGGCGAATCGCCGCCGGCGGCTGTGTGAACAGCGAAAATCGCCGGCTCGAAGGTGTGTCGGGCGGCGGCGAGACGCGGTAGGCCCATCCGCCGGTGGCCGATGACCGAGAACGGGCAGGCCGAGACGACCGGGAGGCCAGCCGGCGGTGAAGCAGGTGAGAGGAGGGTCAGACCGCGGCCGGCAGCGCCCTGATCCTGCTCAGTGCCTCGATGAACGCTTCCTGCCAGGGCCAACGGGCCGGCAGGTGCAAGGTGGTGCGCCGGGCGGTGCGGGTGAGCCGGCCGGGCAGGGCGATCAGCCAGCGGCGGATCGTCCTTGCTGTGCGCCAGGTCTCATCCTCCAGGCCCAGCTGCCCGACCCAGCGCGCCATGTTGTGGGCGAGGCAGGCGATCACCGTCCAGGCGGCATTGGCGGCAAAGCTCCCGGAGGGGAAGTGGGCAAGAGCCTGGTCCTTGAGGTCGCGGATCGCCAGCTCGACCTCGGCATGCTGGCGGTGCTCGGCATCGACGGTGTGCATGTCCTCCTCCCGGTTGGTGAGGAAGGCGAAGTGACGCCAGTAGGCAAAGAGCTCGGTCTGCTCCTCCTGGGCATGCAGGTGGACGCGGCGGACGATCAGCCGCCGGCCGCAGTAAGTGGTCTCGGCAAGCTCGCAGATCCCCGTCTCGGGGTAGTCGGGGACCGGCTGCCAGGCCGTCTCGGGAATCTCGGCGATCCGCTCTGCGATGCGCTTGTGCTGGGTGACGGCGATCGAGTAGAGGCAGCCCTTTGCCTCCAGGCAGCCGATCACCTTGCCCGAGTAGAAAGCCGAGTCGGCACGGATCAGGATCTCCCCGGTTGCCCCGGCTCTGCGCACCCGGGCGATCAGCTCTTCGCAGAAGCGAAGGGCGCCGCGCGCGGAGTGGGCCGCCCCTTTGCGGGCTCGGGCGTGCAGGACCTCGCCGGTGCCCGCGCGGGTGGCGAGCAGCGGGTGGTAGCCGCGCACCCC
>JBAPYB010000421.1:0-11406 GCA_049284515.1 Thermoanaerobaculia bacterium
CCCCGCCCCAGCGGCCCCAGCTCGAGCTTTGGAACGGTTTGGGGGGCTTCGCCGCCGATGGGCGCGAATACGTGACGATTCTCGGCGAAGGGCAGTGGACGCCGGCGCCCTGGATCAACGTCATCTCCAACCCCGGCTTCGGCTTCCAGGTTTCCGAATCGGGCGCCGGCTACACCTGGTCGGGCAACAGCCGCGAAAATCAGCTTACCGCGTGGTCCAACGATCCGGTGAGCGACCCGCCGGGAGAATCCTTTTACGTTCGCGACGAGGAGAGCGGGCTGCTGTGGGGCCCCACGGTGCTGCCCATCCGGGAAGAGGCGTGGCCCTACATCGCCCGCCACGGCCAGGGTTGGAGCCGCTTCGAGCACACTTCGCACGGGGTGACGCTCGAATTGCTGCAATTCGTGCCGCGGGCCGATCCGGTGAAGATTTCAAGGCTGACGATCGCCAATCGCGAGAGCCGGCCCCGGCGCTTGTCCGTGACCGCCTACGTCGAATGGGTTCTCGGCGCCTCGCGCGGTGCCTCGGTGCCGTTCGTAGTGACCGAGATCGACGGCCAGACGGGCGCGATGTTGGCGCGCAACTCCTGGAACGGCGAATTCGCGAGCCGCCTCGCCTTCGCGGCCTTCGCCAATGCGAGCGGACCGGTCGCCTGGACGGGCGATCGCACGGAAGTGATCGGAAGGAACGGCACGCTCGACCATCCGGCGGCGCTCGAACGGGGCGACCGTCTCTCCGGCCGCGTGGGCGCCGGCCTCGATCCCTGCTGCGCGTTTCAGACTCCCGTCGAGCTGCGCGCCGGTGCCAGCGTCGAGATCGTGTTCCTGCTCGGCCAGGGCGGCGGCGCCGACGAGGTGCGCACCTTGATCGAGCGGTACCGCAAAGCGGACCTGGACGCCGTGCTCGCGGAAGTGACCCGCTCCTGGGAGGACGTGACCGGCGCCCTCCAAGTCAAGACTCCCGACCGCTCGATGGACCTGCTGCTCAACCGGTGGCTCCTGTACCAGACCCTTTCCTGCCGCGTCTGGGCGCGCTCGGCTTTCTATCAGGCGGGCGGCGCCTTCGGGTTTCGCGATCAACTGCAGGACGTGCTGGCGCTCACCGTGGCGCGGCGCGAGGTCACCCGCGCGCAGATCCTGCGCGCCGCGAGCCGCCAGTTCGTGGAGGGCGACGTCCAGCACTGGTGGCATCCGCCGTCGGGCCGGGGCGTGCGCACCCACATGTCCGACGACCTCCTGTGGCTGCCCTTCGTGCTCCTCCACTACCTGGAGGTCACGGAAGAAAAATCGTTGCTGGACGAAGTCATTCCTTTCCTCGAAGGGCCGGCGCTGCCCGCCGACCACGACGACGCCTACTTCGCGCCCACCGAGTCGGCCCAGCGGGGCACGCTCTACGAGCACTGCGCCCGCGCTCTCGACCGGTCGCTGCTCGTGGGGAGGCACGGCCTGCCCCTGATGGGCACCGGCGATTGGAACGACGGCATGAACCGCATCGGGCGCCTGGGCAAGGGCGAAAGCGTCTGGCTCGGCTGGTTCCTCCACCCTCTGCTCGTTCAGTTCGCCGGCATCGCAGAAGCGCGGGGCGAGCGGAAGCGGGCCAAATCGTGGCGCCAGCGCGCCGCCGATCTCAAGGTAGCGCTCGAAAGGGCCGGCTGGGATGGCGAATGGTATCGCCGGGCCTATTTTGACGACGGCACGCCCGTGGGCTCCAAGGACAACGAAGAGTGCCGCATCGATTCGATCGCGCAATCCTGGGCCGTGCTCTCCGGAGCCGGCGAGCCGGAGCACGCCAGGCAGGCCATGGCCGCGGTCGACCGGCTCCTGGTCCGCTACGGCGACGGCGGCCTGGTGCTGCTCTTCACGCCGCCGTTCGATCGTACGCCGCTCGATCCTGGCTACATCAAGGGCTATCTGCCCGGCGTGCGCGAAAATGGCGGGCAGTATACGCACGCGGCGGTGTGGTGCATCCTGGCGTTCGCCCGGTTGGGAGATGGCGACAAGGCCTCCGAGCTGTTTTCGATTATCAATCCGATCAATCACACCAAGACGCGGACGGGAATCCAGCACTACAAAGTGGAGCCTTACGTCATCGCCGGCGACGTCTACGCCGAGCTCACCCACGCCGGCCGCGGCGGCTGGACCTGGTACACCGGCTCCGCCGGCTGGATGTACCGCGCCGGCACCGAAGCCATCCTCGGCTTCCGCCTGCGCGGCACGAAGCTCCTGCTCAACCCCACCATTCCGCGAGCCTGGCCCGCCTACGAGATCACCTTCCGCTACCACGCCGCCGAATATTCGATCACCGTCGAAAATCCGCGCAACGTAATGAAAGGAGTCACCTCCGCAGAGCTCGATGGGTCACCGTTGACGGTGACGGAGAGCGGGGGGGCGGAGATCGGGCTGGTGACGGAGGGGGCGCACAAGGTGCGGGTGGTGTTGGGGTGAGCCTGAGTGGCAGCGAGCATGGGAAAATTGGGTCTTCGTCCGTCTCCACTCCCAGGAACGTTCCGAAAGGAGAGACCATGTCTTGGACCCAGGCAAGAATTCCGCTTCTGCTTCTGAGCGCCCTGTCGTCGCTGGCGGCGGCCGGCGCTCAGGAGCCGCCGGCTCCTCCGCCTCCGGGGCCGGCGCACGCCATCCAGCACGTGTTCGTGATTGCCATGGAGAATCACGATCCGCAGACCATCATCGGGAAGAAGAGCAAAGCGCCCTTCATCAACACAGAGCTTGTCCCCAAGTTCGCTCAAGCGACGAATTTCAACGACGAGCTTCCCCTCAAGGTCCTCAGCGAGCCGCACTATCTCTGGATGGAGGCGGGAACGAATCAATTTTCCGACCACACGTTCCTGACCGACAAGGATCCGTCTTCCGCCAACAGCACGAAGAGCACGGATCACCTGGTGACGCAGATGAAGAATGCCTCGCCCGCCGTCGGCTGGATGACGTATCAGGAAGGTCAGAATTCGGAAACCGGCGCCTGTCCCGTCGTCAGCGAACGCTTCTACGCGGCCAAGCACAATCCGTTCGTCTTCTTCCAGGACGTCTCGGGTAGCCCGCCTTCCAAGACGAACGGCTATTGCGCGGCGCACAGCAGACCTCTCCCCCTGCTGGCGAAGGACCTCGACGCCAATACCGTGGAGAGCTACGTCTTCATCACTCCGAACCTGTGCCACGACATGCACGGGGCCATCGGCTGCCCGCTCGGCAACATCATCCGGCAGGGGGACGAGTGGCTGCGCGCCAACCTTCGCAAGCTCATCGATTGGGCGGCGAAGCACGCCGGCGTCATCTTCCTCGTCTGGGACGAAGGTGAGAAGACGAGGACGATGCCGTTCCTGGCCGTCGGCCCCGGGGTCAAGCCCGGGTTTTCCGGTAAGGTCGCCTACGATCACGGCTCGCTCGTCAAGTCCATCGAGGAAATCTTCAACCTACCCGTGCTGCCTGCAGTCGCCAAGAACAACGATCTGGCAGACCTTTTCAAGCCCGGATTCTTCCCGTAGTCCGAGGCTCGACGAGGGTCGCGTCGAAAACATGGCTGGGAGGTCAACGCGCGAGTCAGCTCGGCCTCCCCTTGCCCGATGCCGTGGCCGGCGTCGAGATCGTCTGGTCCCTCTACAAGCTCTGACCTGACGCGTGGAAAGACCGACTTCGTCGAAGAGAGCCCGGAGGGCGGCAGACCCATAGCCCAGTGCGCAAGCGCTGGGACTCGACGCCAAACCCTACCCCCTCAAACCCTGCCAAGGGTGGCGCCCTTGGCAGGGCGGCGGCAATCAATTCCCAGGGCTCGCGTCCCTAGCCTATGTTTGACTCAATTCCCTCGTCGCAGGAGGCGATCAGGGGGGCACGAACGGCAAGGGGCTCACCTACGCCAACCCCCTGCGGCCAGTCCTGGACGCCCTGAAGGTCGACCTGATGTTCTAACCGGCAGCAAGATAGGGTAGTATGGAGGTGTTCAGAGGATGGATTAGGAGTTTGAGATGAACACGTACACCTTAGAGGACGCCCGAATCGTAAAACCCAAGGCCCTCCGAGTCTTCGGAAAACAGGCTTCTGTCGTCGGTGTGGGCATCACCGAGATCGACGGCGGCTATGGCTTGAAGGTCAACCTGCGCGAGGCCCCTAGCCCGGGCGTCGCCTTGCCCGATACAGTGGACGGCATCCCGGTGCGCGTCGAGATCGTCGGGTCCCTCCACAAACTCTGACCCGACCGACATCGTCGAAGCGAGCCCGGAGGGCGGCATTCCCATAGCCCAGTGCGCAAGCGCTGGGACCATCGCGAATATCGACCTTTCTACGTTTTGTAGAAAGGTGGCCCTAACTGGTGCAGGCGGAAAGACTTACAGGTCCGATGCCGTCAACACCCAAGGAGCTTTCCGCATCATCCAGTCGATCCCAAGCGCCAAGGCCGACCTTCTTGCCGATTTCAACGGTCTCGCAGACGATTTCGAGAAGAAGGTCGATTTCTACAGCCAGAAGGACGATCGCCAGAAGCACTGGTCCAACCGCATGATCCTGGGCGATTCACTGCTGGTGATGACCTCACCAGTTGGCTCAGCCTTTCTCTGGCCTTCGCTCCATGGCGGCGGTAGTAAGCAATCAGTTCCTCGTGTGACATGTCCTTCGTCTCTTCATAAATCCTGTCCCGGATCTGCCGCACCCATCCATCGACTTTGATGTCACTCATTCCTCTCAAGTTACCACAATCCGCAGGCCCAACAACCGAACGGCTGTGCTAGCCTCCCCTCACCATGCCCAACGAACCGAACCCGCCCGGGGCGGGCTCCGTCGTCAACTCGTCCCCCGTAACGAGACGCTTCGACGCCCTGCTCCTCATCCTGCCGTCGCTGAAGCTCTTGCTTCACCTGGCGACGGCGGACGGCTACGGATACTTTCGCGACGAGCTCTACTATCTGGCCTGCGCCGATCATCCGGCTTTCGGGTACGTCGACCATCCGCCGCTCTCGATCCTGGTGTTGAAGGTGTGGACGGCGGTGTTCGGAACGTCGCTCCTCTCCATCCGCTTCGTCCCGGCGCTGGCGGGGGCGGTCACGGTGCTGCTGATCGGCTTGGTGGCCCGGCGTATGGGCGGTGGGCGGCTTGCGCAGCAGATGGCGATGCTCGCCGCGCTCTTCGCGCCCATGGAGATGGGGCTCGACAATTACTTCTCCATGAACGCCCTGGACCTGCTGTTCTGGGCTCTCGCCGCGTATCTGCTCACGGATATCCTTCTCGCGGAACGAGCCGCCACCCGGAAGTGGATCGTGCTCGGAGTCGTCCTCGGCCTGGGGCTCCAGAACAAGATCAGCGTCCTGTGGCTGGGGGCCGGAATCGCGGCCGGCCTCGTCCTCACCGGCCGGCGCCGTCTCCTCGCGACCAAAGGACCCTGGCTCGCGGGCGCTTTGGCCGGTGCGCTCTTCCTGCCCTACGTGCTGTGGAACCTTGCGAACGGTCTGCCGACGCTGGAGTTCATGCGCAACGCGACCGCCACCAAGATGCTCCGGCACACGCCTGTCGAATTCGCCTGGGAGCAGATCCGCACCATGGGCTATGCCGCGGCGCCGCTGTGGATCGGCGGCGCCCTCTGGCTGCTCCTGGCGCCGCGGGCACGGCCGCTGCGGCCCCTTGGGCTGGCCTTCGCCGCCGTCTGGCTCTTCCTGGCCTTCTCAGGGACGAGCCGCGCCAGTTATCCGGCGGCGGCGTACGCGTGGGTCTTCGCCGCCGGAGGCATCGCGCTCTCGGAGGTCTCCTCGACGCCGCTGCGGCGGGCCGTGACCGGCGTGCTCGCCGTCGCTCTCATCGTCCTGGGCGCGGCGGCCGCCCCTTTCGCCATCCCCGTCCTCCCGGTCGACACCTTCGTGCGCTATCAGAAAGCTCTCGGCGAGACGCCGGGAACGGAGGAGCGGAAAACGATGGGAGACCTGCCTCAGCAATGGGCCGACCGGCAGGGGTGGATCGAAATCGTGGACACCTTCGCAAGCGCCTGGAAGTCCCTGCCGCCGGACGAGCGCGCCGGGGCGGCGATCTTCGCAAGCGACTACGGCGTGGCGGGGGCCCTCGACTTCTTCGGCCCCGCGCGCGGCCTGCCCAAGGCCATCAGCGGCCACAACAACTACTGGCTCTGGGGGCCGCGCGGCGCCACGGGCGACGTGGTCCTCGTGCACAGCGACGACGAGAAGCGGCTGCGCGAGATCTTCACCTCCGTCGAGCTCTACCGCCGCATCTCCTGCGGGCGGTGCATGCCCTACGAAAACGACTCGAGCGTCTGGATCTGCCGCAAGCCGAAGGCCAATCTCGAAACCCTGTGGCCACGGACGAAGAAGTTCGTTTAGCGTAGATTGCCGCGCTCTGGACCCGCCGGACCCGCGAATTGAGTCGTCAGACCCGGGAATTTCATGAGCGGACCCCGGGGTCGCGTGACTTGACCCCAGGGTCGCGCGTCCTGACCCAAGGGTCGGGAGTCTTGACCCGAGGGTCGGGAGTCTTGACCCGAGGGTCGGGAGTCTTGACCCAAGGGTCAGGAGTCTTGACCCAAGGGTCGGGAGTCTTGACCCGAGGGTCGCGCGTCTTGACCCGAGGGTCGCGCGCCTTGACCCGAGGGTCGCGCGCCTTGACCCGAGGGTCGCGTCACTTGACCCCAGGGTCCCCTGAAGAAACTCACGAGGCCGCTCGCCCCACTCACGGGTCGGATCGCAGCCATTGCCTCGGCTCCGAGATCTTTGCCGAAATTCCCTCTTGACCCTCACGTAACGTCAGGGTCTATTGTCTCCTGAGTGGCCGGATGGACCGGCTGGAAAGGAGACTTGAGGATGCGGCCCCCGCCCTGGAAGGTGGGCGAGCTGGCCAAGCGGACCGGAGTGTCCGTGCGGGCGCTCCACCACTACGACGAGATCGGACTGCTGTCGCCGTCGCTGCGCTCGGAGTCGGGCTACCGGCTGTACGACGAGGCCGACGTGATGCGGCTGCAACAGATCCGCTCGCTGCGGTCCCTCGGGTTCTCGCTGGACGAGTCCAAGGCGTTTCTACAACGTCCCGACGTGACCCCCGACCGCGTGCTGCGGCTTCACATCGATCACCTGAAGGAGCAGATCGAGCTGCAGCAGAGCCTGTGCGACCGCCTGGAACGAGTCGCGCTGCGCTGGCGGTCGGACGAAAAAGTTCCCACGGAGGAATTCCTCCAAATCATCGAGGTGACGAACATGTTCGACAAGTATTTCACTCCGGAGCAGATGGAAGAGATCAAGCAGCGCGGCGAGGTCGTCGGCGCGGCGAGAATTCAGCAGGTCGAAGCCGAGTGGCCTGAGCTCATCGCCCTGGTCAAGGCGGAGATCGACAAGGGCACCGATCCCGCGGACGAGCGGGTGCAGCAGCTCGCCCGCCGCTGGATGGGCCTGGTCCAGGAGTTCACCGGCGGCAATCCCGGCATCACGCAGTCCCTGAAAACGCTGTACAAGCAGGAGACGACGATGCAGGTCCCCGGCATGGACATGAGCGCCATGCGCCAGGCGATGGAGTACATCGGCAAGGCGATGGCGGCGGGGAAGAAGCCGGCTTGAGGTTGATTCCCAAGATACAAAAACGCCCCCTCTCCATGTCGAAGAGGGGGCGTTTTTCTGAGGCGTTTACGCTCCGCCCGCCTTCGCCCGGGCATGAATGCCAGGGCTAGCAACAGCGCCCCCTGAAGGGGACTTCAAGCCGGATTCATCCGGCGCAGTTCATAGCCCCGGCATTTATGCCCGGGCGGGGCTACCGCCGTGATCGAACTGTCCAAACACGCTCTTACACCGGCGGCGGCGTGGGCTCGGGCTTTCTCTCCCGCTGCGGCTGCTCCTTCTGCCGTTGCTGCTGCTGGTTTTGATTCTGCTGGTTTTGCCGGTTCTGCTGGTTCTGATCGTTGGGCGGCCTCTGCGGACGAGCCTGCGCGGCCTGCTTCTCGCGGTCACGACGCGCCTGGAGGAGCTGCTGCTCACGCTGGTTCTGCTCCTGAAGGGCTTTCTGCTCGGCCTGACGCTGCGCCTCGCGCTGCTGGGCCTGGGCATTGTTGCCCCGGTTCTGCTGCTCCTGCTGTTGCAACTGCTGGAGACGATTGCGCTGCGCCTCCTGGCGGGCCTGAAGCTGCTGCTGCTGGGCCTGGTACTTCCGGTCCACTTCCTCCGGGGAAGGCGCCGGACGGGTGTTCGACGGCCGCTGCCACTGCCGCTGATCTCCCGGCTGGGGCGGCTGCTGCACCTGCCGTGTGGGCTGTCCAGGTTGCGGCTGCCCAGGCTGCGGCTGCCCCGACTGCTGTGCTCCCCGCCTCAGTTGCTGCTGCTGGCGCCGCTGAATGGCCACCTGCGGAGTTACGTTCGCTTGCGGGCGAGCGAGGCTGGGAGCGGGCTGGAAGATGGAAATCTGATTGCCCTGCACCTGGGCCACCCGGCCCCGGGCGCGATCCCGCGTCGGAGTCAGTTGGAAATGCTGCACGCGCTGACCCGTGGCCTGCTCGATGCGTTGAGTCGGGAAGCCCTGGTTGAAGACGCGATGGTTCACCACCCGGATGTTGGTGTAGTTGGTCGTGCTGCGGATGAACGTCACGTTGCGCGCCGGAGGCAGGATGACGCTATCGAGCCGAGCGGCGAAGAAACTGCGCTCGGGCACGAAGGACCAGGCGTAGGGATCGATCGAGGCGCTGAGGCTCAAGCCGCCGATCTGGATGCCAATGCTCGCCTGGAAACCGACGGAAGGCGGCAGCGGCGCCCAACCGAGATAGCCGTTGCCCTCTTGAAAGGACACCCACGCCGGACCCCAATCGGTGCCGGGAACCCAAAGCCAGCCGTACTCCCGGTCGAGAGTCCAGCGGCCGTAGTGATACGTCGCCCAGCCCCAGGGCTCATCCGAGAGCCAGGTCCAGCCGTAGTCGCTCTGTACCCAGCGGCCCCGGGTGTAAGGACGCCAGCCGACCTCGACCCGCGTCGGCTCCCAGACCCAGCCGTAGCTGCCGCGCTGAATCCAGCGGCCATAGGGCGAGAGCTCGCTGTAGAAGAGGCTCTCGTCGGCCGGGCTCTGACTGTCGTAACTGGAATCGTAACCCTGGTCATAGGAATTCGGGTCGTCGTAGTTGCCGTCCGGACGCGGGTCATAGTAGGGCGCCTGGTCGTCGTAACCCGGCGCCGCCTGGCTATAGCCTCCTGGTCCCTGGCTATACGGCGGCGGAGGCGGTGGATACGATTGCGCATAGGCAGAGCCTGCCCAGGCCACGATCGTGACCGCTGCGAAGAGTGCCAAGGTGAAAGTGCGAGTTCTCATGATGTTCCTCTTGTTTCCGTTAAAAATCAGCTTTCGACCCTTGCCGCACTATCGCGGAAGGGAGGAGCTGCCTGCTGGAACAAGGAGGTCTGCAAGAAGCGGGCCGGATCTACAATGCAGCGCATGAGGAAGACCACGAAGATGGAGCTGGA
This sequence comes from Thermoanaerobaculia bacterium, assembly GCA_049284515.1. Taxonomy (GTDB): domain Bacteria; phylum Acidobacteriota; class Thermoanaerobaculia; order Multivoradales; family UBA5704; genus DATARR01. The sequence continues at coordinate 9,434 of JBAPYB010000421.1, forward strand.
GTCGGACGAGGAGGTCCTCGCGGCGACGAGGGAGTGGCTCGAAAAGGCGGTCATCGGCCTCAACCTCTGCCCGTTCGCGAAGGCCGTCTACGTCAAGGATCAGATCCGCTATGCCGTCAGCCGCGCGGAGTCTCCAGAGGCCTTGCTGAGCGATCTGACGGACGAGCTTCAGGCGTTGGTGGCGGCGGACCCGCGGGAGACCGACACGACGCTGTTGATCCATCCGCGAGCGCTTGAGGATTTCTTGGAGTACAACGAGTTTCTGGAGGTTGCCGATGCCGCCGTGGCCGGGCTCGGGCTGGAGGGAGTGCTGCAGATCGCCAGCTTTCATCCGCGCTACCGGTTTGCCGGCAGCGAGGAGGACGACGTCGCCAACTACACCAACCGCAGCCCCTACCCGATGCTCCATCTGCTGCGGGAAGCGAGCGTGGACCGCGCGGTGACGGCTTTTCCCGAAGCCGCCGAGATCTACGAGAAGAACATCGCGACGCTGCGGCGGCTGGGCCGCGAAGGCTGGAGGCGCCTGGGCCTGCGTTAGCTGCCGACGATGCGCAGCTCGAAATCCTTGTGCTTCAGAACGTTCAGCACGTAGGTGAAAGCGATCCGGGTGGCGGTGGCAAAGTCGGGGGCTTGGACGGGGAAATCGTCTTCCTGCGTCTGGCCGGTCGGGTTCTGGTACGCGACCGAGGCCACAAACGGGCGAATTCTGAGCATTGGGGAATTAACTCCTAAAGACCGAGGCATTTTTGCCTGTCTGGTTTGCAACGCGGTTCGGGAGTATAGCACAGATTTCTGCGCTGTAAACTCCCAAGGCTTTTATAAAACCTTTCCAACCCCCCTCGTCGGGTGAGGGCTCACTCCGGCATGCCCACGGTCACCCGCAACGCTTCGGGGTGCACGTGGCGGCGGGCGGCGGCTTCGACGGTGGAGCGGTCGAGGGCTTCGAGCTCGGCCCGGCGGTGCTCGAAGTCGTCGAGGGGGAGGCCGTACTCTTCGGCTTCGATGAGCAGGTCGGCCCACTGGCGGGCGGTTTCATGGCGGAAGGGCTCGCGGCCGAGGAGGTAGGCGCGGGCCTCTTCGAGCTCGGCGTCCTCGATGCCGTCCGCCACCAGGCGGGTGACCTCCTCCACCACGCCCCGCTCGGCCTGCTCGACCGTGGCCGGCGAGGTTCCGACGTACATCAGCAGGCGGCCGGCGTCGAGGCCGGAGCCGGCCACGGTCTGGGCGTAGGTGGTGTAGGCCAACCCCTCGCGTTCGCGGATGCGGGCGGGGATGCGGCCGGTAAGCCCCGCGCCCGAGCCGAGAACGACGGCCAGCAGCTCCAGCGCGGCGTAGTCCGGATGCCGCCGGTCCACCGTGAGATGGCCGATGTAGAGATGGGCCTGATCGCTGTCTTCGAGGGAGATGGCGTGCCGGGGCCCCAGCCCCACCGGCGCCTTGGGGGCGGGATATCGCTCGGCGTCCGGCGGCGCGGCGCCGAGGAGCCTGGCGAGGCGGCCGCTCACGACGTCCTCGTCGACCACGCCAGTCACCGAGGCCAGGATGCCGTGCGCCTGCGCCCGCCGGTGGAAGGCGGCGCAGTCGGCGGGGCTGAGCGCGAGGAGACTCTCGACGCTGCCGTGCACGGGGCGGCAGCGCGGGTGCGGGGAGTAGAGCTGGTCGAGAAATCCCCAGGCCGTCTTGACGTCCGGCTGGTCCGCCAGGCTTTCGAGCTCGGCCGCGGCCTGCTTGGCCGCCCAGGCACAGCGGTCGGCCGGGAATTTCGGGTCGAGCAGGATCTCGACCGCCCACTCCAGCGCCAGCTCCCAGTCCTGGGCCAGGGCGTCGACGGAGACGCCGATGGACTCGAAATTGCCGGTGCTCTCAAGGGACATCCCCTTGCTCTCGGCCTCTTCCGCGATGCGCCGCCAGTCGCGGCGGCGGGTGCCCTCGGCGAGCATGCGGCCGGTCACCAGGGCCTGGCCGGGCAGGAC
>JBAPYB010000422.1:0-17293 GCA_049284515.1 Thermoanaerobaculia bacterium
CCGCCAGGCTCACCGTGGCCGTGTTCGAAAGGGTGCCTGTCGCCGCGGCGGAGATGGCACAGGTCGCGGTGTAGGTGACGCTGGCGCCGGCCGGCAGGTTGACCGTGTCGTTGATGTTGCCCGAGCCCGAGGCCGTGCAGGTGCCGCCGCCCGCGCCGGTGCACGTCCACGTGCAGGTGAGCGAGGCCGGGAAGGTGTCCGCCACCGAGGCGCTGGGCGCCGCGAGGGCGGTCGGGTTCGACGCCGTGATGGTGTAGGTCACCGAGCCGCCGGGCGTTGCCGTCGTCACGCCGTCGGTCTTGGTGATCGCGACGTCCGCGGCCACCACGTTGAAGCAGACGGTGACGTCGTTGAGCGTCGGCGTCATGGTGCTGTCGGTGGTCGCGAAGAACGCCTTGTACTGGAGGTAGCGGAAGCCGTTGAACTGGCTCAAGGACGCGCCGCTGGTGGTGAAGAAGGTGGCCGCGGTGGTGTCAGGCCCCACGAAGTTGAACGGGCCGCTCGGCGAGTTGCTGCCGGCCACCTGGAACTTCAGGCTGGTGTTGGCAGGCGTCGATGCCGTCCAGGAGAGCGTCGTCCACTGGGTGGTGAAGTTCACCGGCGGGTTGCTGTCCTTGACGGACGAGACCTGATTGCCGGACGCCGCGAAGCCGGTCTGCATGTAGGCCCTGAAGTTGAAGTCTCTGGTCGAATCGGCGGTCCACGTCACGCCGTTATCGGTCGAGATGACTCGCTGCCCGTTGGCATAGGTGCTGGGACTGGAACGAATCCAGAAGTAGCCCCCGACCGAAGGGTTGGCCACTGGACGCAGAATCAGAGCGTATTGCGTTCCGGACGTCAGGGTTGGCGGCGAGCCGAAGGTGCCTGTGTAGTAGACGGCTGACCCACTTGAAAAGCCGGGGATGGTCGCAGTGGCGAGGTCGGCGCCGGTGGGGAGACCGCCGCTCGTGCTACGAATGGAAAGCGTCAGGTTGGGTGTGGTGCCTGTGCATCCGTTGCAGAAGAGCTGGACGTCCACCTTGACGAGCTGACCCGTGACGGCCGGGATGAAGGTCTGTCCGCCCCAACTGGTGGTGGCGAAGCCCGTCCCGGTCGTGGTACCCGCCGTATTCGACTGGTCGAGGGTCGGCGCGTTCGACAGGGTAACGTCGCCTGGACTGGTCACCAGATCGACGTTGGTCGGTATGCCGGTCTGGAAGTCGGCCTGCGTCGTGTCGGCCGGGCAGGCGCTGGTCGGCGCCGTGGCCAGGACGAAATTCTGGGTCGTGGTGTTGCCGTCGGTCACCACGAGGCTCGAAGCGGAGCCCGGGTTGTATCCGGGGGCGCTGGCGGTCTCCGTGGGATAGGTGCCGGCCGGCAGGCTGAACGAATAGAAGCCGCTGCCGTTCGTCGTCGTCGTCCGGCTGCCGAGGGTCACGGTCGCGCCGCTGATCGGGGCGCCGCCGGACAGGGCGGTCACCGTGCCGGAGAGCGTTCCGCCGGCGCCGGCCGGGGTACACGACGGAAAGGAGAACGAGCCGATCCGCGTCAGGTCGTTCAGGCCGTCGACCGCGTAGTATTCATTGGTGTACCAGAACGTGCAGCCGTCGGGGTCGAGCGTCATGGCGCTGTAGTCGCCCCAGCGGATGCAGGCCGAGCCGCCGCAGTTGCCGGTCTGGGTGCCGGTGCCCTGGATGAGGAGCTGCTCGGTCTGGCTGAAGGTGTTCACCGGATCGGCGGCCAGGCGGCCGGCGTACTTGATGGCCGGCTTCGTCGTGCTGTTGGAGGTGCTGTAGCCCAGGGCCAGGTCTCCCGCCCGGTCGAGCGCCAGGCTGGGGGCGAAGCGGTAGATGACGTTGGCGCCGTCCGGATCCCAGGTCGCGGCCTGCGGGAGGCTGGCCGCCACGGTGCCGCCGGTGACGTTCACCTGGTACCAGCGCGGGGCCGCGAAGCCGGTCGTGTTCTGCCGGCGGACCGTGTGGGTGGCCCACAGCGACTCGGCGCCGCCCAGGTTCGTGTACTGGTTCTGCATCATCGCCCGGATCTGGAGGACGTCCAGGCTGTTGCCGCCCTGCGAGGGCGCGTTGGGAACGGCGGCGTTCGGCCAACTGGTCGCGGCGATAGGAGTGTCCGGGCCGGTGAAGGTCGAGAGCGAGATGCTGTTCCAGTCGACGTGGAACTTGTAGACGGTGAGAGCGTTCGTGAACTCCCAGGTGGAGAGGAAGTAGTTGGGGGTGCCGGGGGGCGGCGTGCCGGTCTGCAGCCGTGCGTTGCTCGGCAGCACCGTGAAGTCCGCCGACGGCGCGTCGAACGACACCACCTGGGCGGTCGGGCTGCCGGCGTACATCTGCGCCTTGTTGAACGCGAAGACCCGCGGGTTTTGAAACGGTGCCCCGGCGGGGTAACCGAACACGTTCGCTGACATGTACAGGCCGTCCGGCCAGATACCGAGCTTCGGGTAGTCACCGAGACCGCCGGCGATGTTGATGGAGTAGAAGTTCCATCCGCCGCTTACCGGATCGCCGGTCTTCGACGCCGCGATGCACTGGAAGGCGCCGGGCGGATTGACGACAGCGCCCCCGCTGAGCGTGAAGGCGAAGTCGGTGATGATCCAGCGGTCCTCGAAGCTGTCGTACAGGACGACGGGATCGCCGAAATTGTTCGTGTCGCACAGGTTGCCGAAGGTGCCCTGGCTCATGAAGGTATTGAAGGTGAACGCGGCCACCGGGGGTCCGCCCGACTTCAGATAGATGCCGATCGAGCTGTTGACGGTCTGGCCGGGCGATGGCGCTCTCCTTCTCCGCGACGGTCTCCTGGGCCGAGGCGAGCGGGACGAAGAGGAGCAGGGGGAGGAGAGCGTAGAGCACGCCGCGGACGGCTGCGCCGATGCGGGAGATTCCCATAGAACAGTCCTTTTGCCCCTCGCCGGGGCGGAAGCTCAAGATGTCGATCGCTAAGCTGGATGTTCATATCAGAAGGCCGGAGGGGTGTCTAGAGGGATCAGGCCAGCGCGGGCCAGCGCGCCCCGATCGGCAGCGTGGTGGGCGGGCCTGAAACCTCCGTCCTCGGCGACTACAGCAGGCCGGCCCGTATGGCCTTGCTCACGGCCGCGGACTTGGTGTGCACCTGGAGCTTCTCGTAAACGTTGCGGATGTAGTTGCGCACCGTGTTGATGCTGATGCCGAGCTGATCGCCCGCCACCTGGTAGCTGCAACCTTCGGCCAGCAGACGCAAGAGGTGGATTTCCTGCGGCGTGAGCGCTTCGTCCAGCGCCACGGGCGGCGGGTTGCGACGGAAGAGCTCCACCACCTTGCGGGCGATCTCGGGCGACATGGGCGCGCCGCCGTGGCGCGCCTCCCGCACGGCCTCGAGGATGCGCGCGGGCGGCGTCGACTTGAGCAGGTAGCCGACGGCGCCGTTGCACAGCGATTCGAAAACCTTGTCTTCGTCGGTGAAGGAGGTGAGCATGAGAAACGCCGCATCCGGCCACTTCTCACGCAGCAAGCCGACGCCCTCCGAGCCCGGCATTCCCGGCAGCTTGATGTCGAGCAGCACCACGTCGGGCGGCTCGCCGCCGCGCGTGGCCAGCGCCTGCTCCAGCGAACCGAAGGCCGCGTTGCAGCGGTAGCCTGGCGTGCCGTCCACGAGCATGCGGAGTCCTTCGCGAGTGATCCGGTCATCTTCTACGATCACGACGCGGATGCGGTCTGGCTCGTTCATGATCTCACCTCCACAGGCTAGTGTCCGCCGCAGCGCTCCCGCCTGTCCAACATGATCATGCGTTGCTCGGCCTTACAGCCGCAGGCTCAGGCGCACGCGGGTGCCCTCGCCCGGCGTCGAGTCCACCGCGAGCGTTCCGCCCAGCCGCGCCGCGCGCTCCCGGAGGTTGCGCAGGCCATTTCCGGAATGGCCGGAGTGGCCGTTTCCGGTCTCGAAGCCGACGCCGTCGTCCCGCACCTCGGCCAGCAGGTCGCGTCCCGTCGCCACGACCTCGATCCATACCTTCTGCGCCTGAGCGTGCTTGCCCGCGTTGTGGAGCGCTTCCTTGAGCACCAGGTACAGCTCGCGCTTCATCTCGGGGCGCAAAGCGATCTCGGCGGCCCGGGGCGGAGCGGCGAAGAGGACGCTGACGCCGCGCGCCTCCAGCAGATCCCCCGCGAAGCGCCGGATGCGGGCCAGCAGGCTTTCGAGATCGCCGCGGCGCGTGTCGATCGCCCAGACGATGTCGCCGGTCGCCTCGATGAGCTCGCGCGCCGTCTCGCCGATCTGATCGAGAATCGTGGCCTCCATGGCTTCAGGATCGGTCACCCGGCGCCGACCCAGCTCGGAAAGGATGGAGATGCGCGCCAGGCTGGAGCTCAGATCGTCGTGCAGGTCGGCGGCGATGCGGGTGCGCACGCGTTCGAGCTCCAGCAGGCGCGACACCTGGGCACGGTGAAGGGCCCAGCCTACCGCCGCCGCGGCCGTGGCGACGAGGAGCACGAACCACCAGCGCTGCCAGTACGGCGGCAGCAGCGTGAACGAAAGCGAGGCCGGAGAGGGGCTCACCACGTTGTCGGGCGTCACGGCGCGGAACAGAAAGCGATACTTGCCGGGCGCGAGATTGCCCAGCAGCACCGAGCGTTCCGCCCGCGGCTCGCTCCAGCCGGCGGCCGAGCCGTCCTGTTTGTATTGGTATCGCAGCCCGGCGCCGTTCGCGAAGCTGATGCCGATGAACCGGGCCTCCACCTGGTTGCGTCCGGGCGGCAGCTCGAGACCCGAGAAATCGTGCAGGCCGAGCGGCGGCAGCGGTGTGGGCACGCCGCCGACGCGCACCGCGCTCAGGAAAATGGGCGGCGGCGCCTCGACGCGAGGGACTTCCGGCAGGTAGCGCGACGGCCCCGACGGCGTGCCGAACCAGAGGCTGCCGTCGTGGGCGCGAAACGCCACGTTGACGACTCGCGAAGGCAGGCCGTCCGCCGCCGTCAGGGTGCGGATGCGGCCCGTCTGGGGATCGAGCTGATCGATTCCCCGGCCATGACCGAGATAGATCAAACCCCTGCGGTCTTCCGTCACGCAGAGGACGCGATCGCTCGACAGGCCCTGCGAGCCGGTGTAGACGGTCGACCGCGGCTGGGGAGCGTCGAGGTCCTCCATCCGGATTACGCCGCCGTTGGCGGTGGCCACCCAGAGACGCCGGCGGCTGTCCACCAAGAGGTCGTTGATCGATCCCATGGGCGCGCCGCCGGTGAGGAAGAGGTCGGCTGCGTCACGACTGCCGTGTAGCCGCACCAGGCCACCTATCGAAAAGCCGATCCAGAGATTGCCGTAGGGATCCTCGGCGAACGCCGACGGCGCGCCGCGGCCCAGGCGCTCGACCGCGGCCACCGGAGTGAATCGTTGCGTCCCTCGGTCCCAACGCGAGAGAAAAGTTTTTGTTTTCGCCTGCGGATTGCCGAGCGAGGACACCCAGAACCGTCCGTGCGAGTCCTCGAACAGGCGCGAGATCTCTCCCATCTCGGCGGGCGCCTTCCAGAAAGCCGCCGGCGCCCGCTTGAGGGCGGCGGGCTCGTCGACTCCGGGGAGGCGCCAGATCCCTTCTGCGCCGGCCAGCCAGATCTCGCCGTTCGGGTCCGGCATCAGGATCTGGTGGCGGCCCCGCGCCGGCGCGCCGGCGCGCTCGACCGCTTCCGGCGTCACGTCCTGCAACTGCTCGCCGTCGAAATAAAACAGTTTTGAATGCAGCCGGTCGCCGCCCCAGACGTAGAGATTGGACCGGCTGTCTTCAAAGATCTCGCTGACGCCGGGTCCTCCGGTTTCCTCCGCGGTGCTGTAGGTGAGGAAGCCGTTGTGCGCGAGGCGCATCAGGCCGTGGGAGTGAGTGCCCACCCACAGGTTGCCGTCGCGGTCCTCAGCCAAGCCGGCGAGCTCGTCCGGCGGCAGCCCGTTGCGGCGGGTGTAGGTGTGGAACTTCCGGCCGTCGAACGCGCTGAGACCGGCGATGGTCGCCAGCCAGATCTTGCCGTCGCGGGCCTGCAACATTCCGCCGGAGCGCCGCACGCCGGCATACCCAGAGGTGGAATCGAAGCGGCGGACCTCCCCGGTCTTGAGCACGTAGAGCGCCTCGGCGGTGGCGACCCACAAGCGGTGCTGGGAATCGAGGAGCAGCGCCGAGATGCCCGTCGACCGTGGAAGCGGAAGGACCGGAGCCTCGCTCCAACGGCCATCGGCGAGCCGGTGCAGGAGACCGGCGGCCGTCCCCACCCAGAGCCCGCCCGCGCCGTCGGGAGCCAGCGACGTGGCTCCCGCCACCGGTCTGCCTTCCCGCCTCACCTCTTCGAGCCCGAGGCGGCCGCCGGCTGCCTGGAGGCGGAAGAGGCCGCCGCTCGCCGTAGAGTCCGCCAGCCAGGTCGAGCTCCCGTCGGCGAGCAGAGCCGAAACGCGGCCTGGGCGCCGGGCAACGCCCGGAGCCTGGGAGGAGTCGGGCGCCGGCTTGAAGATCCGGCTCGCCGAAGTCGGCGTGAGATCGAGGCGCGCCAGCCCGCCGGTCGTGCCCACCAGCAGGCCGCCGCCCGGAGTCTCCAGCAAGGCGGTGACGTGCGGGCTGGGCAGGCCCTGCCGCGGGTCGTAGTCGACGAACCGGGTGCCGTCGAAGCGGCTGAGACCGGTGTCGGTGCCGATCCACAGGTAGCCGCGGGAGTCCTGAAGGATCGAGTTGATCTCGTCGCCCGCCAGGCCGTCGTCGACCGTATACATCCGGATCGGCAGACGCTCCGCCCGGGCCGCGGCGCTCAGGGCCAGCGCACCCGCCAGCAGAGCCGGAACCCAGATCCGCAACCCAGAAACCCCCCGAAGCGGCATGGCTCTGAGTCTACCGCGAAAAGAAAGGGCGGCTTCTTGATGACGCATGTCCATGCTCTACCGGGCCTTGGACCGCCCCGCTACTCTGAGCTTCAGGGATGTGGCCCCGCCAAGCCGCGGAGGCCGATCGAAAAGGAGACTACGATGAACCTGTCAATACGAAGCCTCATGCTGGCCCTGGCGATTCCCGGAATCGCAACGATGGCCTTCGCGCAAGATCCCCAGGCCCCGGAGAGCTCCGCGGACCGTCCGCTCGTCTATCAAAGCCCCAGCCGTTTCACCGAGGGGCGCGTCTGGCTGGGCGTCTCGACGCTCAACGGCAAAAGTGACTTCTGGGACGACAACTTCCAGCACTTCAACGCCAGCCGCGGTGATCTCGACGGCTTCATGTTCGGCGGCGATTTCATCAAGCATCTCGACCTCCACAACGCCCTCATGCTCTCCAGCGGCCTCGACATCCATACGATCAGCGAGCCGTCGCGCGACGTGCTCAACCATCGCGGCGACCCTCTCGAACATCACCTGGAGCTCGCGACCTTCGCGTTGACGGCCGGATACGTGTTCTATCCAGCCGGCACCCAGCACTCCGTAGTTCCCTACCTGGGCGCCGGCGGCGGCCTCTACGCGGGACAGGTGCATACCTATCGCAGCTCGCACGTTACCGACGATTGCGATGAGGACGGCAACTGCACGACCGAGTACACCGACAGCAAGGAATCCAACTTCCTCACCTTCGGCTACTACGCCCTCGCCGGGCTGGAGGTGCCCGTAACCTCCGGCGTCTCGCTGATGGCCGAGGGGCGCTACACCGTGGCCAATGCCGATCTCGGCGGGGCTTTCAAGGCCCATGGCGGCCTCGATCTTTCGGGCGCGCAGTTTCTGGCGGGCGTGGCGGTCCGCTTCTAACCGCGATGAAGGCGCCGGCGGCTTCAAAGGCCCGGTTCGTTCTCGAGAGGGAACGGACCGGGCCTCGATGCTCAGCTCCCGGCCGCCTACGACGCTCTCCGTCAAGCCGGCGGTGTTTGCGCTAGACTGCCTCTCCGGCAGGGGGAACCTCCGCCTTTGGAATTGGAGAGAGCATGCGAGTCAAAGCCCTTGCGGTCGTCTGTGCAGTCGTCTCGATCATCGAGCTGACCGGTCGTCCTCTTCATTCGGCCGAGACGCAATTCAGGTTCCAGGACAACTTCTGGGTGAACCTGCATCACTTCGTGCGGGCCGAAGCGAGGCGGCGCGCCTACTCGCAGCCGCTCGTGATGCCGGTCTCCGCGCTCTCCGAAGCCGAGCGGGCCGACTGGGCCGCGGCGGTCGACGCCTATGTCGATCTCGCCAAATTGAGCCTGATTTTTGATGAGCGCCTGGTTCGCATCAACAACGCGCTGGCAGATCAAGCCGAAGCGAAGACGCTCCCCGAGGGGCTCGTCGAGCCCGGCGTGCTGGCGGCGCTCAACCGGGCGGCCCCGATCTACCGGACGCACCTGTGGCCAGAGCATCGCCGCGCCAACGAGGAATGGATCGCCGCCGTGCGGCCGCTCGTCGAGCAGCATAGTGCGGCACTGACCAAAGCGCTGGCGGACGCCTATCATGTCAAGTGGCCTGCCGATCCCATCCTCGTCGATGCTTCCTGTGAGGCCGGGCCCGTTCTCGCCTACACGACGGGTGGACCCAAGGGCCTGGCCGCGCACACGGTGATCGCTCCCACCAAGAACGGCGATCTCGCGGTGGCGTTCGAGACGGTTTTCCACGAGGCCTCCCACGCCGTCGACGATCAGATCATGCAGTTCGTCGACCAGGAAGCCGCGCGGCAAAAGGTCAAGCCGAACCCCAATCTCTGGCACGGCATCATCTTTTACACCGTCGGAGAGCTGGTCAAGCGCGAGCTCCACAAGGAGAAGGACCAAGGCTATCAGCCCTACGCCTACCGATTCGGCGTCTACGACCGGGGTTGGCAGCCCATCCGCGCCGGGCTCGAAAAAGACTGGCAGCCCTATTTGGACGGAAAATTGGACTTCCCCCACGCCCTGGCCAAGCTGGTGGCCGACTGCTCGACGCCCCAGGAGGCCGCGCCGGAAAAGCCCGGGGCACCGAAAACCTGAGCGCAAACATCTGGCGGCTTACGCCGCCTCCGCATGCAGCTTTACCCCGAGAGCTCTCGCGACCTTCAGTACGGTAGCGAAGCTGGGATTTCCTTCCGCGCTGAGTGCCCGGTAAAGGCTCTCGCGGCTTAGACCTGCGTCCTTGGCAACCTGGGTCATTCCTTTGGCGCGCGCGATATCCCCAAGCGCTCTGGCAATACCCGCCGCGTCGTCCGGGGCCTCTTCGAACCAGGCGTCAAGGTAGGCGGCCATTTCTTCAGGCGTCCGAAGGTGCTCTGCAACATCGTACGGGGTGGTCTTTGTCTTCGCGGGCTTTTTCGCTGCGGTTTTTGGCATAGCGGGCTACTCCTGAAAGTTCTTGGCCAAGTGGATCGCCATCGCGATGTCTTTCTGCTGTGTCGGTGCTCTCCCTGCTCGATCCTTCAGCGCGTCGAGCCACTCTCCATAGGCCTCAGGGTCTTCTCAACACGCATGCGGCGAGTGTAGCTCAGGGGCTACATTTCGTCAAGGCTGCCCAGCGCTCGCCAGACCCAGAGGCCTGCCGTCACGTCCCGGATCTCTACCTCTGATTGTGGGGTGTGCGGCATCCGGAACGCCTCCTCGGAGAGCTCGCCCCAGGACATCGGCCCATCGTACCGGAGCGGCGCCCCGGTGTACTCGGTCAACGGCTCGGCGTACGCGGTCGCTGTTTTTTTGGAGGGGGTCGATGTCATTTCGCACGCGGTCTACGTCACGTCGCACGCGGTCGATGTCCCGTTGACTGCGGTCTACGTCATATTGACCGCGGTCGATTTTACTTTGAACGCGGTCTATGTCACTTTGACCGCGGTCTATGTCACTTCGCACGCGGTCGACGTTACATTGTCCGCGGTCGATGTTCCGTTGAACGCGGTCTACGTCACGTTGCACGCGGTCGATTTCACTCTGAACGCGGTCTACGTCACGTCGAATGCGGTCTGCGTCACGTTGACCGCGGTTTGCGTCACGTTGACCGCGGTCGATTTCACTTCGCACGCGGTCTGCGTGACGTTGTACGCGGTCAATTTTCCGTCGAACGCAGTCTACGTCATTTCGTACGCGGTCGATTTCATTTTGACCGCGGTCGATGTTCCGTTGCACGCGGTCTACGTCACGTTGACCGCAGTCGATTTAATTTTGTACGCGGTCAATTTTTCGTTGCACGCCGGACCCGGGGCGTTTTTTGCCGTGAGGCGGCGCAATCCCGTCGTCCCGACCCGGAACAACCTGCCTCGCGGAACCTTGGCCGGGCTCTTGCAAACGCGTGACGGCCAGGAGGAACCCTATGCCCGAGCCTACCGCCCCATTGCCGACCCCGCCGCCTCAGCCCCCTTACGACGATGACGAGGAGGATGATGGGGTGGACGAGGCCTCCGAGGAGAGCTTCCCCGCCAGTGATCCGCCCTCTTTTACACCTCTCCACCCCGGTCTGCCAGGAGAACATCCGCAGAGCGGTGCCCGCTGAGGAGCGACCAGGGGAAGGCGAGGCCGCCTAAGCCGTAGAATGGAGGCGGCCTTCTAGAGGATAGGCGGCCGACGCGAAAAGGAGAGTCTCCGATGGCTGCTGCTTCGAGCTCGGGCTGGTTCCACTGGGCCCTGTTCTCGGCGGTCTTCGCCGCCCTGACGGCGATCTTCGCCAAGATCGGCCTGGAGGGCGTCAATTCCGATCTCGCGACGCTCATCCGGACGTTCGTCATCCTGCTGGCCCTCACGGCGTTCGTCCTCACCACCGGGAAGTGGAGCAATCCCTTCGATCTCCAGACGAAGACGTGGTCCTTCCTGGTTCTCTCCGGACTAGCGACGGGCGCTTCGTGGGTGTGCTACTTCCGGGCGCTGAAGATCGGAGATGCCTCGAAGGTCGCGCCGGTCGACAAGCTGAGCCTCGTGCTCGTCGCCCTCTTCGCTACCCTCTTTCTGGGCGAGCGCCCGAGCCTGCGGGAATGGCTGGGGATTCTGCTGGTGGGTGTGGGTGTCGTGATTCTCGGTTTCAAGCGGTGAAGGACGTCGCGATGCTCGCTCAGCAGAAGCTCCATATCGGCTGCGGCGACGTGGCTCTTGCGGGCTGGGTGAATATCGACCTGACCCCGTACCCGGCAGTCGATCTTGTGCACGACGTCACCAAGCCGCTGCCTTTTGAGAGTTGCTCTTTCATCTTCGCCGAACATTTCATCGAGCATCTGAGCCTGCACGACGGGCTACGCTTTCTACGGCTGGGGCCACCGGTTTCTTTTCAATGGGCAGACTCTCGATCTCCTCCTGCGTCAAGCCGGCTTTGCCACGACCGTGCAGCGCTCCCGCGGGATCAGCGACCACCCTGAGCTGCAGAATCTGGAAAGGCACGAGGAATATCCCGACACGCCGGCCCTCCCTCACGTCCTTGTGGTGGAGGCCTCGGGCAGGCTCGACGAAGAGCCGCTCGCGGAGTCTCTCGCCGGCTTTCCTGAGTACCGCCGGGACACCGAAGCTCCATTCCATCAGTTGCAATACGCAGCTCTCACCGCCGTGCGCCTCTTGAAGCGGGCTTTCCGGAAGGGCGCCTGATCTCACCCCGCCTCCACGATCCCCAGAATCTCCCGTCCATATTTCTGCACGATCGTCGGGCCAATTCCAGGCACGTTCAGGAGGTCGGACTCGCTCCGCGGCAGGCTTTGGGCGATGGCGTGGAGGGCGCGGTCGGTGACGATGCGGAAGGCGGGGACGCGGCGGCGTTTGGCCTCGGCCCGGCGCCAGACCTTGAGGGCTTCGACGAGTTGGGGAGAGACGAGCCCGGGTGCCGCGGCCGGGGCGGTGCCGTCCCGGGCGGCCTTAGCCAGGCGCTCGCGGACGGCGCGGGGCTCTCTCGAGGAGCCGGTCATCTCTCCGGTTGCCATGTTCCGTTCGCCTCTGCTGGTGACGGTGGCGGAGAGGTAGAGGACAGCAGCCAGCGAAAGGCGGGGTACAGCTTGACAGTGCAGAAGCAGCAATCTAAACTTAGTACAGGCACAAAAGGAGAACGCTATGCGCACGATGAAGATGAAGAGGCTGCTGCCCGCTCTCGTCCTATTGGTTGCCCTGATGTCCGCCTTGTCCCCGGCTCCGGTCGAGTCCCAATTGAGCTGCTTCCCACCGGATGGCTTCTGCTTTTCGATCTGCACCCACGGCCAGACGGGTGGTTTCTGCTTTGATGTCAGCTTCAATGAAAACTTCTGCCATAATTTTCCAGGGGGCACGGGCTGTGTGGGGTACCTGTGCGACAAGTGCTTGTAATCGCTTGATGCCGCGGGTCGCTTGGGGCGCGAGGCAATGAGTCCCATCCGAAGGGGTGGAGCTCGAGTCGCTCGGACTGTCAAGATCGGCTGCATTCTCAGTTTTTTCGTCTGCTACCACGCGGTGGCGCAGACCGAGGCTCTGTTGCCGGCCCGCAACTTCGACCCGTCGAAAGGCGTGATCGATGGCAAAACGGCTTGCGCTCTCTGGCCGAGCACATCGAACGTCAAGGGGGAACCAGGGGATCCCACAGGCTTCGAGGCACACATCGCCTTGAAGGACGATCCGGACGCGGAGGTCGTTCACCCAGCCGGCCAGTGGTTCATGCCCCCGATCTACGGCGTCTTCATGGTGTGGCTCGAGAGCCCCTCTCGATATTTGATGTCTCCCTCGCCAACACCACTGCACTATCACGGGAGCACCTTCAGCGGGCAGGGCCTGGCTCTGGTCGGTCGTATCGTGCCGGCAGGGCGGGTCCGGCTTGCGGCGCCGGTCTGTGCCGGCAACTGTTCCCTCGGTCTGCTCCACGCCAACAGTCAGGTCCTACCGGATGGAGGCATTCGTCCCGAGATGCGGCGGACGACGACCGAGGCGGCGGGAGTTGAGCACGGAGCTCTGATGCCTGCCGGTCCGGTGGCGGCGACTCTCTACGACAAGCGGCTGAAGGAGTACCGGGCGATCGAGGTGCCGGTGACTGTTATCCCGCGGCAGACCGTGGTGCTTAATCCCAAGCCGCCCAAACCCGGTCAGTCCGATCTTCTCGTGGTGCTGACCCGGCCGGATCTCCTCCACAAAGTGGAGAATGAAGACGTGGCGCCAAGGCTTTTATTGGCGTCGGGCAAGAGCGTCTCGCCGGCCTTCCTGGTTTCCGGTCCCAGACTGCTGTATGCCATCTGGACGAGGGTTGCTGCGGGCAAGGCTACGCTCACGGTGCAGTCGAAAACCGTCCGTCTCCCGCCGGCTGAGATCGTCCTGCGCTCAGGGCATGTCGAGTCCCTCGAAGCGCCGCTCGCGGCTCTGCCCCGGCTCGGGCTTCGTCTCGATCTACCGGACGAGCTGCGCCAGGGACCTCTCCACATTTCGGTGTCGGAGGCGGCCGCCCCGGTCTCCGGGATGACTCGTGAGGTCGCGGCTGGCACCGAGCTCGTCGACTTCGAGCACGTGCCGGCTGTCTCGCTGCGGGTTTCCGTGGTGGCGGGCCCCTGGGAGCTGGAAGAGACCGCCGATCTGAGCGATGGCCGGGATCGCGAGGTCACGATTGGCGCCCAGCTCCTCGCAGTGGAGGGCACAGTCTACTATGGCAGCGAACCGCGGTCGGGTGAGATCTCGTTCCAAACCAATCACCTGGACGACAAGGTCACGGTGAAGGCGGACAGTAAGGGTTATTACCACGTTCTCCTGGCGCGGCCTATGACCTATCTCATTATGGTCCAGTTTCCGGACCGCGGCCGGCCGTTCATCATCCCGCTGAACATTGTCCAGAGCGGCCGCCAGGACCTGCGGGTGCCGGCCAACGACTTCCGGATTCGGGTGGTGCGCAGTGATACGGGAGCTCCCGTCCCGCGGGCCCGAGTCGACCTGCTGAACACGGGAGGCGACCAGATCACGGACGGCCAGTCCATCGAAACCGGGAAGGATGGCATCGCTCGTGCGCAGCCTCTGCGGCCCGGCACGGTTGAGATCGACGTCAGGGCCCGGCGCTTCGCGCCCAGTGAGGCCGTGAACGAGAAGGTGCCGGAAGAGGAGGTGGCCCGTGAGATCACGATTCCTTTGACGCCGCTGGAGGGCGACAACACCGTCGCCGTGTTGCTGCCCACGGGCCTGCCGGCCTTTGGGGCTGAGTTATGGATACATCCCGCTCCCGTCGCGCCGCCCTTGATCCTGCGCGCCGACGCGGCGGGCAAGGTGTCGCTTCCGGACAACGCGGCTAATGGACCGATTCTGGTGCGGGCTCCGGGAGCCGCAAGCGGGTTCGTCTCCTGGGATGGGGAGGCGGATTCGATCCATCTCGAGTCCGCCGGGCCGGCGCTGACCCTCGCGGCGCGCAAGGAGAACGGCGACCCGGGCGCCTGGGCGAGGCTGGAGGTGTGGGTAGACGGGGTGCCCTGGACCGGCCTCTTGCTGCAATGGGCCTTCAGCGCTCAGCCCTCGGGAGATGCCCGCGGCTTGGTGACGTTGCAGGGCCTTCCTCCCCGGCCTGTCGAGGTGCTTCTCTGGTCGCCGGAGCCGCAGACCACCGCTCTTGCCAGCTCGGGCGCCTTCGACTCGCGGCGGACCACCGTGGCTTTCCCGTGGCCTCCGGTCGTCACCGCGACGATGGTGGAGTGAGGCTGGTCGGACGACCGGATGTATTGCTCGGAGCTGGTGTGGAAACTTTACGATCGCGCCCTGGGCCTGCGCATCGGCGAGCTCCAACGCCTCAAGGATTTCAACCTCGACGACCCGGCCGTCCGCGCCAAGCTGCGCGAGCGCTACGGCGATCGCATCCCGCTCGAAGAGACGGTGATCTCTCCCGTGGCCATGTTCCGTTCGCCGCTGCTGGTTACGGTGGTGGAACGGTAGAAATCACAGACCGAGGGACTCCCCCCGCCCGAGCTCTCACCCCCCATAGGCGCTAACTTGCTTCGTGTAGGTGCGGCTCTCTAGGCGGATCGACGAGAGGACAACAAATCCCGTAGAGCAGTCTCGGCTTGATCTTGTGGGTAGCGGGTCGCCATTTCCTCGAACGTCACCCTCTGGGAGACCAGGTCAGCGGCTGTCACAAAGCGGGTCAACGAATAGACGATGTAGTGCTGAAGGGTCACGCCTTCCCGTTCGGCTTGACGCTCCAACTCGATGCGCAGGGACTCAGGCAGATCGAGGGTGAGCTGGCTCATGGCTTGGGTCCTCTCCCAGCCGCGTCAGCCCTTCGAACAACACGTTCGTATCGACAACGGCCCGGATCACGGAGCAATCCTACCAGGATCTACTCGCATGGCTGAGCTTTCATCGCCTTGTCCCAAGTCCTACCCCTGCCCTACGATCACGATCCCCAGAATCACCTGCCCGTATTTCTGCACGATCGTCGGCCCGATGCCGGGGACGTTGAGCAGGTCGGCCTCGCTTCGCGGCAGGTTGAGGGCGATGGCGTGGAGGGCGCGGTCGGTGAGGATGCGGAAGGCGGGGACGCGGCGGCGTTTGGCCTCGGCCCGGCGCCAGACCTTGAGGGCTTCGACGAGTTGGGGAGAGACGAGCCCGGGTGCCGCAGCGGCCGGGGCGGTGCCTTCCCGGGCGGCCTTCGCCAGGCGCTCGCGCACGGCGCGGGGCTCTCCCTTGTCCGGACGTTGCCGCTTCTTCCGCGTCCTGGGCATCTCCTGCGCCATCTCCAACCGGCCGAGGGCCGCCGGATCGCCGTCGTAGCCCGCTGGTGTGAGAACGGCGCGCTGGAAACGGATGGTTTTGCCGTCTTTTTCGAAGGCGTCCTCCTGGAGCTTGAGCAGACCGGCGCGGACCATGCCGCCCAATAGGTGCTCGAAGGACTTGCGATCGGAGAGATCGTCCGGGCAGGTCTCTTTGTAGAGCTGGCCGGTGGTCTGGCCGTCGCGGCGGCGCAGGGTCTTGAGAACCTTCACCAGCAGCTCCCGCTCCAGGGGGTTGGGCTCGCGGAAGCGGCGGACCACGCAGTCGTCGGGCGCGCAGATGTCGCACAGGCCGCACGGCTCGCCGGAATCCTCCTGGTCGCCGAAGTGGCGCACGAGGTGGAGCATGCGGCAGCCGTGGGACTCGGCGTAGCGCACCATTTTTTCGAGCTGTTCGAGCTTGTGGTCGCGCTGGGCGACGTAGGCCCGCTGCCAGGCGCTGGCCGCGGTGGCGCCGAGGGCGACGTTGCCGTCCGCGTCCACCAGGGCGCCGCCATGGATCCACAATTTTTCCAGGGCGCGCTCGAAGAGCTCCTCGTCCATCCCCAATCGCTTGCGAATCTGGCCGTCCACCTGCGACTGCGCGACGAGGGCGCGGAAGATGCGGTCGAGCTCGGCCACTTCAGGATAATCCCGATTGTGGAACCACTCGTGGCTGCGGCGGTCGTTGTAGGAGTAGAGGAGGATGGCGCGCGAGGGCAGGCCGTCGCGGCCGGCGCGGCCGATCTCCTGGTAGTAGCCTTCGACGCTCCCTGGCAGGCCGGTGTGGATGACGGTGCGGATGTTCGCCTTGTCGACGCCCATGCCGAAGGCGATGGTGGCGACGATGACCTCCAGGCGGCCGGAGAGGAAGCCCGTCTGCACGCGGTCGCGCTCGTAGGTGGTCATGCCCGCGTGGTAGGTGGCGGCGGGGAAATCGCCGTGCAGCAGGGTGCCGAGGAGGTCCGCCTCCTTGCGGGTGGGCGCGTAGACGATGGCCGGCCGGCGCTCCGGATCGGCCAGCAGGCGGCGGACGGTCTCGGCACGATCCGAGGGGAGCAGCTCCACCACTTCGACGGCGATGTTGGTGCGCCGGAAGCCGTGGATGAAGCGCTCTTCGCGGGCGAGGCCGAGTTGGGCGGCGATGTCGTCCTGCACGAGCGGCGTGGCGGTGGCCGTCAGGGCGATGACCGGCGCCGGCCGGAGCAGCGGCAGGCGGCCGCCCAACAGCCGGTAGTCGGGCCGGAAGTCGTGCCCCCACTGGGAGATGCAGTGCGCTTCGTCGACCGCGATGAGAGCTGGCGTGCGCTTGGCGAGCATCTCAGGGAAGCCGGGCACGGAGAGGCGTTCGGGGGCGATGAAGAGATAGTCGAGCCGGCCCGCCAGATAGTCCACGCACGCCTGCCGCGACGCCGACCGCTCGCGCCCTGAGTGGATGCGCTCGGCCCTGAGGCCCAGCTCGCGAAGCTTGGCGACCTGGTCTTCCATGAGGGCGATGAGCGGCGAAACCACCAGCGTCGTACCCCCCCGGGCGAGGCCGGGGAGCTGGTAGCACAGCGACTTGCCGGCGCCGGTGGGCATCACCAGGAGGACGTCCCTGCCGCCGGTCACCGCCCGGCAGACGGCCTCCTGGTAGGGGCGGAAGGCGGTGAGGTGGAAGGCGGAGCGCAGGAGGGTGGGGAGACCCTCATCACCCCGGCTCCAACCGGGTTCCCCTCTCCCGGTCGGGGGGAGGGCGGT
>JBAPYB010000423.1:0-5204 GCA_049284515.1 Thermoanaerobaculia bacterium
GGTCCTGGCCTGGAATTCCTTCGGCGGCGCCTCGCGGGCCGAAGCGATACGCGCGGCGGCGCCGTCTCCCGCGGGCTCGCCGGCTTCGCCACCCGCTCGACCTCGCCCGTCGGGAGCGCGGCGGAACCCGTGACGATGCTCGCAGCCCACCAGGTCGGCCGGTTCGAGCTGCGCGATTTCCTCGGTCGCGGCGCGATCGGCGACGTCTACCTGGCGTGGGATCCGGACGCCGGCCGCGAGGTCGCGCTCAAGGTGGTGCGGTCCAACCGCGCCGATCCGGAGATGCTCCAGGCCGAGAAGAACGGCGTCTCCCTCCAGGAACAGCTCTGCCGCGTGGCGCCGCAGGTGGCGGCGGTCTACGAGTGGGGGCAGGACGGCGACTTCTTCTGGGTGGACATGGAGTACGTGGCCGGCACCGACCTGTCGCAGGTGCTCTCGCGCGGCGCCCTGGACCCGGACCGGGCGGCTGGCATCGCCGTGCAGCTCTGCGCCATGCTGGAGACCTGCCACCAGTTCTCGGCGGAGATCGGCGGCCGCAAGGTCTACGGCATCGTCCACGGCGACATCAAGCCGGAGAACATCCGCCTCCAGGAGGGCGACCGCGTGCGGGTGCTGGACTTCGGCATCGCCAAGCACCTCTCGCAGACCCGGCGGTTCACCGTAAACCTCTTCGGCAGCCTGCCCTACACGCCGCCGGAGCGTCTGGACCGCGGCGGCGTCGACCGCCACTCCGACCTCTGGGCGCTGGGCGTCGTCCTCTACCTGATGGTGGCGGGCTATTCGCCGTTCGACGGCGGCGATCCGGAGGAGGTCGAGGGAAAGATCCGCTCCGGACAACCGCCGGAGCCGCTGCCGCCGGACGTCTCCCCCGGTCTGCGGCGGATCATCGAGCGCAGCCTGGATTCCAACGTCGCCCGGCGCTACGCCACGGCGGCGGAGATGGGCGCGGACCTCGCCGCCTGGAGCGAGGGCAAGCCGCTGCCGAGCGAGGCGGTGCGGCACGAGCTGGCCGACGCCCGGGAGGACCTGAACGCCACCCGCCGCACGAGGATGCCGCTCGACGACTCGGGCTCGTTCCGCTCGCCGGAGACCCGGCGAACGATCGGAGACATCGGACCGATGGGACCGATCCGTCCGATCGGACCGATCTCTCCTCTCGAAGCGCCGGCAGCGGCCCTGGAGGTTCCCTCGGCCGAGCCCCCCCCTGCTCCGCCGCCTTCGAAGCTGCCGCGCTGGCCGGTGCAGCTCACCGTCGTCCTGCTCGCGGCCGTCGTCGGCCTCGCCTCCCAGATGTGGGTGCGCAGCGAGGCGAACGACATCCGCCACGATCTCGCGACCGAATCCTCGCCCGACCTCGACGGCCTGTGGACGCGCTATCACCGCATCGCGCCGTTCGGCCTGCCGGGCTCGGGCCTCTCGTCCGTGCGCCAGGATCTCAAGGAGTCGCTGGTCAAGTCGGCGGACCGCATCCTGGCGACCTATCGGGGGGATTCGCCGTCGACCACCAAGCCCGGCTGGCAGAAGGCGCACGACCGGCTCAAGGAGGCGGTGGACGTCGACTACAGCGACAAGTCGGCGCGGGCCAAGATGCTCTACGCTCAAGGCCACCTCGATCGCATCGAATCGCAGGGCCTGCGCGCCCAGGGGAAGCGCAAGGAGGCGCAGGAGAAGCTGCAGGACGCGGTCTACGAGCTCGAGGAGGCGGCGAAGCTGGCGCCCGAGTGGCCGGACCCCTACCTCGGCCTCGCCCGGGTTTACTCCTACGAGCAGGCCGACCTGCCGAAGCTGGAGGAGGTTCTGGACCAACTCTCGCGCCGGAACTATCCGTGGGGGCGGCGGGAAAGGGCCATGCTGGCGGACGCTCACCGCCTCCAGGGCCAGCAATTCCAGGCGCAGGCCGCGGCGGCGCGGGGGACCGAGCAGGAGCGGGATCTACTTGCCAACGCCAAGGACCATTACGCGCAGGCCGTGGACCTCTACCGCGAGATCACCCCCTATGCCGAGGCCAAGGCGAACCGCGCCGCCGTCGAGGCCCAGATGGAGCTGATCGACGAACGGTTGTCGGAAATGGGAACGCCGCCGTGAGCGGGGCCATACACGCATGCCGGTGACCCGCAGCACGGCCGCCGATCGCCAGCGCCGCGCCGTCTCCCCGGCGGGGGGCGGCTTCCGCATGCCGGGAATGCCCGGGATGCCCGGCGCCCCGGCCCGCAACCTGGAGGCTGTCCTGCTCGCCGCCGCCGGGCTCATCGTCCTCCTCGGCCTGATCCTGGTCTACTTCGCGACGGTCAATCCGCTCGGCGGCTTCGAGCAGAAGCTCACCGCGGGTGAGGTGGTCGATCTCAACTCCCTGCGCGCGGCGGACCAGCTCCTGCCCGTGCTCGACGCCTTCGACAGCTCGGCCGAGCGGTCGTTCGTGGCCCAGGAGATCTGGAAGCGGGCCCACCTGGGGACGATTCCCAACGTCGGCGAGCTGGCGCGCATCCGCGTCGCCGCCTCGGAGATCGCGGGCGACCGCCGGCTTTCCGGCTTCCGCGACCGGCTGGCGGCGGCGAAGCAGCGGACGGGCGACGCGGTCCCCTCGCTCAGCCTCTTCACCCTCGCCCAGCTCCGCAAGGTCAAGCCGCAGTTGGTGGTGCGGACCCCGCGCCGGTTCCGCTCGTCCTTCTGGTCGTGGACCGCCCTCTTCTTCCTGTCCTTCGCCGCCGTCCACGCCGTCTGGCGCTTCCGGCGCTTCCAGGGCGATCCATTGCTGCTGCCCATTGCCCTGCTGCTCACCGGGCTGGGGCTGGCGGTGATGACCAGCGTGCGCGATCCGCTGCGCGACCTGCCGCTCTACCTGACCTTCATTCAGGGCGTGGTGGGCGGCTGCGTCCTGTTCGCCGCCGGCAGCCTGATCGACTACGAGCGCTCGCCGCTGCGGCGCATGAGCTTTCTGCCGCTCTTTGCCGCGTTCTTCCTTTCCGTGGTCCTCATCCTCTTCGGCAGCGGCCCGGAGGGCAGCGACGCCAAGGTGAACCTGCTGGGCTTCCAGCCGGTGGAGGCGATCAAGATCCTCGTCGTCCTCTTCCTCGCCGGCTATTTCTTCGACCGCTGGGAGTTCCTGCGCGAGCTGCCGGAGACGCGCAGCCTGCCGGGCTCTCTCGCCCGGCTGGGCATTCCCAAGCTCGAATACTTCGCGCCGCCCGTCCTCGCCATCGGCCTGGTGCTGGCGTTCTTCTTCCTGCAGCGGGACCTCGGGCCGGCGCTCGTCCTCGCCATCCTGTTCCTCAGCCTCTACTGCATCGCCCGCGGCCAGGCCTGGATGGCAGTGGCGGGCCTGGCGGCGATCGTCGTCGCCTTCTGGATCGGCTTCCGGCTCGGCTTTCCCCAGACGGTGACCGGCCGGCTCGAAATGTGGATGTCGCCCTGGGACAACTCCTTCCGCGGCGGCGACCACCTGGCGCAGTCGCTGTGGGCCATGGCGGGCGGCGCCCTCTCCGGCACCGGCCTGGGGCTGGGCCAGCCGCAGCGCGTGCCCGCCGTCCACACCGACCTCGTGCTCTCGGCGGTGGGCGAGGAGCTCGGGTTCCTCGGCCTGCTGGCGGTGGTGACCCTCTACGTCGTCCTCCTGGTGCGCGGCTTCCGCGCCGCCTATCGGGCGCAGGGGGTCTACAGCTTCTTCCTGGCTCTCGGGCTCAGCATCCTGGTGGCCCTCCAGATCCTGCTCATCGCCGGCGGCATCGTGGGCGTGCTGCCGCTGTCGGGCGTCGTCTCGCCGTTCCTCAGCTCGGGGCGCTCGGCGATGTTCGCCAACTTCCTCATCCTCGGCATGCTGGCCGCCGTCTCCGCCCATCCGGGAGAGCCGGGCTCGTCGCGGCGTTTCCAGGGACCGGCGAAGTGGACGGCCATCGCCTTGAGCGCCGTGCTCCTCGCCATCGTGGCCAAGGCGGCCTACGTGCAGGTGGTCTCGGCCGACCACTACCTCGCCCGCGGCGCCCTGACCGTGCAGGGCGATCTCAAGCGCCGCTACGAGTACAACCCCCGCCTGGTGGACATTGCCCAGAGCATCCCTCGCGGCAGCATCGTGGACCGCAACGGCGTGCTGCTCGCGACCAGCGACGCGGCCGAGCTGGAGCAGGGCCGCGCCATCCTGGAGCGGCTGGGCGCCACCCTCCCGCCGGCCCCGCTGAAACCGGAGAAGGGGTTGCGCTACTACCCGTTCGGCGGCAAGACGTTCCACCTGCTGGGCGACCTCAACAACCGGGTGAACTGGGGCGCGCCCAACACCTCGTACGCCGAGCGCGATTCGCGCATCCGCCTCCAGGGCTACGACGACTTCGCGGGCGTGGTGGAGGTCAAGCAGCCGGACGGCAGCACGACGCGGGAGATCCAGCTCGACTACGGCGAGCTGATCCCCCTGCTGCGCTACCGCTGGCGGCCGGACTATGCGCCGGTGCGGCGCATCCTCGACCGCAATCGATCTCTGCGGCTGGCCATCGACGTGCGGCTGCAGCTCAAGGCGGCCGACGTGCTGGAGCGCTACGCCCGGCAGGCGGGCTTCGGCGGCGCGGCGGTGGTGATGGACGCCGCCACGGGCGAGCTCCTGGCCTCGGCGAGCTACCCGTGGCCGAAGCGGCTGCCGGTGCCGGTGGCCGCGACGACCGGAGACGATGACGGCGGGCAAGCCGCGAGCGAGCTGATCGACCGGGCGCGCTACGGCATCTATCCGCCCGGCTCGACTTTCAAGGTGGTCACCGCCATGGCGGCGCTGCGCAAAGACCCGGGGCTCGCCGCCAAGACCTTCGAGTGCAAGCAGCTCGCCGAAGGCCGGGTGGGCAACTACGTGCACGGTTACGGCAAGGCGATCCGCGACGATCCCACGGACCGCGCGCCGCACGGCCAGGTGAACCTCAACAAGGGTCTCGTGGTCTCCTGCAACGCCTTCTTCGCCCAGCTCGGCACGTACGAAGTAGGGCCGGAGGCGCTGCTCGAAACGGCGAAAAAGCTCGGGATCTCCGTCGCCAAGCCGAGCACGGCCGAGCGGCTCAAGAAAGACATGCCCCAGGCCTCCTACGGCCAGGGCCAGGTGGTGGCGACGCCGCTCCAGATGGTGCGGGTGGCGGCGACGCTCGCGAGCGGCGGCGACATGCCCGAGGGGCGCTGGGTGATCGACGAGAGCAACACGCGGCGGGCCGCGCCCGTGCCGGTGCTGGCCCCCGACC
>JBAPYB010000424.1:0-2286 GCA_049284515.1 Thermoanaerobaculia bacterium
GATCCTGCCGGCGGAACCGCCGCCGGCCGACGAGCTGGACGGCGAGGGCGGGATGGTCTTCCTGCAACCCGTGGGCGGCCCGCCGGCGCTGCGCGCTCACCTCTGGCGCGACGCGCTGGCGCGCGGCTCCGGGTTGCCGCAGTTGATCGTGGTGGCCCAGCAGGCGCACGATCCGGTGCTGCTCGAGGCGATGGACGAGTTCAGCAGGCGCACGCGCGTCCCCTGGCTGCTGGTGCGCTGCCTCTCCGCCGAGGAGGGGTGGGTCGGCCCGCTGTTCGTGCCTTTCGACACCGCTTCCTATCTCAGCCTGGAGGCGCGCTTGCAGGCCAATCTGCCGCACGTCGAGGACTACCGGTCGCTCGGCGACTTCGTGCGCGAGAGCGGGCGGCCGCCGGCGGGCGGCGGTGGGCTCGAACCCAATTTCCTGGTGCTCGCGGGCATTGCGGCGGCGGAGGCGGTCAAGCTCCTCTCGGGTTTCGCGGTGCCGCAGCTCGCGGGCCGTTTCCTGACGGTCCATTTCGGCACCTGGGTCACCGAGATCCACGACGTGCTGCGCGTGCCGCATCTCGAACGGCCCGCGGACGCACCCCCCACCTTCCCCTGGCAGGAGGGGGAGACGGCATGACGGCGGCCGCCGCCGCAGCGCTCGAGGTGCCGGAGGACCTCCGCGTGGTCGTGGGAGAGGTCGCCGCCACGGACGCCCGCGAGACCCTGCGCCGGGCCAGCCGCCTGATGTCGCGCCGGGTCGGCATCATCCGGGCGGTCGGGCCGGGCGTCGTCTACGCGCAGGATCCGGCGATTTTCTCGGCGGGTACGGTCACCTCCCAGCTCTCCTTCTCGCAACGCATCTCCAACCCGGGCAAGGCAGGGGGAGCCGGCGAGACGCTGGAGGCGAGCCTGGCCTCGGCGATCGGCGAGGCCGTCGAGCGCTACAGCATGCTGTTCTACGACAAGTCGCGGATGATCCTCGCCGCCTTCCGCGACCTGGGAGAGCCGGCCGTGCCGCCCGGCCTGCTGCGGCTGCACTCGCGCGAGCAGGTGGAGCAACGGCGCGGGGGGCTCGCCTTCTTCGACGACGACTCGCGGCTGCGCTGGGTGTGGGGGTGGTCGCTCACCCACGACCGGGCGCGGCTCGTCCCGGCGCCCCTGGTCTACCTGGGCTACGACGACGGCCCCGGCGAGGCCGTCATCGGCTCCAACGCCTCGACCGGCCTCGCCGCCGGCCTGACGCGGGAAGCGGCGATCCTCTCGGGTCTGTACGAGATCCTCGAGCGCGACGCCTTCGCGCTCAGTTGGCTCTTCCGCCAGGTCCGGGGCAAGGTGCGGGTGGACGACGCCGAGCTGCGGGCCAGGATGCTCGCCGCCTTCGCCATGGACCGCGCGGAGGTGAGCCTCGAGCTCTTCGATCTCACGTTCGACCTCCCCATCACCTCCGTGCTGGCGGTGCTGCGCCGGCCGGCG
Organism: Thermoanaerobaculia bacterium; assembly: GCA_049284515.1. GTDB lineage: Bacteria > Acidobacteriota > Thermoanaerobaculia > Multivoradales > UBA5704 > DATARR01. The sequence goes on from JBAPYB010000424.1 coordinate 1,462, forward strand.
GAGTTCGGCCCCGCGCTCTGCGTCGGCGCCGCCGCGAGGTTGAACCCGCGGGATGCCGTCCGCAAGAGCCTGCTCGAGCTCGGCCAGGGATTGTCCTATCTCAGGGTGCTGAGGGCCCAGGACAAGGACTGGGCGGCGAAAGAGGATTTCTCGGACCTGACCTCCTTCGACGACCACCTGATGCTCTACAATAAAAACCCCAAAATGGCTGCTGAGGCCTTCGCCTTCTACGACTCTGCCCCAGAGGGTCTCCTCTCTTCGCTGCCCAACGGCGCCACGGGCCGGGTGAAGGGCGACGTCGAGCGCTGCGTCGATCTCCTCGGGCGGGCAGGTCATGAGGTGGTCGTGGTCGATCTCACCACTCCCGATCTGCGCGAGACCGGTTTCTCGGTGGTTCGCGTCCTGGTGCCGGGGCTCATCCCCCTGCACGGCGACCATTCACTGCCCTACCTGGGTGTCGCGCGGTTGCGCGAGGTCCCCTGGCAGCTCGGCTGGGTGGCGCGCGACCGCGATCCCCTGGCGCAGCTCAACCCGCTGCCGCATCCGTTTCCATGAAGGGCGAGGCCGCATGATCCGCTTCGAAGCCAGGCACTTCAAGAGACTGGCGCGCACGGGCCGCGCCGGCGCGCTGAGCGACGGCTCGATGCTGTGCGAGCTGTTCCATGAGAATTCGAAGCTCACGCCCCTCTCGGCGCCGGCGGTGCGGGCAGAGATCGACCTCTTCGACCGCGCCGCCCGCATGGCGCGGGTGGCCCGCGCGCCGCGCAAGGTGCACAGCCTGGCGGACACCGCCGAGCTGCCGGACGCCGGGCCGCCCGCCAACGC
>JBAPYB010000425.1:0-1885 GCA_049284515.1 Thermoanaerobaculia bacterium
CAGCAGGCCGGCGGCGAGGGCCAGGAGCACGGTGCCGGCGACCAGCAGCATGCGGGTCCCGGCCTCGCGCTCCAGGTGGTCGCCCTCGACGCGCTCCAGGAGCGCCGCCCGGCTGAGCCGCCAGGCGAAGGCCACCAGCAGCACGGCCACCAGCAGGATCTCGAGGTCGTCCTTGCCGGCGAAGCCGTTCCCCTCGACCTGGCGGCTCTCCTCGGAGCCGGCGTCCGCCGGCCGGTCGCCGCAGAGATGGACCGGCTCGTCCGGCAGCGAGACCCGCAGGCGCGCCACGGGCCACAGCGAGCCGTTGCCCACCGCCATGATCCAGGCCCGCGGGCGCACGGCCTGGGCGCCCAGCAGGTAGCGCACGGCCTCGTAGATCCCCTGCTGCAACTCGCTGCCGAACTGCCGGCGCATGCGGCCGGCCACGGGCGAGAGCGAAACCGGCTGCCAGGGCGATCCCTCGCCGAGCAGCGGCGCGCTGGAGAAGACCAGCAGGCCGTCCATGGTCTGGGCGTAGTTGGGGTGGGCGTAGAGGAGGCCGTTGTCGAAGGTGAAGAGGACGGCGTCGGGCACCCGCGCCCGCACCTGCTCGGCCAGGAACAGCTTGTCCTTGACGTCCGTCGCCAGGATGCCGACGTAGCGGATGCCTTCGCGGGAGAGCCCCCGCAGCAGGTTCTCCAGCACCAGCTCGTTGGTGGGGACGGTGAGGTCCGAGGTGAAGGTCGGCACCAGGTCGGCCGGCTGGCCCGGATCGGTGAGGTCCAGCTCCAGCACGGTCGAATCGCTGCGCGTGGCGAGTTGCGCACCGGGCTGCGCGCCCTGGGCCTTGGCCTGCGCCGCCTTCTCCTTTTCCGTCGCCGTCCGCAGCTCGGAGATGTGGCTGGGGAACGGCACCATGACCAGCGGCGCGTGTGGCTCCTCCTCGGAGCCCTCCTGCGTCTTGGCCTTCTGCGTTTTGGCCTTCTGCGCGCTCTTCTTCTGGCCCGTCTCCGCGTGCTCGGCCTCCTCCGACTCCAGCACGCTGCGGCCGTAGGCCGTGTCCGCTTCGACGAGCAGGGCGATCCGGCTCTCGTCCCAGCCCATCTTTTCGCGCAGGAAGCCCAGCGTCAGCTCGCGCAGGTTGTCGTCGGGCAGCACGGTCCGGCAGAGGGGCACGCCCAGGTTCGCCAGCGGCTCTTCCACGTCCTTCCCCCCGGCCGTGGCGCTCCCGGTGGCGGCGGTGAAGGCTAGCGACGGCCGCCGCTGGTGCTCGCCTTCCCATTCCTTCCAGGCGAGGAGCGACAGGCGCAGCGACTCGACCGAGCCGGAGAACGACGGGCCGAGCAGCGCCACCGTGGGATCGCTGGCCGCGCCCTGCAGATCGGCGACGAGGTCCAGCGCCTCGCGGAAGGCGGCCTTCTGGAGGCCGGCCTTGGGCGTCTCTCCCACCAGCAGGACGAGCGCCAGGCTGCGGGCGCCCTCCGCGTCCGTGCGGCGGAACAGCAGCAGGCCCGGCGCCACCTGGGCGGCGCCGCCGAGGCGATTGGCGCCTTCGCTCGTCCACGGCAGCCAGACGCGGTCCGCCAGGTACTCGGACTGGGCGAAGCCGCGCTGGATGGCCTCCAGGGCCTGGTCCAGCCGCGGGTCCGGCGGCGCCGGCACCAGGGCCACCAGGAAGCGCAGGTCGTAGCCCTGCTGCCGCGCCGCCTGCACCAGGTCGGAGGCCAGCTTCTCCCGCTCCCCCTTCTCCCGCGGCGGCCGGCCCAGGAAGTCGCCCAGCAGCCGCACCGGCTCGCACCAGGACGGGGGCGGCGCCGCCATAGTCCCTTTGCAGGAGAACGTCTCGCCCGGCGCCGCCCCGGTGGTGGAAGCGGGAGCCGCCGCCGCCGTGACGGCGGGCGTGGCC
>JBAPYB010000426.1:0-39773 GCA_049284515.1 Thermoanaerobaculia bacterium
CCCCTCTCCCGCCCCCTCCCACCCCCCTCACCGGGAGAGGGGTCCCGGTTGGGGCGGTCTTGCGGGTCGTCCCTGGTGTCCTTGCTGTCCTCTGCGTCCTTTCTTGCCTTTCTCCCTCTTCTCCCGGCGTGGGGGGTGGGAGGGGGCGGGAGAAGAGGGCCGGGGTGATGAGGGTCTCGGGCGGGGGCCTCTGAGACACGTGAAGTTAGCGCCCATGGGGCACTGGGTTTACCCTATCCTCATGCGCGTCCCGCCCGAGGAGTTCGAAGCCCTGGTCGAGCACGCCCTGGAAGGACTGCCCGAGGAGTTCGCCGAGCTGTTGGAGAACGTGGCGGTCCTCGTCGAGGAGGAGCCCGACCCGGAGGATCTGGAGGCCCTGGAGATGGAGCCGGACGAGGAGCTGTTCGGCCTCTACCAGGGAGTTCCCCTGGCGGACCGGGACTCCTTCTACCAGGCCGCCATGCCGGACCGGGTCATCATCTACCGCGGCCCCATCCTGCGCCATTGCGACAATCGCCGGCAGGTGATCCGCGAAGTCCGCGACACCGTCGTCCACGAGCTCGGGCACCATTTCGGGCTCGATGAGGACGACATGCCGTATTAGTTTCCGGGGGATACAATCCCCCGGTGCGCCGCTCCCGAAAGCGACTTCTCTACCTTCTCCTGGGCCTCGTCCTCACGCTCGTGGTCTCGGCCGTCCTCTACATGTGCGGCATGGCCGTGCTGGAGGGGAAGCACCGCACTTTCTGGGAAAGCCTGGAGTGGGCCGCAGAGTCGTTGAGCACCACGGGTTACGGCTACGACGCTCACTGGAGCCATCCGTTGATGGTTCTGCTGGTGGTGGCGGTGCAGTTCCTGGGCGTCTTCCTGGTCTTCCTGATCTTCCCCATCTTCCTCATTCCCTTCCTGGAAGAGCGCTTCGAGACCCGCCTGCCGAAGCAGGCCGAGGCGGGCCTCGCGGACCACGCGGTCCTCTTCCGCTACGGCCCGGCGGTCGAGACTCTGCTCGTCGAGCTCGCCGGAGCCGGCGTGCCCTCGCTGGTGCTGGAGCCCGACGAAGGGGTGGCACGCCGCCTCTTCGACCGCGGCCAGCGGGTGGTCCTCGGCGGCCTGACGGACGACGGCTTGGAGACCGTGCACCTCCTGCGCGCCCGGGCGCTGATCGCCAACGGCACCGACGACGAGAACGCCGCCGTCGTCCTCGCGGCCCGGCAGCTCGGCTATCGCGGTCCCGTCCTGGCGCTCGTCGAGGAGCCGCTCCACCGCCGGCCCATGATGCTCGCCGGCGCCACGGCGGTCTACACCCCGCGCCACATCCTGGGAGCCGCCCTGGCCGCCCGTGCCTCGGTGCGGATCAGCCCGCTGGGCGGCGTCCAGCAGCTTGGGCGCCACCTCGAAGTGGCGGAAATCCGGGTACAGCCCGGCAGCCCTCTCGCCGGCCACACTCTGAATGAAACGGCCATCGCCACCCGCACGGGCGCCACGGTGATCGGCCAGTGGGTCGGCGGCGAGCTCGAGGTGCCCTCCGGCGCCGGGTTGCGGTTGGAGCCGGGCGGCATCCTCGTGGTCCTGGGGAGCCACGCCAATGTCAACCGCCTGCGGGACCTGGCCGGCGGCGCCGTCACCCTGCGCCATGAAGGGCCCTTCGTCATCGGCGGTGGCGGCGAGGTGGGGCGCAAGGTGGCCGAGGTCCTGCGCGCCGTGGGAGAAGAGGTCCGGCTGATCGATCGCCACGCCGGCGCCGAGGTGGACCAGGTGGGCGACGTGCTCGATGCGCGGGTGCTGGAGCAGGCCGGCGTCAAGACCGCCCAGGCCGTGATCCTGGCGCTGGACACGGACGCCGCCACCCTCTTCGCCACCGTGATCCTCAAGGACCTGGTTCCCGAGGTGCCGGTCATCGCCCGCGTCAACCAGGCGGAGAACGTGGAGCGCATCCACCGCGCCGGCGCCGACTTCGCCCTCTCCATCAGTCAGGTTTCCGGGCAGATCCTGGCGCAGAAGCTCCTGGGGCAGGAGGCAGTGTCGGTCGACCCGCAGCTCAAGGTCTTGAAGGTCACGGCCGGCCGCCTCGCCGGCCGCCACCCCGCGGAGATGGCCGTCCGCGAGCGCACCGGCACCTCGGTCGTGGCCGTCGAGCGCGGCGAGGACGTGCTGGTGGAATTCGGCGCCGATTTTCGTTTCCAATCCGAAGACGCCGTCTACGTCTGCGGCAGCAGCCGGGGAGTGCGGCGGTTTCAGGAGGTCTTCGGGCGATGACGACCGTCGCCGTCAACGACATCGAGATGTACTACGAGGCCCGCGGCGAAGGCGAGCCGCTGGTGCTGCTGCATGGCGGGGGAGGGATCGGCGCGAACTGGGAGCTGATCTTCAAAGATCCCCCGCCGGGATTCCAGTTGATCGTTCCGGACCTGCGCGGCCACGGAAGGTCGACCAATCCATTGCCGGAGCTTTCCTTCCGGCAGGTGGCCAAGGATGTTTACGGGCTGCTGGACCATCTGGGCATCGATCGCTTCAAGGCGATCGGCTTGAGCCTTGGCGCCAAGACGCTGCTTCACGTCGCGACACAGCAGCCGGGCCGGGTCGAGGCGATGGTGCTGGTCAGCGCGACGCCCTACTTTCCAGCGCCGGCCCGCGAGGCCATGCGCCAGTTGACCCCGGAGAATCGCAGCGAGGCCGAATGGCAACAGATGCGGCTGTGGCACAAGCACGGCGACGAGCAGATCCGCAAGCTCTGGACGCAGATGAACGCGCTCAAGGACTCCTATGAGGACATGAGCTTCACGCCGCCGCACTTGGCGACCATCCAGGCCCGCACCCTGATCGTGCACGGCGACCGCGATCCGTTGTATCCCGTCCACTTGGCGTTGGAGATGTACGCTGCGATCCCGGGCTCGTACCTCTGGGTGGTGCCGAACGGCGGGCACGGCCCCATCTTCGGGGAGTTGGCCGGGCGTTTCGTCGAGACGGCGATGGCTTTCCTGGGCGGCGGGTGGGAGGGGGCGGGCCGGACCTAGAGCGCAGACATTGTGGGCGCACGATCCGAAGAACTGCGATGCAGCTTCCCATTTTCACCATGATTTCCCTTCCTTGGTGACGGCATCGGCTTCCTCTATCAGGCGGCAAAGTTCGGGCCAGACCCTCTCTAGTAGTGCCCACGAGTCGGGCCTCTTGGCAGCAGCTATAACAATAGGTTCCACGATTTGGTGAAGCTCATTCGTCGATCCGTCCGGAGCCAAGGTGGCGAGCAACGTTAGCATTCCAATCATTTCCTCGCTTCCGAGGTGATCGAAGACAGGTAAGCACGATAGGATCGTGGCAACTGTCCTCAATCGTCTTTTTCGTAGGAGCCAGCCTCTGACGGGACGAATCTCAGTCTTACGAACTAGGTCAATGCCACCCTTTGACGATACGGGCACAGAGATTTCCAAGAGCGCCTGATAGCAGTCTTTCTCTACGCCCAGGAGATAACTCGCTGCGAGCAGTCCTAGAGTACCGCTCGCTCCCACTTCGCTTCTCGCCATGGAGCCTGTCACGTTTACTACCCAAAAGAAAGCCGCCTCTCTCTTCTCCGTCTCACTCGGTTCACTCAAAATTCCTTCTCCCCTTCAAGTTGAAAGCGAAGAACACTCAGGTACATTTCAAAACAGGCGACGCAATCACAAAGGTGCTCATCAATCACGATGCGCCTGTATCCTGAGAGTCGCCCGTCGATGTACTCCGCCATCTCCTCTGCGCTCGGGCATTCCAAGCCGCAAAGGGGCGGAACGGGAATCGCTTGCGGCGGTTTCTTCTCAATTCTCCGCCTCACTATTCGCACCCTGGTCCTCGTGAAGAGGACCACGATGATCCCTGGCGTTCTCAGGGCGGGTCAGTCCTGCTTTGTCCCTGGAAGGGAGTATCGAGCCCCTCCTCTTTCTCCTGTCTGCTTCAGGCGTCCGAAACGGACGAGCACCTGAAGGCGCCTTCTGACGGGCACCGCCGCTCGACCTAGCTGAGCGGCAAGCTGTCCCGTGCTCGCCGTCCCTCCGAGGGCTTCAATCGCGCCGATCAGCTCTCGGTCAAAAGGTTCTACGACGGGAGGAGGCTGGCCGCTCCGGCGCTTCAGGACCGCTAGGAGACCAACCTCCAGCCCTAAACCGGTTGCCACGGCTTGCAGCTCGGCGATCGTGACCATCTTCACGTCCAGGTCGAGGACGGCTTCGCCCTTCTCCTCAAGTTGCTCCTGAACGGCTTTAGTCAACATGATGAGCCTCTGGTCGTGCTCCGCCAATTGCCTTGCTCAGTCTCGCTCCCGCCTGGAGCAAGTCATCCCAGGAAGTTTGCTCATCAGCTCCAAGCACGGGGAGCATCTCGGCCAATCCACGTTCCTCTTCTGAGATTAATATGAACAGGCTCATCCGTTCTCCCCTTCAGTGACCCGCGTCCTTGGTCCATAGACCAGGGCTCCGAGTCGCTTCTTGTGATTGATGGTGGATGCCAACCCTCTTGCTACCCTTTCAGACGGACATGTCACCAGAGCCCGACGGTGCCTACGGAGTTCATCTACTACGCCGATCAGGACGCTTCCGGCTTCCCCGATCCACGGAGCGCCAGACAAAACTCGGTTGTAGTCGTATTCTTCGTCCTTACTCGGCACGAAGTCGAGTACAACGCACCAACAGCGGACGGGCTTGTCTATTGCGTGACGGATAAGCGACTCATAGGAAACGAAGCGGAGTCCATCAAGCGGTACGGAGCCCATCAACTCGCGCCACGATGAAGAGTAAGCAGCGCGCCGCAGCCAGCGTCTGAGGTCGCCCTCTGTAGCAAGACCAGTCTCCCGCTCAATACTCTCTCGCTCGCCCTCGCCCAGGACGGCAAGCGCCAGCCGCGCTACCTTTCGGGCCAACCTTTGGCGCCGTACCTCCTCTTGCTGTTGCTCCTTCTTCCTGGCGTCGTTCGCTTCCCAGGCTGGGACGTCCTTGTATTCGACGACTCCCCAGCCTGAAGTCTCGCCTTCACAGTCGCGATGAACAGCGCGGCCGGATTGGAGCAGGTTAACCATTTGTCGTTTGAGACTGACTCGATTGCCTCTGCAAGGAAGTCGTAGGCGGAACCGGGAGGGATGAGTTCCTCCCTGCTCGCCCGCACTGCTCCCAAGACGGGCTCATTCCAAGGGGGTCCGGGGCCTGATGCCATTCCCCTGGGGATCGAGACTCAGAACCTCTGCGACCCTCTCCATTGCTCGCCGGAACGCAGAAGAATAGGCGGCCGGCCCGGGGGCCGGCCGCCGAAGAGACTCCCTCCCTGGGCAAGTGGATGCAGCAGAGGTCTTTGCTGAGGTAAGAGCAGGGCAGGCCGGGCACCGAAGTAGGTGCCTCACGAAGGCGCGGGATTCCTCCCGGGAAAGCCGGCAGGCAAGGAAGTTCTCGACGGCTTCAGGAGAGATGTGCTCCATGGGTAGTCCTTAGGGCTCTGGGAGCGGGACGCACAGAAGAGGAAAAAAGGGGGCCGACCCAGATGCGGGCTGAGCCGGCCAGGAGGGGGAGTAACGTTCGCGCGCGATGAAAGTAGAAGAGCCTGGTTCCATGAGTTGACTTGTCCTTCTACCCCTCAGAAGCACACACTTCCTCCGTAGAGGGATGCGCCGCGCTAAGGGCGCAACGCGGGCATTGCGTAAGAAGATGTCGCACAACGACCCGCGCCTCGTCCCTCGTAGCCCGGCCAAACAAAAACTGCGTTGTTAGTCGCTCGGTAAGGTGCTCCATCGTTGTCCTTTTGGGCTCCAATACGTTTACGTGAAGCATGCGCTTGTCCCGCGGCCTAGAGAAGAAGACACTTCGGCCGTAGGGACACCCTCGTGCACGGGCAATGGCGCTCGTGTGGTTACCTGTCCCTGATTGGAGAAACCATGCTTCGCTTGGTTCTGCTCGTGCTCTATCTCCTTGCGTCCTCCGCGTCCTCCCACACCAAACAAGTCGTCGGCGCGGGGCTGACTCCACCTCCTCCCGTTGCGCCGACCGCCGATTACGGAGCGGGCTTCGACCCGAACGGGTAGGAGGTACTGTTCTTGAGGGGGGAGGCCGTTGGGCCTCTCCTCTCGTGTTCCAATGTACAGAGCCTCGTATTTCGCATTCGTGTAAAATCGCCGGCCAGTGGTTCGTGTTGTAGAGGAAGCAGAAATGGCGCATGTCACGAAGGAAGATCTGCTTCGCGCCTGCGAAGCGGGGAGGGCTGAGATCGCGCGGGTGGCCGCGCATCTCTCTGCCTGTCTCGCCTGCCGATCTCTCGCCGAGAGCCTGCTCGGGGACCACGCGAACCCGGCGACCCGCGAGGTGCCGCTCAGGACCCTCCTTGAACTCGCCACCTTCGAGAGAGAGACGGCGGTTGAGCAGCTTCTTGCGAGAGCGGAATTGGCTGAGCTGCGGAGACTCACCAAAGGCGCCCAGAAGATACGGGTCATCCGGTCTCGCTCCTGCCACACTCCCGCCTTCCTCAAGGTATTCATTGCCGCCCTTGGTTCGCCACAGACGAGAGAGGAATCTGAATGGCTCACGAGCCTTGCGGTCCTCGCCGTGCAGGGCATGGACCTCAAGCGCAACTCGGCGGCCTTCAAGAACGACCTCCTCTCGACGATCTGGGCCGAGGCCGCAAACGTCCGCCGGATAAACGGTGAGTGGACCCACGCCCAGGCGGCGCTGCGCCGGGCTGGTGAACATCTCGAAGCTGGCACCGGCAACCCTTCCATCAAGGCGCGGTGGCTCTCTATCAGCGCTTCGCTCCGCACCGACCAGGGCGCACGCGACAAAGCCACGGTGTGCCTCGAAGAATGCCGGAGAATCTACGAGGAGCAACGCGACTGGCCGCTCGTGGCCCGCACGCTCGTGCAAATGGCGCACTGCATCGCGGACCACGACCCGGAGCGCGCCCTTGCCTTCCTCGACCGGGCCAAGGTCTCCATCCCCGCCGAGGACCCGACTCTCCGATGGCTTGCGGAGAGCATTCGCGCCGAGTGCCTCATCATTCTTGGCCGCCTGGAGGAAGCCCTCTCTGCCTTTGGTAAGGCCGAATTCTTGAGGCCGTTGCAGCAGCGGCAGAACGGTAAGCTGCGATCGATGTTTACCGCCGCCCGCCTTCTCGAATCGCTTGGCCACATGCGGGAGGCGGAGGCCATGTTCGAAGAGGCGCTCTCTGGCGATCTTCACGAGGGGCTCCACAAAGATGCGCTGCTTGATCTCGTCTACATCGGCGGTTTTCATGTCCGCTGCGGCGCGCCGGAGCGGGCGGAGGAAGTCGCCCTTCAAACCCTCCACGAGATCGAGCGACAAGGCACGGTGCTCCATGAGCAGCTCCGGAGCGTCTTTGCGAAGCTCATCGAGGCGGTGCGAGGGCGATCCTTGGACGCATGGGTGCTCCAAGAGGTGGATGAATATCTCCGCGCGCATTGGAAATTCCCCGCGCCCGCCGAGCCGACCTTCACTGCCGGGAAAGGAGTGCCGGCCGCGCGGACTCCTATGCCGCTCGCGGAAGACGAGAAGGTCATCGGACCGCTCCTCGCGCGGGCGCGGTGGTCCCGTATCCGACGCGAGACGAGAAGGGAACAAGAGGCGCGGGTAGCTGCCTCGCCCGAGTGCCATACGAGAGCCTTTGCGGATTTGCTCCTCTCCGAGCTGAGCGCCGCAGGTTCGCGCGATGAGGCGGAGTTCATCACTCACCTGGCGCTCCTGGCCGCCGAGGGCATGACTGAGCCCGCCGCCGTCACTGAAGACTTCTTGGCGCGCTCCTGGATTGAGGTTGCGAACGTTCGCCGCATCGCCGCCGAATGGAACCATGCGCAAGCCGCGCTCCGGCAGGCGGACGAGCATCTCGCCCGTGGCTCCGGCGATCCCTTCCTGAAGGGCCGGTTGCGATCGGTAACGGCATCCCTCTGCGGCGACCAGGGAAACCGCACAAAAGCGGCTGCCATCCTGGAAGAGTGCTTGAAGCTCTATGAAGCCGAGAAAGCATGGCCGCTCGTTGGCCGCACCTTGATCCAGACGGCTCACACCCTTGTGGAGAGCGACCCCGAGCGCGCGCTCGCGCTCGCTGAACAGGCGCTACCCCTCCTACCCGCGGATGACTCCGTGCTGCGCTGGCTTGCGGAGAGCATCCGCACGGAATGTCTCATCGAAATGGGCGAGGTCGGCCAGTCACTCCAGGCGTTCCACCTCGCGGAGTCTTTGCGCGCCGGCCACGCGCGAGCGGATGCGGGCATGAGGAGCAATTACTGCGCCGCCCGCCTTCTCGAATCGCTCGGGCACCTCGAAGAGGCGGAGCGGCTCTTCGACAGCGTGATCGCCGAGTCATTCGAGCGCGAGGCGTATCGGGAAGCCTTCCTCGATATCTTCTATCTCTTTGAGTTTCACCTTCGCCGGGGCGCGACGGAGAAAGCGGTGGCGCTCTGCCGCTTCGCCATCGCTCAGCTTGACCTGTACAATGTCGGGCACGAGCAGCTCCGGGAAGTGTGGAAAGAACTGATGGCCGCAGCGAAGCGGCAAGCCATCGGCCTTGAAGCCCTCGCCGAAGTTCGGGAGTTCCTCAAAATCCACTGGAAGAAGCCTGCGGCCAAGGCGCCGCGCTTTTCTTTCCAGTAAGGGGTGCTATAAGCGCAAAAGACCCCAAGCGGGTGCTTGGGTTCGCGAGAGTGAGGCGGGTCGATGGACACGCTCAACGCCTCGATCGGCACGTCCAAAGCGCCAAGGAACGCGCTCTTTCGAAGAGCGGACACGTCCATCGGCTCGATGGCCACGTCACTTCAGTCGATGGACATGCACATCGGCTCGATGGACCCTCACATCGCCTCGATGGACGTACACATCGTGGCGATGGACACTCACATTGGCTCGATGGACACGTACTTTCCCGCGATGGACACTCACATCGGCGCGATGGACACACACTTTTCCAAAATGGACGCTCACATCGGCTCGATGGACACGCACTTTTCCGCGATGGACACACACTTTCTCCCGATGGACAGGTCCATCCGCGAAATGGACACGTCCATCGGCCCAATGTGTGCGTCCATCGGCTGAAATGACGTGTCCATCGCGCCGATGTGTGTGTCCATCGGCTGAAGTGACGCGTCCATCGCCACGATGTGTGTGTCCATCGAGCCAATGTGTGTGTCCATCGAGCCAATGTGAGTGTCCATTGCCACGATGTGTGCGTCCATCGAGCCGATGTGTGTGTCCATCGTCACAATGTGTGCGTCCATCGGCTGAAGTGACGTGTCCATCGTCGCGATGTGCAGGTCCAACAGCTTAAATGCCGTGTCCATCGTGACGATGTGGGCTCGCATCGGCGGTCGTGTGGGGACGGAGAAGGGATTGTGGAGACAAAAAAAGGGGGCGTGCTCTCGGCACGCCCCCAGGAAGGTGCTACTTGTTGCCGGACGGGGTGGTGGGGGTGGGGCCCGAGGGCGCGGCCTCGGGAGGCGGAGGCGTGGCCGGCACCACCGTGGGCTTGGTGCGGCTGCGCAACGGCTTGATGCCGAACTCCACCAGCTTGTCGTTGCCGATGCCGTAGTGCTGCTTGGCCATGGCCTTCAGCACCGTGGTGAGCTTGTCTCCCTGGTTGACCAGGGTCTTCAGGCGCTGCGAGGTCATCTGCTTGTTCGCCTGAAAGGTAGCCTGCTCCGAGAGGATGGTGTCAACCTCCGTGAGCACGCCCTCCAGCGCCGTGAGCCGAGTCTCGGTTCCCGGCAGCTCCGAGGCATTGGCGGCCGTCGCAGTCGCCGTGTTCCGCCACACCTGGAACTTTTCCTTCTGCCGCAGGATCTTCGAACGGGTCTTCTTGGTCGGGTCCGTCACCTTCTTCTTCTTGGCCATGGTACTGCTCCTTTCTTGAGCCCTTTCGTGGCTCCTTGGTCAGACGCCGTCATTGGCGCCGGAATCCCGTGTTCATCACCGCCTTTGGTCCTGTCACGCTGCCACTGAGAACGCCTCTGCGCTCCGCGCGCCGTCTGTGCTTCGATGTTTCTCTGGATGGCTGAGTGAAAGTGTAGCCGCTATTATGGAGATGTCAAGAGTCAGTCGAAGATTTAGGGATTTCAGAGTCTGCATGATCTATAGAGCGGAGATGCGGCAGGCCATCGGATGAATATTTTGGATCTCGCTTGGCGGATTTGCCGCAACGGATCCGCCGGTGGCCTCTTGCATGGACCGACCGACCGTGCTATTTTCCCTCCGTGAGCAAAGGTGAGCAGACACGCCAGGAGATCGTCGAGCGGGCCCTCGCCCTGGCGGGCGAGGTCGGCTTGGAGGGAGTGTCGCTCGGCGTGCTGGCGGCCAGCCTGAACCTGTCGAAGAGCGGCCTCTTCGCTCACTTCAAGTCGAAGGAGGCGCTGCAGGTCGACGTGCTGCAGCGGGCCATCGACCACTTCATCCAGGACGTGGTGGTGCCGGCGCTCAAGCAGCCGCGCGGCGAGCCGCGGGTGGTGACCCTCTTCGACTACTACCTGGCCTGGGTGCACGGCAACGGCCGCAGCGGAAGCTGTTTCTTCATGGCGCTCACCCATGAATACGACGACCGCCCCGGTCCCGTCCGCGATCTCCTCGTGCAATCGCAGCGCGACTGGTACGACACCATCGCCCGCGCCGCGCGCACCGCCGTCGAGGAAGGCCACTTCCGCGCCGATCTCGACCTCGAGCAGTTCGCCTACGACTTCGTCGGCATCGGCATGGTCTTTCAGCAGGTCGCCAAGCTGCTCGAAAATCCGCGCGCCGAAATGCGGGCGCGCAGCGCCTTTGCAGCGCTCCTAGAGCGCGCTCACCCCTGATCCCAATCCCGTAGAGGAGATCCCATGCAGCCCATGGACGCAGCCCTCGTCAACGCGAATCAAAATAGCACGATCGGTCGTCTTCGCCCTGTTCCGGTTCCACCGTGGCTGCGCACGGGGATGCGGGTGGCGAGCACGGTAGCCCCCGGCGCCGCGACGCGGTTGGCGCGCAAGCTGTTCTTCACTCCCATCCGGGCGCGCCTGCGCGACGAGGAGCGGGCGGTGCTGGCGCGCGGCGAGCTGTTTTCCCTGGAGGTCGGGGGGCAGCGGGTGGCCGGCCGCGTCTGGGGCGAAGGGCCTACCGTTTTCCTCATGCACGGCTGGGGCGGCCACTCCGGCCAGATGACGCCGCTGGTCGAGCCGGCGGTGGCGGCGGGCTTCCGGGTCGTGGCGCTCGACCTTCCCGGCCACGGCGAGTCGGCTGGAAGCGTCTCCTCGCTCATCCACTTCGCCTCGGCGCTCGTGCAGGCCGCGGCCCTCTTCCGGCCTCTCCACGGCCTGGTGGCTCACTCGTTCGGCGCCGCCGCCAGCACCTACGCCATTTCCTCGGGCCTGGCGGTGGAGCGCGCCGTCTTCTTCGCGCCCCCCGCGGGCTTCGAGTCGTTCTGGGCACGTTTCCAGGCGGGCACCGGCGTGTCGCAGGCCATCATGGACCGCATGCTGCACGAGGCGGAGGAGTGGCTCCACGTGAGCTTCGACGGCATCGGCCCGGTCTCGCTGGCGCCGCGGATGACGATGCCGCTGCTCGTTTTCCACGATCCGGAGGACCGCGAAGTGCCGTTCGAGGAAGGCGCCGAGCTGGCCCGCCGCTGGCCGGGCGCCGAGCTGCGTCCCGCCGCCGGGCTCGGGCATCTGCGCATCCTGCGCGACGGGCGTTGCGTGGCGGAGGCCGTGGGTTTCCTGGCAGCCTGAGCGGCCGTCCTGGAGGCGAATTAGTGGGCCGCCTGCTCCAGTAGGGGCATCGCCCGCTCGACCTCGCGCTCGAGCTCGGCGAGGAGGTCGTCGAGGCCGGTGAGATCGGAGCTCTTACCCTTCTCTTCGAGCTCGGCACTGAGGGCGGCGATGCGCACGGCCCCGATCTGGGCGCTGCTCCCTTTCAAGCTGTGCGCCACGAAGACGAGATCCGTCCAGTCGGACCGGAGCAGAGCCTGCCGCATGCGTTCCAGCCGCCGGGGCGTCTCGGCGAAGAAGTGGGTGACCACCTCCTGCGCCAGCGACTTGCCGCCCTTCTCGCCCAGCCGGCGCAGCTTGTCGAGGTAGGCGGGATCGACGGACGCGGGCGGGGCCGGCTCTGGCGTCGCAAAGTCTGCGACTCTCGCAACGCCGGTCCGGCTCTCGCCGCTGCGCGCCAGCGCCGCCCGCAGCTCCTCGAAGCCGACGGGTTTTTGTACGAAGTCCTCCATCCCGGCGGCGAGGCACGCCTCCCGCTGCTCGCGCAGGACGTTCGCCGTCATGGCGACGATGCGCGGCTGGCGCTCGCGGGGAAACTCGGCGCGGATCTGGCGCGTCGCCTCGATTCCGTCCATGCCCGGCATCTGGATGTCCATCAGGACCAGGTCGTAGGGTTGGCGGCGCAGCGCCTCCAGCACCTCGATCCCATTGCCGGCCACGTCGGCGCGGTAGCCCAGGCGCTCGAGCATGAGCAATCCCACCCGCAAGTTGATGGAGTTGTCCTCGGCCAGAAGGATGCGCAAGGGGTGGAGCGCGACCCTTCGGTTCGCAGGGTCGCCGGCCGCGACGGCCTCGGCAATCTCCACGGCCTGGAAGAATCCCGTGGGCGTCTGGGAGGGTGCCTGCTGCGCGCGGCGGCAGCGAATGGTGAAGAAAAAGGCCGAGCCGCTGCCCGCCTCGCTCTCCACCCACATCCGCCCGCCGAGGCGCTCGGCGAGACGCTGGCTGATCGCCAGACCCAGACCGGTGCCGCCGTAGATGCGCGTCATGGAGGAATCGGCCTGGCCGAACGGCTTGAACAGGCGATTCATGCGATCAGGGGCAATCCCGATCCCCGTGTCGTGCACGGCGAAGAGGATCTCGGCGAGGCCGTCTTTCTCCCCGTGCAACTCGACCTCCAGGCGCACCTCGCCCTTCGAGGTGAACTTGATGGCATTGTCCAGCAGATTGACGAGGATCTGCCGCAGGCGGGCGGCGTCGCTCTCGACGGCCTCGGGAACGCCGTCCCCAATCTGGGAGCGAAAGGCCAGCCCCTTGGCCTCCGCCTTGGGCTTGAGGATTCCCAGCGCCTGGCCCAGGCAGTCGCGGAGGGCGAGCGGCGCTCTCTCGATGTGGAGCTGGCCGGCCTCGATCTTCGAGACGTCCAGAATGTCGTTGATGATCGCGAGGAGTGAGGCGCCGCTGCTGCGGGCCGTCGCCGCATACTCCCGTTGCTGCGGCGACAGGGGCGTGTCGAGAAGCAGGCTCATCATTCCCAGCACCGCGTTGAGCGGCGTGCGGATCTCGTGGCTCATGTTGGCCAGGAAGTCGCTCTTGGCCTGGCTCGCCTCTTCCGCCTGGTCCCTCTGCTGCCGCAGGCCGCGGCTGTGATAGACGACGGCCACGTTGATGGCGGTCGCCATGGCGAGAATCACCAGGCGCGAGATCTGGTTGTCCCAGCGGAACACTCCGTAGGACGGACTGGCGAGGGGGACGCCCGTGGCCTCGCTGCGCAGCACCACCCAGGCGACGAGCGCGGCGTACTCGAGCATCGCCGTGAGCCCGGCGACGATGCACAGGCGGATGTCCTGTCGCAGGCAGGAAAAGGCGAGTGCCAGGAAGTAGATGCAGAAGAGCACGCGGCCATTGACGATCGCCAGCGGATGACCGGTGGCGATCAAGGCGAGGCTCACCACGGTCAAGATGCTGACGTCGAAAATGCAGGTGAAGAATCCCAGCCGCGGCGGCGGTGTCTGCCGGCGGGCGAAGCCCCTCATCACGAAACCCAGGAGCACGGTCGACAGAGCCCCTGCCATGCCCACCCAAGGCTCGTCGTCGTAGGGTTGGGAGAGGATCGCCGCCAGCGGGATCAGGCCCGCGACCGCCGCGGTCCAGATGCGGATGTTCGCCGCGAGCACCTCGCCCTCACGGCCGACCTTGGCCGACGCCGGATCGGGACGCGCCCAGGCACGCAGACGGGTTACGGGGTGCATGGGGTTCGCTCGCTCGCTCTCCCTCTCGAAAGAATCGCCTCCATTCTGCCACGGTCCGGGGTGGGCGAATAGGGCCGGCGACCCCCTCGGGCTCGTCCTCCCATAGAATCGACCGCAGAGATTCTGGAGGAGGCGAGATGGAGCCCGTCAACATCTTCGAGTTGGAGGCGATCGCCCGCGAGAAGCTGTCCCGCGAGGCCTACGACTACTACGCGGGCGGCGCCCACGACGAGGTGACGCTGCGCGAGAACCGGGCGGCCTATGACCGCATCTCCCTCGCCTATCGGGTGCTGGTGGACGTCTCCCGCCGCGACCTGACGACCTCGGTGCTGGGCCAGCCGGTGGCGATGCCCATCCTCGTCGCCCCCACGGCCTTCCATGCCCTCGCCACTCCCGAGGGCGAGCGCGCGGCGGTCCGGGCGGCGGGCGCGGCGGGGACGATCATGATCCTCTCCACGCTCTCCAACATCCGCGTCGAGGACCTGGTGGCCGCCGCCTCCGGGCCGGTGTGGTTCCAGCTCTACGTCTACCGCGACCGCCGGGCCACGGAAGGACTGGTGCAGCGGGCCGAGGCCGCCGGCTGCAAGGCGCTGGTGCTCACCGTCGACGCGCCGCTCCTCGGCCGCCGGGAGCGCGACGTCCGCAACCGCTTCCGCCTGCCGCCCGGCATCGGGGTGGCCAACATGCTGCCGGAGGGCTATGGCGACGTGCCGGAGGTGGCCGGCGACTCGGGCCTCGCCGCCTACGTCTCCACCCTCCTCGACCCATCGCTCACCTGGCGGGACGTGGCCTGGCTGCGATCGATCACCCGGCTGCCGCTGCTGGTCAAGGGGATCGTTCGCGCCGACGACGCCCTGCGCGCGGCCGAGGCGGGCGCCGCGGGCGTGGTGGTGTCGAACCACGGCGGGCGCCAGCTCGACACGGCGCCGGCCACCATCGAGGTCCTGCCCGAGATCGCCGGCGCGCTGGCTGCCCGGGGCCATCAGACCGAGGTGCTGCTGGACGGCGGCATCCGGCGCGGCACGGACGTCGTGAAAGCCCTTGCCCTCGGCGCCAAGGCGGTCCTCGCCGGCCGCGCCATCCTCTGGGGAATCGCCGCCGACGGCGAAGCCGGCGCCGCCCACGTCCTGCGCCTCCTGCGCGATGAGCTCGACCTCGCCATGAGCCTGTGCGGCGCGCCGACGGTGGCCGAGATCACGCGGGATTTGGTGCGGCGGGGGTAGGAGACCACAGGAGTGCCCAGCCATCTCTATCAATCCGCCTTGGCATCGCTGGACAAGGGAGAGAGAAGCTCCCTCGTGGAATTCGAGCAGTGGGTCGCTGGGTATGTGAAAGACGATCTCGGACGGATGGTTCAAGGCAAAGGAGTCCTAGCCAATATCCGGGAGGAGAGCCATCTGCTCGGTCACGGAGCTTTCGGAGATTGTGCGGAGCTCGCTGGCTTTCTGAAGCGTTGCGCTCTGGGCTTTTCTGGAGCCGCCACCGACGAGGACCGGTATTTCGAATATGAAAGTGCTTGCTCTGCTCATGAGGGTCGAGGGATGCCGGTCGAGAGGACCCGATTGCCGGACAACCTCCTCCGCTATTCGAAGAGCCACAGGGCAGTCCTCGAGCTCGTTGAGACCTTCCTTGGCCGAAGTGCCCGTTTCGACCTCGAAAGAGGAACCTATCGACCTGAAGAGGCGTTCGCCGATCTCGCTGCGGAATGGGACTCCTCACGGGCACCCGGGAGGCTCGCGGCCGGGGACATTGCGTTTGCAACCTTCGACCATGAAGGCGAGGCTCCTCGGAACGATGCTCGCGCGTTGGCCCAGATTCTTGCTCTCCCCGTACGGAGCTCGGATAAGGTTCTTGTTGAATACTCGTACCCCACGGATGCCGTCCGAGACTACCGCTTCCCGACGGTGGCTGATGTAGGATGGATGCACGAGTTCCAGCCAGCTCCAGAGCTGGCGCCGGACTCGGCGCGGCCCGAGACTCAGGTCGGTTGGACGCGGCCCATCGGAGGCGGCGTCTCCCAGCCGGAGTTGGTGCACGGAAACGAAGCCCTTCGGGTCCTGGACCGGCCGCCACGGCTCGTTGGGAGACTGAACTCATGACCGCTCCGGAATTCCAGCCGGTTTACCGGGAGGACGGCAGCCTTGATCCTCAGTGCTTGGAGGATGCAGGGCGACACTGGCTGCGGAAATGGTTGGAAGGACGTTTCAGTGGACGCGACCCGTTCTTCGGGATCGACAGGAGAACGGACGAGGACCCGGAGGCGCTGGTCGTCCACCTCCTGCAGGAGGCAGGGACTGCCCACCCGGTGACGCTCTCCATTTCCGAAGTGCTCCTGTCGCTGCTCGATCAAGCCCGGGAAGCCGCTCCCGATCTACCTCCCTTTTTCTTTCCCGCGCTGGGGGTCTGTCAGCAGGTCCGCCTGCCAGCTACGGCCTCTTGGTTCAATGAAGAGCTGGCGACTCTGGCGCGCGGACCCGAGGCGGAAGAGGCCCGTTGGGGCGGTTTTCCAACCACCAAAGAGATCGTTTACGCTGCCATCATCCAGTCCCCCGGGCTGCCCCGGGCAGCGGCCCACTCGAATTGGCTCCTTCTGCTCAAGGTTCCGCACTATTCCACGTTAGCCCTGCTAGGTCTGGGTCAGACGTTCGAGCAGCGGCTGCCTTGGCTGTCGACTTGGTGGAAGAGTTGCCCTCCGGAGGACCGCCAGAGAGAGCTCGATCATCTCGTCTTCATGGCTCTCAGGGAGCTTGGAGAACGCAAGGTTCGCACGCTGCTGGCGACCCAAGCTCGCACCGACGCCTGGCTGCAATGGATGAAGGCCGAAGTCGACTCTGCTTTGCTTCGCAGCGGTGGGCAAGTAGTTTTCGCGGACGAGGCGGATACCTCCGGCGGTGCGGACGGAGAGGCAGAGGGGAAAGTGCTGCTTTACCCCGAGATCCGTGTCGCCCTGCGAAGCCGGAGTCGCTATGCTTTGGTGAACGCCATTAACCTGAGTCTGCGCCAGGCGGGCGTCCCGCCACAAATGATCGAGAAGTTCAGCCGAGAGGCCCTCACCACGCAGGATCCGCGTCGCTTCGAGGAGCTCTGGAACCGCGCTGTGGAAACCTCGTCCGCCTCGTCTGTCGCCGACCAGCGGGCGGATGAGTTCTGAAGCTCAAACGGCGGCGTCGGCTTGCTGCCGAGTATAACCTGGGTTATACTCTCCCCGATGAAGACGGCGATCTCGCTCCCTGACCCTCTCTTCGAAGCCGCGGATCAACTCGCCAAGCGGCTAAAAATGTCCCGAAGCGAGCTCTATGCGAACGCGATCGAAGAGTATCTCAAGTCTCACAGGAACGAAGGAGTCACCGAGGCTCTGAATCGGATCTACCGGGAAGAGCCTTCGAACCTCGATCCGGTCATCGCCGCTATTCAGGCCGCTTCCCTGCCGCGAGACGAATGGTAGTCCAGCGGGGCGACATCTGGTGGGCGTCCCTTCCGGAACCTATCGCCTCCGAGCCTGGATATCGGCGCCCGGTCGCGATCGTCCAATCCAACGACTTCAATCAAAGTGAGATCAAGACGGTTCTTGCCGTCGTCCTCACTACGAATCTGAGGCTCGCCGAAGTACCTGGGAACGTGCTGCTTTTGAGCCGTCAAACAGGTCTGCCGAAAGATTGCGTTGCCAACGTCTCCCAAGTGGTTTCCGCAGACAAGTCGTTTCTGACCGAGAGCGTTGGAAGTCTGTCGCCGTTTCTGCTGGGAAGAATCGATCAAGGCCTGCGATTGGTTCTCGACCTTTGACGATGGAGATCACTCCCCCCTCCGCCCGCCGCGAGGCGGCCAACGTGCTGCGGGTGGCCGCCGTCATCCTCCTGGCCACCTGGGTCTATCTCGCCAATACGGCGGCACCGCGCAGCGGGCTGGCGGCCGGCGGGAGTCTCATCGCCTATCAGAAGCTTTTTCGCAACCTGGAACCTCGGGAGCAACGGATGTTTCGCGCCCTGCACGAGGGGCTGCTGGAGGCCGAGAACATTCGCTCTGCGAGCGGCGCCTGGCCGGCGCCGGCCGCGCTCGCCGGGCAGGGAATCCCGCCGTTCGCCGCCGATCCCATCACCAGCCGGGAGAAGTATGCCTGGACACTTCACCAGGAAGGGAACCTCGTCAACTACCTGGGGCTTCCGGCCGGTCCACAGTTGCCGGCTTTCCTGCTCAGCATTCAGGAGCCCACTCCCGGAGCGCCTGTCGATACCGCGCCGAACGACGAGCAGCATCACCGGTTGGCCAACGGCGAGGTGCTGCACGTCGCGGTGTGGATGAAGGCTGAGGGAGCGAAGCTTTCCGACGATCTCTACAGACAACCCGAGAGCACCGGCTGGACGCAGCTCCTCGCCGGCTCGTCTCAAGCCTCTCCTCAGTAATTCCCGACCCGGAGATTTTCGATGCGCAAATCGTTTTTCAGCTTCGCGCTGGGCCTTTGGCTCCTCCCCGTTGCCGCCCTCGCGGCCCGCCCGGTCCTGAAAGTCGGCGTGACGCTTCATCCCTACTATTCCTGGACCACGAACGTCGTCGGAGCACTGCCCGGCATCGAGGTCCGCCCGATCCTGCCGGGAGAGATCGACGCCGGCGACTATCAGCCGCGCCCCGAGGACATCAAGAAGCTCGCCGACCTCGACGCCATCGTGATCAACGGCATCGGCCACGACGACTTCATCCTCCCCATGATCAAGGCCTCGGGCAACAAAAAGATCGTCATCATCCGCCCCAACGCGGAGACGCCGCAGATCCGCTCGGTCCACGGCACGGCGGTGAACTCGCATACGTTCATCTCGTTCACCAACGCCATTCAGCAGACCTATGCCATCGAGAAGGCGCTCGCCGCGCTCCGTCCGGAGCTTGCCGCGGGCTTGCAGAAGAACGCCGCCGACTATGCGCGCCGGCTCCGAGTGATCAAAGCCCAGGCCGCCGCCCAGCTTGCGGACGCCAAGATCACCCGCGTCGTGACCGTGCACGACGGCTATGGCTATCTGCTCCAGGAATTCGGGCTGGAGGTGGCCGGCGTCGTGCAGCCGGCCCACGGGCTGACGCCTTCCGCCACGGAGCTGGAGGCAATGGTGAAGCTGCTCAAGCGGGAGAAGATCAAGGTGGTGTTCAGTGAGGAGAGCTTTCCGCCGCCCCTGCTCAAGGTGTTGAAGGACGAGGCCGGGGTCAAGGTATACATCATCAGCCACATCGCCTCCGGCGCCTACACTCCTGACAAGTTCGAGAAGGAGATGCAGAAGAACGCCGACACCATGGTCCGGGCGCTCGTCAAGGACGCCTGATGATCCCTCCGCTCCTGGAGATCCGCGATCTCGGCGTGCGCCGTGGGCGGGAGGTTCTGCTCCGCGGCGTCTCGTTGACGGTCTCCAGGGGCTCGATCCACGTCGTGGTCGGGCCGAACGGCGCGGGCAAGAGCACGCTGCTCGCGGCGATCCTGGGGCAGACCTCGTTCACCGGCAGGATCGTGGCCCACTGGCGGGCGGCTGGGCGCATCGGCTACCTGCCGCAGTCCTTCGGCGTCGACCGCACGCTGCCGGTGACGGTGGCGGACTTCCTGGCCCTCGCCCGCCAGCGGCGGCCGGTCTGCTTCGGCGTCGAGCGCGGCACCCGGGGGCGGATCGGCGAGCTCCTCTCTCGCGTCGGCCTGGCGAGCCTCGCGGACCGTCCGCTCTCGGTCCTTTCCGGCGGCGAGCTGCGGCGCGTGCTGCTCGCCAACGCCATCGATCCCCTTCCCGAGCTTCTCCTCCTGGACGAGCCGGCGAGCGGCCTCGACGAGATGGCGGTCGTGCAGATGGAGGACATTCTCGTCGCCTTGCAACGGGAGGCGGGCGTGACGGTGCTCATGGTCTCCCACGATCTCGACCAGGTGCGGCGTCTCGCCGGCCGCGTCACCGTGCTCAACCGCGGGGTGCAACGGGACGGCCCGCCCGCGGAGGTGCTCACCGCCGACCTGCCGGGAATCCTCCTCGCCGCCCGCTGGGCGGCCCCGTCGGAGGAAATTGGAGACTGATGGAAACCTTTTATTCCTGGGTGGCGGCGTGGGCCCGGGCCGGCTGGCTGCCATCGGATTTCCAGTACGCCTTCCTGGTCCGCGGCGTTCTCTGCGTGCTCGTCCTGGCGCCGGTTCTCGGGGGCCTGAGCCATCTGGTCGTCGCCCGGCGCATGGCGTTCTTCAGCGCGGCGCTGGGGCAGGCGGCGCTGACCGGTCTCTCCATCGCGCTGCTGCTGGGCGAGCCGCTCAACGCGCCTTACGGCGGGATCTTCGCCTTCTGCCTGCTTTCGGCCCTGGGAATGGTCTACGTCAAAAGGCGCTCGACCCTGCCGCCGGACACGCTCATCGGCGTCTTCCTGGCGCTGACGCTCGGCCTCGGCATCTGCCTGCTGGTGGCGGTGACCCGCCGCTTCAACATCCACCAAGTGGAGTCGGCGATGTTCGGCAGCCTGCTGACCGTCACCGACGGCGATCTGATCTTGCTCGTCTTCGCGGGAATCCTCGTGTGCGTCCTCCTGGCGCGGGAGTACAACGGCCTGCTGCTCGACAGCCTGAGCCCCTCGCTCGCCAGTGTGGAGAACGTCGACTCGGCCTACGTCGAATATCTCTTCGCGGTGCTGCTGACGTTGGCCATCGTGGTGAGTCTCAAGGTGATCGGGGCGCTGCTCGTCGAGGCGCTGGTGGTGGTGCCGGCCGCGGCGGCCCGCAACCTGGCCCGCAGCACGCGCGGCTACCTGTTGTGGAGCATCGGCATCGCCTTCCTGGCCGGCGCCGGCGGCCTGGGGATCTCCACCCGCCTGCTGGTTCCGACCGGCGGCGCCGTGGTGCTGGCACTGAGCTTGCTATTCTTTGTCACACTTGCTGTGGGGGCTCTCCGGCTGCGCAGGCCGGGCCGCTGCGCTCCCTCGACCAGCAGTCCAAAAGGAGGCACATCGTGAGTCAAATGAAACGCTTCGCCCTATACGTTCTCGCGCCGGTTCTACTCTTCGGCCTGACCGCCGTCCTCCGGGCGGAGGACAAGGCTGTCAGCGTCGTGGAAGTTCACCTGAGCGAATACAAGATCGACATGCCTGACACCCTTCCCGCCGGGCCGACGAACTTCATTCTTCACAATGAGGGAGGTAAGTCCCACAGCTTCAAGATCGAAGGGCCGGGGCTCGACGGGCCTTTCTCACCTCCTGTCCCGCCCCATACGAAGGGAGCTCTCCAGGTGACGCTCCAGGCTGGCGAGTACAAGGTCACCTGCCCGATCGGCAGTCACGCGGGCAAAGGGATGACGAGGAAACTGGTGGTCACCGCGAAAAAGGAGGGGTGAGGGCGCCTCGCGGGATCTCCATAGGACGTCTTTGGTAAAAAGAAATACCCTTCGGCGGAGGCGGTAGAGACGTGCCAGGTCCTGAACGATATCCTTTCGGTGATCACGGGGACTGCGGCACGTCTCCGGGTCGGCAATAACCCCTGCGAACGACGAGGACCTGCGGCGGGGCGAGATCGTCCCCGTCCACGGTTGGCGCCAATCGGTCCGATTTCCCGCCTCGGAGACTCGGTCCCCGTGTCCTTCGTCTCGACATCGTTCAAGACGCGGGCCGTCTCTACCGCCTTCGCCCGGGGTTTTCTCCCACCTCCAACACCGCCCACCGCGGCGGACACCAGAAGCGCACGGGCAGCACGGACATCCCCACTCCGGAGTTGATGAAAAGCGCCGTCAGGCCGCGGGCGTTCGGCGCCGGGAAGTCGAAGCGGCCGTGGTCGATCGCATCCGGGTTGGCGGCTACTTCAAGGATCGTTAGTACGTCAAAACCGCGACCTGCTGTAGAATAGGGACGTGGCGAAGCGGATCCTCCAGAAGATGCAGGAGAAGATCCGGAAACGCCTCTACGTGATGACGCTGCATGCGGAAGAGGAGATGGATAGCGACGGTCTGACCATTTTTGACGTAGAGAGCGTGATTCTGACAGGAGAGATCATCGAGCCGCAGCGAGACCGTAAGACCGGAGAACGAAAGTACCTCGTCCGCGGAGAGACGCTGGAGCGTGGGCAAGCGGCCGTGGTCGTCAGTAAGTTTGGAGCGACCGACAAACTCGTGATCCTGACCGTCTATGTCGAATAAAAAGAAAGAGCCTGCCATGATCTGTGATATCTGCGGCCACGAGGAAGCTCAGATCCGCTACATGACCCGGAGCTACGGGAAAGGGGCGACACTCCTGGTCATTGAGAATGTTCCTGTCGTGGTCTGTCCCCATTGCGGAGAGAGCTATTTGACCGCCGAAACTCTGCTTGAGATCGAGCGGATCAAGCTCCATCGGCGTAGCTTCGCAAAGGCCAGGAGCGTTCCTGTGGCCAGCTTCGCATAGAGTCACCGTCCCACCTCCAACACCGCCCACCGCGGAGGGCACCAGAACCGCACGGGCAGCACGGACATCCCCACTCCGGAGTTGATGAAGAGCGTCGTCAGGCCGCGGGCGTTCGGCGCTGGGAAGTCGAAGCGGCCGTGGTCGTAGTAGGGGCCGAGGGAAGAGCGGGTCGTCAGGGCACCGACGAAGGGGATTCTCACCTGGCCGCCGTGGGTGTGGCCGGCGATGACGGCGTCGAGCCCCCGCCAGGCGGCTTCGCGCGCTACGTCCGCCATGTGGGAGAGGACGACGACCGGCGTCCCCGCCGGCACCCGGGGGCTGCGCGCCAGGGCCATTTCGAGGCGCGTTCCCCGGGCTCCCACCCGGAATCCCGGAGGCTTGACAGTGCCGGGCGGCAGGACGAGCGGCTCGTTCAGGAGCACCCGGCCGTCGTGGCCCACCACTTTCAGATTGCGATAGACGACGGTGCCGCCGCCCGAGGCCCAGAGCCCGACCGTGCCGGTGACAGGCCGGCGGGGGGAGTGGTTCTCGGCGTGCGCCGGCCAACCTCGGGGCTCCGGCCGGTCGGCCGGCCAGGCCTTGGCCCGCACCAGTAGGCGGTCCGGCAACACGTCGGTCCGCACCTTCAACCGGTACCAGCGGCGCGGCTTGGGATGGACGCCTGAGCTCAGCCGATCGTGCGCTCCGTCGAAGCCCGAGCCGCCGGCGATGAGGGAGAAGGCGCCCGTCTGGTCCCAGCGGGAGCCGTCGCGATGGAACCCAATCCCTCGATCGTCGCCAAGGACGTAATGGCTATGGACGACGAGGCCCACGCCCGTGGCTTCGTCGTCGATCCATGCGTCGCAGGTCACCTCGTAGCCGCTCCACGCCAGCGGGCCCCCGGCGTCCGCGAGGCCGGTGGGCGAGGGATCGTAGTGGCTGAAGAAGTTCCGGTACGGCTGGCCCCGCCGCGCGCCGTACAGGCGGGCTCCCCGCAGCGTCAAAGGCTCGAACGGCGGCTTCCACGACCAGGCGAGCGCGTCCTCGCCCACCTGGGTGTTGAGGCCCAGGAGGAGGATGTTGCCGTCCGGTCCGATCCGCCGCCCCTCGTTGGAAAGCCACGTCAGGCCCGCCCGGTCGAGCCGGTCCACCAGCTCTCCCTGGAACTCGCTGTGCCCCTGGACGGCGTAGACGGGAGCGATGCGGCGCAGGGCGGAGACGAAGGCGACCGTGGTGGCGGCGATCTTCCCGGCGCTCGCGAGGTCGGGGACGTCGTGGATCAGGTCGCCGCTGATGACGATCAGGTCCGGCCGGGCGGCGGCGACGTCGTCCACGAGGCGGTGGAGAAGGGGCATGTCGCCCCGGATGTGGAGGTCCGAGAGCTGGGCGATGCGCATCCGCGGCGCCGCCAACTCGATCCGCTCCACGTCGCGGAAGAGGAGGAGACGGGGCTCGATCCAGAAGGCGTCGACGAGGCCCAGGAAGGCGATGAGGATTGCGAGGAGCGCGAGCGGGCGAAGATGGCCCTCATCACCCCGGCCCTCTTCTCCCAGCCTCCCCCCCTTCCGCCGGGAGAAGAGGGAGAGGTTTGTCTGAAGAAAAGGCTTCTTGAGCCCCCTCTCTCCCGGCCGGTGGGGAGGAGGCTGGGAGAGAGGGGGTTGGGGGAGTGAGGGTCCGCCCCGAAGGGGCGCGGCCGACGGCTGGGTTGGGCGGTCTGACAAAGTAGACCCTAGCTGCCGCGGATGCGGTGCACCCGCATCAGGTTGGTGAGGGGCCGCTCGCGCACGGGGTGGCCCATGAGAATGATGATGCGATCGCCGGGCTTGACGAGATGCGCCGCCAGCAGCTCGCGCTCCACTACCTGGACGATGTCGTCCAGGCTCCCCACCTGGAGCTTGGCGACGAAAGGGCGCACGCCCCAGACGAGCTGGATCTGGCGGGCCACCCGCTCGTCGGGCATGAAGGCCATGATCGGCGACTGCGGGCGGTAGCGGGCCACCAGGCGGGCGGTGAAGCCGCGCTGGCTGAAGGCCACGATGCGGTTGACGCCGAGCTGCTCGGCGGCGTAGACGGCCGCGGCCGACACCATGTCGGGAACCTCCAGGGCGAGCTCGTCGTCCGCCGGCTGGTCCTCGGGGTCCAGGGCGAAGGTGCGCCGGGCGTGGACGTGCCCGAGGGGCTGGAGGGTGCGGCGCTCGGAGCTCTGGCGGGCGTAGGTCTCCGCCTCCCGGATGATCTCCGCCATGGTCTGTACCACCTGCACCGGGTACTTGCCGACCGCGGTCTCGCCGGAGAGCATGAGGACGTCGGCGCCGTCGAAAACGGCATTGGCAACGTCCGTGGCCTCGGCCCGCGTGGGCCGCGGCTGCTCGATCATCGACTCGAGCATCTGGGTGGCCACGATCACCGGCTTGCCGGACAGTTGGCTGGCCGCGATGATCTTCTTCTGCAGGACCGGCACCTGATAGAGAGGGACCTCCACCCCGAGATCGCCGCGGGCCACCATCAAGCCGTCGGCCGCCTCGGCGATCTCGTCCAGGTGCTCGATGGCGGTGGCCCGCTCGATCTTGGCGATGATGGGAATCCGCCCGCCGGCCGCGGTCGCCACGGCGCGCACGGCCTCCACGTGGCCCCCTTCCCCCACGTAGCTGGCGGCAAGGAAGTCGGCGTCCAGGGCCACGGCGAAGGCGATGTCCGAGCGGTCCTTCTCCGAGATCTCGAAGGGGAGAGCGCTGTCGGGAAGATTGATGCCCTTGCTCGTCCTCACCGGGCCGCCGTTGATCACCCGGGCGCGCACCCGGTCGCCCTGCTTGGACTCGACCTTCAGCTCGATGAGGCCGCCGTCGATGAGCACCCGCTCGCCGGGCTCGATATAGGGAAGGATGTTGGAATCGACGGGGAGCTCGGCGCCGTCCGGCCCGAGGACGACCTCCTGGCCGGCCGTGAGCATGCGAGGCTCGTCCGGGATCTGGCCGAGCCGGTACCGAGGCCCCATGAGGTCGAGGACGACGGGGAGATAGGCCCTCTCCTCCGCCGCCACTTTCCGCACCCGGAGCAGCGTCTCGCGGTGCTGCTCCGGGCTGCCGTGGGAGAGATTGAGGCGAAACAGGTCCACGCCCGCCCGCACCAGCTCCCGCAGCACCGTCTCGTCCCGGGAGACCGGCCCCAGCGTCGCCATGATCTTCGCCCTGCGCTCCATGGCGGCGGAGTATATCGATCCCCGGCCAGGGGGGCGTCCCCTCGCTACCTTCAGGGCACGACGTGCGTGAGGTCGGAGCTCAGCCGATTTGGGGGCTGAAGCCCCCTGGCCTTGTCTTGATGGTGGAAGAGGCCGAGCTGGCCCAGGCTGACGGTGAAGTCACAGCCGAGAGGGAAACTCCACTGCGCGTGGACGGGCTTGCACTGGCCCGGCGGGTCGTCGGGTCCCGTGTTCGATCCCGACCACTCGGCCGAGGGCGGGCCCCATTTCACGGGGACCGGCCCCGGCGCCGTATCCGCGGTCACCTTGGCGTGATAACCCATGACGACGATCGGCCCTTTGATGCAGCAATCGAGGGTCTCGGGGTCGCACTTCTCACCGACCTCGGCGGAGTAGGCGGTGTGGATCTCCACCCAACTGCCCACCGTCGGCAGCTTCGGGCACTTGTCGGGAGGGCCTCCGGCCGCCGTCGCGTGCTGGCCGGGGCACAGCGGCTGGAGGTTCTCGATCCAGCAGTGGTAGTGCTGGCTGCAGCGGTGCAGCGTCGCCGGGGTCCCGCCTCGCGGCGTGAGGACGAGCGTGTTGTCGTCCGCTCCCCGCGCGACGGTCGACGTCTTGCTCACCGCGTCGTACTTCTCCAGACGGCGCGGCGACTGGTCCTTGCAGGACGGAGCAGGCTCAACGCTCTTGCTCTTGCTGCTCTTGCTGCTCTTGCCGCTCGACCCGCGCACGGAGTCGCGCCACAGGTCTTTGGGGATGTGTCCTAACTCACTGCAAAAGAGCGACTTACAGACCCTTGTAAGATGAGAGCGAGTTTTTCCGTTTCTTATATGGGTATGGCCAGAAAACTTCGCTTCATACCGCACGCCCGGACCCTCATCTCCATCACCTGCCGCACCGTCCAGGGACGCTTCCTGCTCCGGTCCGGCCCCCAGCTCGACGACCTCGTCCTCGGTGTCCTCGGACGAGCCCAGCGCCGCTACGAGACCACGATTTCAGCCGTCTTCGTAATGTCGAGCCATCTTCACCTGCTTCTGGTCGTCGACGACGCCAAACAGCCTTCAACCTGACTTGCCCTTTTGCCACCTCACCCTTATCGCCCCCATGCCGCCTCCGCGGGGGTGTCCGCGCGAGCTGCGCACGCTCGGCGACCACCTACGGAAGGCCCGTCTCCTTCGGGGCCTCCTGCAAGCGCAGGTGGCAGAGATGATTGGCGTCGATTACCAGACGGTCCTGAACTGGGAGCGGAACCACACCGGGGTCGCGACTCGCTTCATGCCGAAGGTGGTGGCCTTCCTCGGCTACGACCCGCGGGAGGAGCCGGGACCGCTTGGTCTGCGGATTCGCTCGCTCCGGGAGCGGCAGGGCCTCTCGCAGTCAGCCTTGGCCGCGAAGCTCGGCCTCAACACTTCGACCGTGAATGCCTGGGAGCGTGGCCGGGTGCGGAAGCTCTTCCCTACAGTGAGGCGACGGTTTGAGGAGTTCCTCGCGGGAGGGTGAGGCGCCTCGAATGCTCCTTTGAAACATCATGAGCCACCCCAGGGTGGCTCTTTTTTTGCGTGAGGGAGGGCCAAGGACTCGGAATCCATTCACACAGCCTCTCAAGAAGCTAGGACTCCAGCGCGCCTTGGTAGGCGTCCGCAATCCTTTCCTCAAGGGAGAGGGTGAGCCGGAGCGCCTCCGCGATCCTCCGGAAATCGCCGATCTCATAGCAGGTGAGCGACCGATTGGCACGGGCACGGAGCCAATGCGGAAGAACCGCATAGCCTCCGATCCGGTAGTCCCAGACCCTGGGCTCGATGCCCTCGAAGAGTAGTTCGCCGCCGGCAAGAAGGAGGCGCTGCTCGGACTCTTCATAGGAGGGGCGACCAACCGCGCGCCGCGACTCTCCTCCTACTTTCACCGTAGCGTTTTGGAGCCGGGAATCCTTTAGGACATGAAGACCCGTAAGTTCGACGCCGAGTTCCGCAAGACGAAGGAACCGTTCGCGTTCCTGGGGGAAGGGAATCCGCGGGAAGTCGCGCATGAGAAGGTCCCGGAAGCGAATCCGGTAGGGCGGGCTGTAGAGGACGGCGTAGATGAAGCCGAGTACCGTCTCGGGATCGGGAAGCTCGCCGTAAAGATCGGCGAGACGGTGACAGAAGGACGGCGCGAGGTTCGGAACGCGGCCCGCGCCGCCGTAGAGGTAGAGAGGGAAGAGCGTGTTCACGTCGTAGGCGCTCACGGCCTTGTGGCCCACGATCCAGCGGGTGGCGAGCGCGGCCGGCCCCTCCTTCGACTGCCGGGGGACCACGAGGCCGAGATTCTCGCCGCGCCGCATGTGAGCCATGAGGCCCTGGCGGGGCCGCGCCATGAGGTAGGGAGCGTAGAAGAGGTGGCGCACGTCGAAGGGCCGGGAGAGATATCCGGTAAGGTGCGTCGGCCATTGCGCATCCTCCCGAAGCGTGGCGAGTCCTTCAAGGACGGGGGCCGAAATTTTGTGGTCTCGCTCCCGGAGCCGCAGGAGCCGCGCCTCGATCACCCGCCGTTCGATGTCCGTGACCAGGGCGTCCCGGCCGGTCACGATGCCCGCACCGCAGACCGGAAAGATCTCAGGGAGCGGGAGCCCCCGCCGGTATTCCCGTTCGACCTCGCCATCTCCCCTGACAAAAAAATAGAGCGGGGGGCGGGGATGAAGTTCCTGCCAGGGGATCGTCTCGATGCTCACTCCTGCCAGCGTGTCGAGCTTCGCTTCCCGGGTCCCGAAGAGATCCGCGAGGAACACGCGCTTTGGACGCTGCGGGTGCTTCAGGAGAAAGAGGACCGCAGCTCCTTGGGCGACTCCGGGGAAGAGGCACTCGTCGGGGCCTCCGCCGGGCGCCGCCTCGCGTTTGCGGCGGTTGCCGTGGAGATTCAAGGCGTAGATCTCGTTGAAGGTACGCAGGAGCGACCGCCGGAGCCCGCGAAAGGTCGGAGCATCGAGACAGGTGTGATTCAGAACCATGGCCGCAATGCCCTCGCGGCAGCTATCGACTCTCCACTGCGCGAGCCGCAGGAACTTAACGTAGTCGTCCTGGAGCCACTTAGGATTGCGCTCCCCGAGGGGCTTGCCGTCAACCCGAAAATACCCCTCATCCCCGCGTCCGTCTGCGAACCGATATCCCCGGAGGAGCGTCCTGATCCAGAATCCGTGGTTTGCCGACCGGCCGCGCCAGGGAGGATTCCCGACGACCACGGGAACGTTCGCCGGGGAGAGGTAGTCGAGTTCCGGGAAGGAGCGGGAGAGGGCATCGACGAGCGCGATGGGCGCGCGGGCCTTGGACGGAAGTGGAAAGCCTCCTGCCGCAAAGAACTCCTGGAAGGCGAGATATCCCCGGACAAACGCCGCGGGATGGACCTCAAATCCTTGGAAGTGAGGCACGAGATGGTCCCGGACGAGGCGTGGAATGTCCGTCGCGCCATCAGCCGCGCGGCGAGTGTCAATCGCTACCCGGAACGCTTCCAGGACGAAGTTCAGGTCCCCGGCGGCCGGGTCAAGGAGACGCACCTCGGAATCGGCGAGTCCGGAGTCTCTCTGGAACTGGTGTCTAAGCAGCGAGTGGACGGAGCGCACGACAAACGAGGTGAGCGCGGGCGGCGTGGAGTACCGGCCAAGCCTCGGGAGATCGTCGGGACTCGCGCATCCCTCGACCTCTCGGCCCTGCGGGTCAAGCACGACGGCCCGCACCCGTTCCCCGCGTATTCCGCTGAAGCGCCGCGCCGCCTCCCCCCGGCTCTCGCAGGCCAGAACCGCTCCTCCGTGGGAGAGGAGGCGTTCGCCGAGCGTCACGCGCTCACCGGGTCCAAGCGCCCGAAACCACCGGATCTCCGCGAAGAGCCGGGTCCAATCCTCCTCGCTGTCGCCGCTGCGGAGGAAGCTCATACAGAGCCACCATGCGGACACGCCGCTTTCGAGCCGCACGTCCTCCGGAAGCCGCACGAGCCCCACCTAGGGCTCCTCTATCGCGAGATCCCGCCGAAGGGCGGCGGGAAGCCGGGCGAGATAGAGATAGATCTCGGAATATGACCCGCGGGAGAGTACCTGGAGGATGACCTCGTCTCCGCGTTGGAGTGGAAGAAGGTCGCGGGGAATGGGGAGGCCCCGCGCTTCGAGCACCGTGAACGGCCGTGCGAGGAACTGCTCGACGTCGTTCCGCAGGCACTCGGGAGGCAGGGACTCCCGGATCGCGTTGAAGAACGCCTTGTACGGCTCAAGGCGGAGCGAGGCGGGCCATCGCTCCAGAGCAAGAAAGTCTCCCGGCTTGAGGCCCACCCGGCGAGCGACCGCGGCGGGGAACGGGAGAAATCCTCCCGCCTCAGCGATGATCTCGAAACGCGCGTCAGCCGGAAACGAGGAGAAAGCGGCAACGCTCACTTTTTCCTTTTTTTCCTTTTTTTCTTTCGCTCCGGCTCAAACTCGGCGGCATCGCGCAAGGAGGTGATGGCCGTTACGATTTGTTCGTGGAGGACACACTGTGCCACGAGGCGCATTTCGGTGATCGCGTCATAGTCGTCGTCGATATCCGTCTTGGTCTTACGCTCATCTTCACGGGCGGGCAAGATCGTGAGCAGGCCGAGGAGCCGGAACTTCAGCCCCTTGAGTTGCCTAACGATCGCCCGTAACTCCTTGCGTGCAGCTCTCTTCCCTATTCGCGGCTTATCCATGGCCGCAAGGGTACGGGCGTTAGGAGGCAAAGAAGGAACCACTGAATAAATTCCTTGCGGCGAGCGAGAGGTATTCCGGGACGCTCCGCAATTCCCGACCCCGGCAACATGGGAGATCTCACGCCCCACTTCGTCGCGTCTTTCTGTCACGCTTTTGGGGTGGCAAGCACCAACTGTTAGTGGAAACTGAAAATTTCGTTACCAGGGAGGTGCTATGGCGGAAGAGACGCTTGTCGGTGTTGCCCTTGCGGTCCTCAGGATCATCCGCGACTGGAGTCAAGGCGAGTTGGCGGCGGCGGCGGGCATCCGGCCCGGCTCGATCTCGGACTATGAGCGGGGAAAGATGAAGCCGTCCCTCAAGGTGGTGAATCGGCTGCTCGCGGCAATGGGTTTTCCGCCCTCGATGCTTGACCGGGCGATCGCTTTTGTCCAGTCGGGCCGCGCGCGTCGGGAAGGTACTCTTCCCGCCGAGCCCGCGGGTCAGATCGAGGAGATCTCCGTCGAAGCGGCCCGGATCGCCGGGAGCTTCACTCGCAGTTTCCTCACCTGGTTGTTTCGGGAGACGGAGGCGCTCGAAGCGCGCCGACGCGCGGAGGAACTGTGGCTGCGGCTCTCGCCGTATACCCCTGAGGCTCAATGGGCGCTCGTCCAGGAACCGGGGCCGTTTCAGCACTGGGCGCTCCTGGAGAAAATCTGCGCCGAAAGCGAACGCGCGGCGGCCAAGGACCCCCGACGCGCTCTGGAACTCGCGAATCTCGCTGTCCACCTCGGCGAGGTCGTGCCCGGCGAGGACGGCTGGCGCCTCAGGCTTCAGGGCTACGCCTTGGCGCATGTGGGCAATGCCAAACGTGTTGGAAACGACCTCGCCGGAGCCGAGAGCGCTTTCGCGCGATCCGATGAACTATGGAAGGCCGGCGCCTCCGCCGATCCGGGACTCCTCGACGCCTCTCGCCTCCTCGACCTCAAGGCGTCGCTTCGCAGGGATCAGCGGCGTCTCCAAGAAGCGCTGAACCTGCTGGACGAAGCCTTTGTCTTGCGCCGGTCGGACGCAAGCGCGGGCCGCATCCTTCTGAAGAAGGCCTTGACTCTCGAAAAACTCGGTGAGTACGGGCGTGCCTTGGAAGCGCTTCGGGAAGCAGCTCCCTGGGTGGAGGCTGAGCGTGAGCCGCGCCTCCTCTTCGGCCTGAAATTCAATAGCCTCTTGAGCCTCTGCCGCTTGAAACGGTTTGGTGAGGCGGAGATGCTCCGGGGCACCGTGCGGTCCCTGGGGCTTGGCCTGGGAAACAAGTTGGATCTTATTCGACTGCGCTGGCTTGAAGCGACGCTCGATGCCGGTCTCGGTCGAATGGAAGAGGCGGTTGCGGCATTCGACCGCGTCCGGCAGGAATTCTTGGATGAGGCTATGCCCTACGATGCAGCGCTTGCGACCCTGGAACACGCCGTCATCCTTGCTGAGCTTCACCGGACAAGGGATGTGAAGGCCTTGGCGGAACAGGCCGTGCCGGTTTTCCAAACGCTCAAGGTGGGACGCGAAGTCCTTGCCACTCTCACTTTGTTTCACGAAGCGGCCAAGGAAGAACGGCTTACGGCGGAGGTCGCCCGCACGCTCCTGGAGGATCTTCGGAAAGCGCTGAATGGGGACGGATGCTGAAGCCGGAAAATAGAAGGGCGGGGTAGAACCCCGCCCTTCAAACCGCGCTCCTACCGCCCGGGCAAGCACTTGCCGCTTGGGTCGATCTCGCAACCTGCATTCGGAGTCTGGACGACGGGCGGAGTGACGCACCGCCCGCTTGGGTCGATCTCGCAACCGGCCTTCTCCCACAGGCGGGCAAGCGGCGTAAAGAGGAACTTCGCGACGAGGCCGAAGGGGGTGAGTTGGGGTTCTTGTGCCCGGTGCGGGATTCTGGACGCTGCGGCATGGCTCGCGAGCGGAAGAAGCACGAGCGTTCCCGCGAAAAGGGTGGCGAGCGTCTGGCGCGAAAGATGGAGTCGCATGTGAAAGTCCTTTCCAAGGGGCGCTCACGGCGCGGCCCTCATGGCCGGCCGGGCGCCCCGAGACGCTCTATGGTGCTCCGCTTTGGCCCGGAAAATTCCGGGCGCCTGCGAGACCGCCTCGCTCTCCGACCGGAATTTTCCGCCGAATGGGGTCGGATTGCCAGTGTTTGGCACCATGGGGAGACGCGATGGACGCCTTGGACGATGAAATCGGCTTGGTGCTCACCGTGCTCCGGTCCATCTGGGGCTTGTCTCAAGGGGAGTGGGCACGGATAGCACGGGTGGGAGCGAGCTCGCTTTCGGAATACGAGACGGGCGAAAAAATACCCAATCTCCAAACGCTGGAGCGGCTCTTTGCCGCGCTCGGCCTGCCGCTCTCAATAGCCCGCCGGATAACGGCCTTCATCGCCGAGATCCGCTCGTACCGCAGCACGGCCCTTCCCTTTTTTACGGGACCCGGTGCCCTCGCGCCGGTCGGTCAAGCTGCCGCGAATCTCTCCGGGCAAGCGGTAGCGCTTCTTACGGGATGCGCAAAGATTTCCTCCTCGTCGGTCGTCGCGCTGCCAAGCGCGGAAGACCGCGAAACAGCCTCAAGCCTGTGGGACCGGCTGCATACCTACTCAGCCGAAGCCAGGAAGGCCCTGGTCGCGGAACTGGAACCATTCCGGAACTGGGCGCTCTGCGAGAGAATCTGCGCCGAAAGCGAACGCGCGGCGGCCATGGCCCCCCCGCTCGCCATAGAGCTTGCTGTCCTTGCTGTGTATGTAGCCGAGCGCGTGCCCGGGGAGGAGGGCTGGCGTTTCCGGCTTCAAGGCTACGCCATGGCGTTCGTCGGCAATGCCTATCGCGTGGCAAACGATTTCCCTGCCGCCGACCTTGCTTTCACGAAATCGGACCAGTGGTGGGAGAAGGGAGCATCGGCCAAATCCGGGACTCCTCGATCCTTCCCGGCCCCTCGAACTCAAGGCGTCTCTGAGGCGGGATGAGCGGCGCCTCACGGAGGCCGTCGCCCTGCTCGAAAACGCCTTCGCCGTCCGGCAGAGTGCGGACGCGGCGGGCCGCATCCTCGTGAAGAAGGCCTTGACCCTGGAGAAGCTCGGCGAGTACGAAGGCGCCTTGGAGGCGCTGCGTGAGGCGGCCCCGTGGGTGGAGGCCGAGCGTGATCCGCGCCTGCTCTTCAGTCTGAAGTTCAATCTCCTCGTGAACCTTTGCCATGCCGGGCGCTTCGTCGAAGCCGCGTCGATCATGGATGAGGTTCGCCGGCAGTCCGCAGCTCTGGGAAACGACCTCGACAGCTTGAGAGTCCGGTGGCTCGAAGCCCGAATCGCGGCGGGAACCGGACGACGCGAGGAAGCCGTCTCGACCTTTGAGGCGGTACGGGAGGCCTTCACTTCCCGCTCCATGGCTTTTGACGCGGCGCTCGCCTCCTTGGATGTCGCGATTCTGCTCGTCGAAGAGGGACGCACGGCTGACGTGAAGGCCCTCGCCGAGGAAATGGTCTGGATCTTCAAGGCACAGGGCGTCGGCAGGGAGGCGCTCGCGGCATTCACGCTTTTCTCCGAAGCGGCAGTGCGCGAGGCGCTCACCGTGGACTTGGTGCGTCGGTACGCTGAGGAGTTCCGGAAGGGCGCGAGTCCGGGAGATTAGGACTCGCGAGACGAAGAGTGTTCCGGAAAGGACCGAACTATGAGTGAACAGGAAGAGCGATACTCGATGGACGAGGTGGCCCGAGCAGCGGAGATCTCTTACGGTACGCTTACGGCTTTCTTGAAAAAGCATGGCGACCGGATACCCTCCGAAAAGCTGGGCCAGCATCGTTTTTTCCCGCCGAGAGCGGTGGAGATAGTGAAAGACATTGCCCGGGAGAACCGGGCGCGAGTGGGGCGGCATGTCCGCCGCAAGAGTCGGGAGAGGTCAGCTTCTGACCATGCCTTGAAGATTATTGACCGGGCGGAAACCCAGCTTGAAAGGGTCGCCGCGGATCTAGGGCAAGTCGTGCAATTGCTCCTTAATAATTCGGGAAGTGTCGTCTTTTCCTTAAAAACGCTTGCCCCTCATGGGCTTGCCTTCCGGCAACCCGTGGATGTCGTGATCGAATCTTCCGGAGCCGACTTCGTAGCACGTCTCTTTGAGGTGAACCTTTCCGGAACCGGAAGGACACGCCCGGAAGCGATGGACAAACTCCGGGCCATCATCGCCGAAACCTACCGCGAGATGTTGGCGACGGATCGGGAACACTGGACACGGGAGCTGGCGGAGCGGGCGCCGCTCCTTAGGATGCTTCGGGAAGCACGATGAAAAGGCCGGCAGCGTTTCTTCCTTCTGACCCGCTCGGTAGTCCCTCGCCGCCGCGGCTGTGGGAGTTGTGCGGAATCCCGGGGGCGGGAGAGGGCGGGCGCCCGGGATTTCCAAGGGGTGTGGGAAGGTCCGGGGAAGGGTGATGGCGGCCCGGAGCTTTCCATGCCCCGTCAGCTTCCATAGCCGACAGTTGGCAGTGGAGCGAGGAGGATTTTCATAAGAAGAAAGCCCCATTGGGGCTCGTAAAAGGGTGCGAGCTTCGGAAAGGCCCAAGCATGAGTGACGAAGCAAAGCGGTATTCGATGGATGAGGTCGCCTGGGAAGCGGGTATCTCTTACAGTACCCTCTTGGCCTTGCTGCGAAAGCACGGGGAACGCATCCCCTCCGAAATGCAGGGCAAAAACCGGTTCTTTCCATCGCGCGCGATTGAGGTCGTGCGGGAGATCGCGCGGGAGAATGCGGCGAGTCGGGGCCGGAATCTGCGCCTGAGGTCCCGGGAGAAGGCGGCCTCCGACGAGGCCATGTTACTCATCGATCGGGCAATGACGAGACTTGAGGGCGCGACCGCGGATCTTCACGGCGTCTACCAAACGCTGCTCAACAATCCAGGAAGCGTGGTGCTCACCATCCGCACCCTCCTCCCCGATACCTTCCGCTTTCGGCATCCGGTGGATGTGTTGATCGAATCCGACGGGCCTGGTTTCGTGGCCCACCTTTCCGAGGGAAATCTTTGCGCAACCGGAAGGACGCGCTCGGAGGCGGTGGAAAATCTTCGGGAGGTGATCATCGAAACCTATCAAGACCTGATGACGACGGAGCGGGAGGATTGGACCGCGGAGCTGAAGAAGCAAGCGGCGCTTATGGACCTGGTGCGGCCTTGCTCACCGCGGAAGGCGGTCGCTCCGAAGAAGCCGTAGTGGTAGTTGCCCGTCTCCAGGCCATTGGCATTCCGATAGCGGAGGGCCTAATCTCAACCCTTACAGATAACGGGGGATGCTCCGGTGCAGAAAGTGCGAAGCTTCACGGCCTCCGTGAGCTACAAGGACAAAGGCGGAGCCGACCGGGAGGAGATTTTCCCTGTGAAGGCGCTGGATTACAGCACCGCAACCTCGCTTGCCTTTACCTATGCCCTCCGGATTTTGAAACTGCAAGACTTTGAACTCAGAATAATTGGCGCCTGAGTCCGCTCATCTACCTGTCGTTTCCTCTTCTGACTTTTTCCGTAAGAAGAATAGCCCCAGCGGTCTCGCCGTGGGGCTTTGGGAATCAGTATTCTTCGGGTAGGAGGATGCAGGTGGAGGAACGGTCGGCTTCGGTCATGATCCAGAACTTCGTCCCGTTTTGAAGCTTGTATGAAGAGAGTATGCGCTCGCCCACCTCGCACGCTTGGTCATTGGCCTCGGCATCCTCCAGGCAGACCATGCCCCAATCCCCCTGGGCGTGCCGCATGAGAAACGGAAGATAGTGCTCCGCGGCGAGCGCAAAGGCCTGGAGCGCTCCCGGTGTCGCGACCACTGCACCGAGGGAAAGAGTCTTCGGCGCCGGCTCATGCTTCCTCCTGGCGCAGAGAGAGCAGCTCCTCAAGCGAATGGGCGAGAGGATCAAGGGACAGTTCAGGGACCCAGCTCACGGAGGCGCGGCGAGAGAGACGGGCGACGGTGCGGTCGGGAAAACCATCGCCGATGAGGACGAGCCGGTCATAGAGCGTGAGGGCGCCTGCAATCGCCTCTTCCTGTTCTGCTGAGAGCGTGCCATCGAAGAGGCCGAGCGCGGCATGGGCGCCGGCATCGACGAGCTTCAGGACGCCCCCGATCTCGGGCGAGAGATAGAGCGGTCCTTCGCTCTCCCGAGGGGCGGAGAGGCGCTCCAAGTTGAAGACCTCAAGCGCCGGGTTGAATTTCGGCGGGAAGAGATAGCGCGGGGAAGCATCCTCTTCGACGGCGAGCCCGGCGTAGGCGACGAGCTCTCCCTCGCCGTTATGGATCGGGATCGCGAGCCTGCCCTTCAGAAGTCCCTTCGTGCAGTACCCGGCGCCGAAGTGCTCGATGGTCTCGGCTCCGAGTCCCAGGGCCGAGAGACTCGCATGGTGGCGGTCCAAGGTCTTCAGGGTGAAGGTGAGCGGAGGGTTCGTGGTGGGCAGACTCTCCGCGGCGACGGGCGGCGCGGGACTCGGAGCCGGCGCATTTGGAGCGGCCGGCGGCTTCTCGGTCGGCGCCTCTCCCGCAAGCCCGAGCGCAAACCAGCCGTCGAGCTTCAAGGCCGCGGCACGGATGCCGACCCGCTCCTTCTTCGCCACGAAATCCAGGATGTTCCCGCCCGCCTTGCAGCCGAAGCAGTACCAGGCGTTCTTTACGGGATTTACCTGGAACTGCCGCGCCGACTTCCCCTTGCAGAAGGGACACAGCCCTACGAGATTCTTGCCCTTGGGAACGAGGATCTCCTTGAGACCGTAGCGCGTGAGAACCGCCTCCATTGTGACCGCACGCTTCACCTCCGCAAACGACACGAAGCCCTGTGGCATCGCATCCTCCTTTCTTTGGGATTGTTGAGGTTCTGCGCTCAGGGTAACGGCCGGAAGAGCGACGCAAAAGGCGGCACGAAGTGCCGCCTTGCGTGACTCATACTTTTTCGGCGTGACTGCTACTTCATCGCGTAGGTCACCGCCAAAGCCAGGGCGTCGAAGGTCGCGATGCGTTCGTCCTCGCTCTGCCAGATCTTGCGGCGAGCCGGCATTTTCGCGGCGAGTTCCGGGAAGGTCTCGGCAAGGTGTTTTGTGATCGAATATTTCGTGGCGCGCTTGTCCGGCGAGGAGAAGCACTCGATGACCGCGAGCCGCGGGATCGTGTGTACCGCGATGCCGCGCTCGCGGGTCGTGTCTCGAAGCTTCTCCAAGAGCTTCTGCACTCGTGGCCGGCGGCGCGAGCCGGGGGCCGTGGAGTCTTCAAGTATCACGATATCTGGCCGGTACTGATCGAGGAGTTCCTCGAATCGGGCAATGGCGCCGGATTCCTTCTCGCCGGAGACATGGGCAAGGCCCCAATCTACGAGGCGAAACGGAAGTTCGAAGACGGCGTAGCCAAAGCCTTTGGTAGTAGGGTCCAGAGCAAAGATGCGGGTCGGATCGGTAGGATTTTGTGACATAGGGTTTTGAAGTTAGGTTAGTGATGCGTAGCAACCTTCAAGAACCCCGGCAGGGCCGGCGCGTATGTCGGCGAGACGTATTGCATAGCGGGACTTCGGGCACGTCTTGGTCATGAGTGGGACTCAGGCTATCCGCGCTCATGACAGCGCAAAAGACGGCAAAACTTGCCGCCTTGGCTAAGAAATCGGTTTTATACCTGGTGCGCGAAGGGTCTTACTCTAAGGAAAAAACGAAGCACGCGACGGCCGGCGCCTTTTGCGGGCCGTCTGGGGAAAGTACGCTCCTTCCCATGTCGAATGCCGCCGAGGTCCGGCTAGAACACAAAGACGGAGACACCGCGGCGCTTAAAAACACGCCCGCGAGTTTGGGGTATGGCGACAAAGCTCAAGACGTGAAGCCGCGTACCTTGCCACAGGAGACAATAACGGCTTGCCTTGGCCTGGGTCGGGTTTTGCGACAGATACGTGCGCGTATGCTGAGCGAGGGGTACAATGAGCCTAAGGGAAAAGCTCCCGAAAACTCTCAACTCTCATGAGTACCACCCCTGTTACAGCAGAGAAAATAGTCCATGAGCTAGAGAGCGGCACGTACCGCGACTCGTATCTCATATACAACCGCAAGAGCACGGATGAGCCCGATAACCAGAAAAACTCGATTAAGTATCAGAAGGCACAGAACGCGCTCTTCGCATACCGCGAGCATCTGCCGGTAGCTCACCTTACCCTCGAAGGCTTTTCAAGCGACGGCATCGTCTCGGAGCGTCATTCCGGCTTCAAGGAAGATATGGCGCTCCAATTCGGCGAGGGCAACACCGTCCAGTTCCGCATCGA
This sequence comes from Thermoanaerobaculia bacterium, assembly GCA_049284515.1. GTDB lineage: Bacteria > Acidobacteriota > Thermoanaerobaculia > Multivoradales > UBA5704 > DATARR01. Next base: position 38,435 of record JBAPYB010000426.1, read on the forward strand.
GCGGCCGAAGTTTCACCGTCTAGTACAGTGGCTCGGCAACGGCTATTTCAAAGGCGTCATCTTCCTCTGCTGGGACAGAGCCAGCCGGAACCAGGGCGACGACACGATCCTGCGGAAGCTCATGAAACGGGGCGTCGATATACGCTTCGTCACGACCACCTACGAAAAAACCAGCTCCGGCGAGCTGCACATGGATATCGACGGGATGTTCGCGCAGCATTATTCCCGCGTCACGAGCGAGAAGATCGCCATGACCCTCCGGACGAAACGTGACCAGGGCGTCTGCACCTACCGGGCGCCCGTGGGCTACCTGAATCAGGGCCAGATGGAGCATAAGCCGCTTGACCCCGAACGCGCGCCGATCGTGAAAAAGCTCTTCGAGCTATACGCTACCGGAGGCTGGAGCTTGATCGCCCTTACCCGCTGGGCGATAGACCAGGGGTTTACGATGCCTCCGACGCGCCGCCGGAGGACACAGGAAGAGATCCTCGCCGAGGAGGAGGATGACGTTCGTCTCGCGATCGAACCCGTCTCCCGACTGCCGGCGTATACCGCGATCGACAAGATACTCCGAAACCGCTTCTACATGGGCGAGGTGCGCGGTAATAGCGGGACGTGGGTAAGGAGCATGAGCCACGAGGCGCTTGTCTCGGAAGAGCTGTTTAACCGGGTTCAGCGAGAACTGCGACGAAAGAACAAGAGCGTCCACTATGCGAATGTGATCGCGTATCCGCTCCGCGCGATGGTCCGGTGCGGCGCGTGCGGCCGGGTCTATACCCCCTACCCGAAGAAGGGAATCATGTACTATGGCGCGCGGTGCAGCTCAGGGTGCGTCAATCCGAAGAGGAGTTTCAATTTCGGGTTCATTACTGGAAAGATCGGAGACCGGATCGCCGCGCTTTCCTTCACGGAGGAGGAGCTTCACGAACTCGATGCCGAAGCCGGCACGGAGGGCGCGCTCGTCGAGTCAAAGCGCCTTAGCGAACGGGAGACCAGTGAGCGGAAGAAAAAGAGAATCCGCGAGGATCTGGCCTACCTGGATGCCAACCGCCTAACGCTCCTCAAGACCGGGGCCTATACCCCGGAGATGATTGTCGCCGAGGAGGCCCGGCTTGGCCTCGAACTGTCCTCCTTGGAGAACCTGGAGGGCGCATCCGGTGTCGAAATCCAGGAGACGGCGAGAGACGCGGCGAAACTTTCCGAACTACTGGGAGATGTTTATTTTTATTACCAAAACGCCACTCCGCAGGAAAAAGAGGCAATCACCAGGGAAATCTTTTCCGAACTCACTCTCCAGGGAGAAACGTTGGATTATAAGTGCACGCGGGGGTTTCAACCT
>JBAPYB010000427.1:0-6574 GCA_049284515.1 Thermoanaerobaculia bacterium
TCGACCCGCCCTGATCTCGACGACTTCACCGCTGCAGGGCGGGTCGCGCCCCCTCCCGACCCTCCAGACCCGCCCCTACACGAAGCAAAGTTAGCGCCTCCGCCCGGCCGCTCCCCACCCATGGTGGTGCCCACACCGGCCGTGGTCTAATGGAGCTTCGACGCAGAACGAGGGAGCGACAAGCGATGAGCATTCTGGCAGGCATCTTCGGCCCGAGCCGCGAAGAGGTTTGGAAGCAGCTCTGCGGCGAGATCGGCGCCGACTTCGTCGACGGCGGCTTCTGGAAGGGGGACAAGGTCCAGGCCCACGTGAAGGGCTGGACGGTCACCCTGGACGTCTACAGCGTTTCGAGCGGCCACAACCACATGACGTTCACCCGCATGCGGGCGCCCTTCGTCAGCCAGGACAAGCTGCGCTTCCGGATCTACCGCAAGAGCATCTTCAGCGGCCTGGGCAAGATGCTGGGGATGCAGGACATCGAGGTGGGCTACTCCAGCCAGTTCGACGACGACTTCATCGTCCAGGGCAACGACGAGACCAAGGTCAAGGCCCTGTTCGCCAATCCGGAGATCCGGCGCCTGATCCAGGAGCAGCCCCAGATCCGCCTGGAGCTCAAGGACGACGAGGGCTTCTACTGCTCCCGCTTCCCCGACGGGGTGGACGAGCTCTACTTCCAGGTGACGGGAGTGATCCGCGACGTAGAGCGCCTCAAGAAGCTCTTCGACCTCTTCGCCGAGGTCCTGGAAGAGATGCACCGGCTCGGCTTCGCCTCGGACGCGGACCCGGGAGTGAAGCTGTGAGGGCGGGTTCCGGCGTCATGAAGCACGCCGGTCTGTTCTCGACTCTCGTTTTCCTCGTCTTGCTCGCTGCCGTCGTCGCCTTGGCGTTCAGCGACAGCCTGCTCGGTCACGGCCCGTTGACCTCGGCCTCCAGGCCGCCGCCGTCCTGCTGATGATCTGGGCGCGGGTGGCCTTCGGCCTGCGCAGCTTCCACTACGCTGCGAACCCGACGGCGGGCGGCCTGGTGACGACAGGGCCCTACCGTTTCGTCCGCCATCCCATCTATGCCGCCATCCTCCTCTTCGTCTGGACGGGAGTTGCCGCCAACTGGAGCTTCCGCGCCGCCGCCCTAGGGCTGGTGGCCACTGCGATGACCGTCCTGCGTATGCTCTTTGAAGAGGCGCTGGTGGTGGTGTGTTACCCTGAGTACGCTGACTATGCCCAGTGCACCCGACGAGTGATACCGTTCATTCTGTAGTTGGTTCCGTTTTGGGAAGGACAGACCAGTCTTAGCCAGCTTGTCGTTTCTACTCTGGGCTCCAAGAGGCAGAGTCGTTACCCGTTTAGGTACTTTCGAGGACTTGGCGCGATATATTCTTCGTGATCTCCCATAGAAGCTTCGCGTCCGTTGCAGTTAAATGAACATTGTGGGATAGTTGTTTGAAAGGGTGAACAAAATTTCGATAGTCCCGAAGCACCTCGCTGACATCTTTTGCCGAGACGGTTATCCACCCCTGTTCTCGTACTACTTCAATGTAGTTCTTCAGTGTCCAGTCGTTAAGCGGCTTTGTTTGGCCGGACTTGTCCCTTGGCGCCGTCTTTCCCGTGAAAATAGAGCTCTTGTTGGATTCGCGATTGATACGAGCGAGGAGTAGCGCTTCCACGAGTCCTCCCATCATTACTGTAGCCGCCAGCGGAGCGTCGACTGTTAGGCACTTTACACACTCAGCCCAACGGGACGCGAGGATGTCTTGCATCTGCTTATCGGCGATGAGCGGAGCGAAGCTTGGGGCGCTGTCAGTTGTTAGCCTTCCTGGTTCCGCTGAGACTGCCTCTGATCTGAGCGCTATAAGAGACATTCGCAGCCTCTTCAAGTTTTCGAGGAGCTTAGTCCTAGATATGGCGCGGTCTCCTGCCGTCAGTAGTATTTTATAGGTGGCATCGGCACTAATAATCGCAGCGGCCTCAAGAGTTGATATTACTAGAGGTCTCTGGTTGTTAAACCACGCCAGTGCCGTAGCCTTCAGAACTGCGCGCTCATCGAAACTTCTGACCTGAGCGGAACTCTTCTTCTTCTTGAGTAGAGTTCTGAGCCGATCACACTGTGCAATAGCCTCATCGAGGGCTGTGTTGGCGCTGGACATTATTTATTTTTTCTTGGTAGTTTCTTTGCAGGGCGCGCCGCTCCCTTGCTTGCCTTCCCCGCCTGCCGGCGCGAGCGACGCTTAGGAGCGTTGGTGCCGGCCGAGGAGCCGCTGGGCAGCGCCATCGCAACAAGATTCTCGCCAACTGTATTGATCGTGTAAGCTCCTCGCTCGCCAGCTTTGTCAATCAATCCTTGCTTATGCGCGTTTATCAAAGTCTGAGAGGGTCTGCTTATTCGATCACGTCCCACCTTTCGAGTAGCTTCCTGAATGTCGGTAGCAGTAATGAACTCTTTTCTCTCGGCTTCTGGTGCTTCAAAACGATAATAGTAAGCGACGGTTGCCGTGAACTGGTTGTCCGACTGAGGATTCTTAGACTGGACAAAGGTTTTGATATCCTGGGCATGGCCGCTTTTAGAATGGGGGGGTATAGTGCTATCCTGAGAGTGGTCGTGGGTGGGTTGCATAGCTGGGGTAGGCACACCTAGTCCCAGTTTCTCGCGTGCCCACCGAATGATGCGTTCCTGGTCAGGCGCTTGAAAGCCCTCAAGAGCCGTGATGATCGCTCTGACAGCCTCTAGGTCGTCTAGCCCCTGTTTGATCATACTACCTCCTCGTCTCGTTAGCTGAACTGCACTGTGCAGTCGGCTATCGCACATTAGTTCGCACCGCCATGTAGCCAGCGCGGATCAGAGTCTTCTATTGCTCCATCCTATTGAGCCCCAGGCTGCCCAGGTCATTCTCTGAACGGTCCGATAGGGCAGCCGAGTGGTTACAGCAGCCTCTTGAACTGCTCGACGGTGAGCCCCGCTTGGCGGAGGATCGCCCGCAATGTACCCTTGGCAACTTCGGGATGGTCCGGGACTGTAAGGCGGCGAAAGGGTGGTATTCCTTGCCTGAGGATCATGTGGCTGCCGGTTTGACGATCCTTCTCGTAGCCGAGCTTACCGAACGCTTTGACGACTTCTCGGCCGGAGATGCGAGGAAGCTCGTTCAAACGGCGATCTCCACGAGTTCCTCCGAGATGGGTAGGGGCACCGGCTCGCCGTGCTCCTCCAAGCTCTCGATGTAACCCTCAATGGCCTCTTTGATGTTCGCGAGAGCTTCGGCTCTCGTGGCACCCTGAGAGATGCAGCCGGGTAACGCAGGCACCTCGGCGACATAGATACCGTCTTCGTCCTGCTCGAGAAAAACGCGGTACTTCATCAGGATACCTCCAGCTTGTCTAAACGGAGCAAGTATACCCCATTGGGGAGTCTGCACCAGCTCGGCGCTCCTCTAGCCGGTGCCTCGGACGAGTCGTTCTCCTCGGCCTAGTGGCCATGGCGTTCCTGCCAATGATCTTCGAGGAGTGCTGAGAGTGCGTCGAAAACGCCTGCTGACGCCAGCAAGTGATAGTCTTACACCTTCTGTAGTTGGCTCCGATCCCGGAAGGAGAGGCCGGCATGCCGTGGATTCAGGTCACCCAGAGCGCAATCCGGGACATCTGGCTGCGCACCGAGTCGATCATCGGCTTGGCCCCAGCCGAGCGCCACGGCAGCGGCACCAAAGTCCTCCTCCTCTCCGGTGAAACCCTCGACGTCGTCGAAGAGCAGAGTGACCTCCTCGGCAAGATCCGCGAGCTCGAGGGGACGGCGGAGCGGGTGCGGCAGGTGGGATTTCCGGGAGAGTGAAGCCGCCTTGCGGCGCGAAAGCGGTGAACACAGGGCGGGTCGAGCCCCAACCGGCCGCTCAGACCCGCCCCTACACGAAGATCTCTCTAGAAGGGGCAGAGCTGGTCCGTGCAGTAAAGCCTCTGGCACCTCTGGTACGGCGTCGTAATCCCCCAACTGATCGTCTCGCCGCAGCAGCCGGTGCCCCGGGCGCCCACGACCGTGGTGAAGGTTGCATCGCTGTAGTACGAGCAAACGGAGGGGCCCGCGATCGCCTCGGCATGCCGGACGTCCGCGGTCATGGCGAACGCCAGGACCGCCAGCAGGAAAGCCATGAGGACGATCTTTCGGGTGGAGAACGGGCTCACTTTTTCATGCATCGTAGATTTCTCCTTTCGAACTAGAGGTGCCTCGGGCCGGCCAAAGCGGGTCTGGACATCCGTCGCGCCAGCCCTTACTCTCACCGCGCCTGAACCGCCTGGCCGAGCGAGGGAGCCGTGGAAACCGTCAAGCACCTGATCGACTTCGTCCTCCACCTGGACAAGCACCTCGGGCCCATCATCCAGGAGTACGGGGTCTGGACGTACCTCATCCTCTCCGCCGTCATCTTCTGCGAGACGGGGCTGGTGGTGTTGCCCTTCCTGCCGGGCGACTCGCTGTTGTTCCTGGCGGGCGTCTTCGCCGGCCGCGGCTCGCTGTCGCTGGGGGTGTTGCTGGTGGCGCTGATCGCCGCCGCGATCCTGGGGGATACCGTCAACTACTGGGTGGGGCACTTCCTGGGGCATCGCCTGATCGCCTCCAAGCGCCGGATCATCAAGCCGGAGCACCTGGCCCGGACTCACGCGTTCTTCGAGAAGTACGGCGGCAAGACGATCATCCTCGCCCGCTTCGTCCCCATCGTCCGCACCCTGGCGCCGTTCGTCGCCGGCCTGGGGGAGATGAGCTACGGCCGGTTCATGAGCTACAACGTGATCGGCGGCTCGGCCTGGGTGCTGCTCTGCACCCTGGCCGGCTATGGTCTCTACCGCAACCAGTTCGTCCAGGACCACTTCTTCATCGTCGAGCTGCTCATCATCGGCCTCTCCCTGCTGCCGGTCCTCTGGGAGCTCTGGAAGGCGAGGTCGCGGAAATAATCCCGCCGGGACCGGCGTTCTGACGGTCGACCTCGGGGAGCGCGCCCGGCCGGCTTGGCAAATCGGTCCAGATGTGACACTCTTGGGTTGCTCGCTCCTGGCGAGCGCAAGTGGCGTGTGAAAGCAGTGGCTCAACTCCTGAGCCCACGAACGGGCCTCGCCGGCACAGCTCCCGTTCTCTTTTCCTTTATCTGCCGGAAAGATCGAGTTGGCGCGTGCGCCTGGCCGTAAGGGCTGGAGGTCCGCGCGCCCTCGGAAGGACTGTAAAAACGCTTGAGCGACTTTTCTGAGTTTGGCCTCCACCCCGATCTTCTCCGTGGCGTCGAGACCCTGGGCTTCACCCAACCGACGCCGATCCAGCAGGACGCAATTCCCCCCGCCATGGCAGGCCGCGACGTGCTCGCCTGCGCCATGACCGGGAGCGGCAAGACGGCCGCCTTCCTGCTGCCCATCCTCCACCGGCTCATGGCCAAACCCCGCGGCACCACCCGAGCCCTCATCCTGGCGCCCACCCGCGAGCTCGCGGCGCAGATCCTCGAGCATATGGACGGTTTCGCGAAATACACGAATCTGCGCGGCGCGGCCGTCTTCGGCGGCGTCGCCATCGGACCGCAGGAGAGGGCCTTCCGCCAAGGCGTCGACGTGCTGGTCGCCACTCCGGGCCGTCTTCTCGATCATTTTCAATACGACTACGCCAAGCTCGCGGGCCTGGAAGTCCTCGTGCTCGACGAGGCGGACCGCATGCTGGACATGGGCTTCCTGCCGGACATCCGCCGGGTGCTGAAGCATCTGCCGAAAGCGGAGCAGACGTTCTTCTTCTCGGCGACGCTGCCGCCGCCGATCGTCACCCTCTCCCGGGAGATGCTGCACGATCCCGCGACCCTCAACGTCGAGCGCAAGTCGGAGCCGGCCAAGGGCATCACCCAGGCCGTCTATCCGGTACGCGAGGAGCTGAAGCCGTTCCTGCTCGTGGAGCTGCTGCGGCGGGGCGAGATCAAGAACGTCCTCGTCTTCACCCGCACCAAGCACCGGGCCAACCGCTTGGCGGAGTTCCTGGAGCGCCACGGCGTGGCCTGCGACCGCATCCACGGCAACCGCAGCCAGGCCCAGCGTACGGACGCGCTCGCCCGCTTCAAGAACGGCACTCTGCAGGTGCTGGTGGCGACGGACATCGCGGCGCGGGGCATCGACGTCGAGGCGCTGTCGCACGTCATCAACTTCGACGTGCCCAACGTGCCGGAGGACTACATCCACCGCGTCGGCCGCACCGCCCGGGCCGAGATGGTGGGCGACGCCTTCACCTTCGTCTCCGAGCAGGAGATCGGCGAGCTGCACGCCATCGAGCGGGCCCTGGGCCAGCGCCTCAACCGGTTGACTCTGGCCGGATTCGACTACCAGTCGAAGCCCTCAGAGCGCTTCGAGATCCCCATCGCGGAGCGCATCGCCGCCATTCGGGCCCGCAAGGCCGAGGAGCGGGCACGGGCCAAGGCCAAGGCCGAGAGGAAGCGCGAGGCCGAGGAGAGAGGAGGCCGCGGCGGCTCTCAATCGCAGTTACCGCAGCCGTCGCAACAGCCGCGGGGAGACCGGCCGGCGCAGCAAGGCGCCCGCGCGGCGGGTCCTTCCGGATCTCCGCGGCAGCACCGGCC
>JBAPYB010000428.1:0-8215 GCA_049284515.1 Thermoanaerobaculia bacterium
GTGCGGACGAACCCGAGGGCGCGGGCCACCGCCTCCAGCGGCCGGTCGTCGCGGAAGGCCATGCCGCCCAGGCCGCGGGCGAAGAACTCGGCCATTATGGCAATGTCCTCGGGCTCGTCACGAATGAGCTGGTAGGCCCGCAGGTCGCCGCCCGGGCGCTCCAGGGTGAGCAGGGGCACGAAGCGGGTACACTCCGTGTGGCCGAAGTGCATGGGGCCGGCTCCCCGGACGTCCAGCCCGAAGTCCGCCGTGCCCTTGGCGACCTCGGTCCACAACTCGTCCGCCGTCACCCCGTGCTGACTCTTGCGCGTTCGCCCCACCTGGGCGAGAGGCTGGAAGCTCACCAGGCTGAAGGCGTCGTGGTTGCGGATCAGCCAGCGCACGACGCCGGCGATCTGCGGCAGGTTTCCTTGCGTCACCGTCAGGGTCATGGCGGCCCGCAGCGGCCGGCCGGTGCGCCGCCGCGCCTCGCGCACCATGCCGGCGAATTCCTCGCGCAGGGGCATCAGCTCCAGCTCCGACTTCGGAGCCTTGTGGCCGTCGCGCCCCCGCTGGGTGATGTCGACGTGGATGGAGACCTCGGTAAGGCCTCCTTCCACCATCAGCCGCTCCAGCAGGCCGGGCTGGCGGCGGAAGTTGTCGCCGTGCGTCATCACCATGGGGAGGACGCCGATCGACCGCGCGTAGCGAAGGATCTCCACCAGCTCCGCGGCGGGGCGCAGCGTCACCTCGCCGTCGGTGATCTGGACGTTGCTCTTGGGACCCAGCCACCGCCGCATCTCGTCGAGCTGCCGCAGCACCGCCGCCGTGGGCAGGGCGGGAATGTGATTGGCCTCAGCCCCAAGGTAGCAGCCGGTGCAGGCGAAGTCGCAGCGGGGCTGGATGCCGAGGGTCGCCCCGCAGCCGGTGGCCTTCTGCCCCAGCCCCTGCCCGGGAAGGCGAAGGGCCGGGTCGAGCCCTGCCCACCGCTCTGCCAGAATCCGGCGCTTCTCGGCCGTGGCCGGATCCCGGAAGAGAGCGAAGGCACTCTGGAGGGATCCTGGTTCGCCTTTCATCCGGCTCCCCCTTTTGCGTCGTCACTTCCCCGAGGCGTCGTTCAGCTTCCAGTCATAGTTGTCGAACTTCACGTCGATCTGGTTGCCGGCGGCGTCCATCTGATTGCGCTTGCCCCCGGAGACGAAGCGCTTGAGAAAATTGATCTGGCCGTTGCCCCATTTTTGAAAGTCGGCGCTGAACCAGTCCATGATCTTGGTGACGTGGATCACCACCTGGACGCCGTTCTTCTCGAGACGGGCGCCGTGGGGGCCGTTGAGGAACTTCCGCACCTGGTCGTCGAGCTGGTCGCTGATCTTGGCCCCCTCGTAGGGCTCGGTGCGGATCGGCGGGCAGCTCCTGGCGGCGCAGTTGATGGCGAAGTGGATGCGCGGGTCCTTGAAACCCTCGCGGATCTTGTCGTTCTCGACGTCGTTGAGGGAGATGGCGCCTTTCTTCGTCTGCACCGAGTCCTTCTTGAAGACGTTCAGCTTGGTGAACGGGTCGGTCGAAAGATCCTTGATCGAGTCGATGGGGTAGTGGTCAACCACGAGCCCCACGACGTTGATGTTGTAGAGGTTGATCCAGTAGGCGAGCTGGTCGGGCCGCGACAGGGCCTGGACGTCCACGGTGGCCATCTGGCGGCGCAGGTCGTCCATGGCCTTTTTGTCATTGGCCTTCAGGGCCTTGTAATTCATCCCCTTGGCGGGGTCGTAGTCCTTGGAGAGCAGCTCTCCCCAGACCCTGTAGTCGGGCGGTGCGGCTGCCGCGGCCGGCGCCGCGAGGACGGCCAGCAGGGCGAGGCAGATGAGCAGAACGTCGGTGGTCGTTTTCATGTCCTTACCTACGGGGCCGCGGGGCCGGATGGATGAGCACGGCGCCTGGATCGGCGCCGGCCGGCGGGAGGCTCGCGCCTGAAGGCGTCAGCACCCGCAAGTTCCTCAAGTACGGAGGTCAATGGTACATCGGGAGCCCGTGTGCCGGGGAGAGAAGGCCGCGCCCGGGGCGAGAGCCCCAGGCGCCTTGAATCTCCTAGCAGAGGTTCGTCGTGCAGGTGAGTTGGCAGGTCGTGCAGGTATTGCGGTTGCTGAAGTCGCAGACCGGCGGAACGGTGCGAGCGGCTCCCACCACCGGGAAGTCGAAGTGGTCGAGGGCGACCAGGGTTTCCCGGGACAGTGCCAGTCTCTTGAGGGTCTTCTTCACGTAGTCTCTCCTTTTGAACGGTCCTCGGGGTCTCGTTCAGCGAGCCCCTCCTTTAGTGGTGTTCGTCGCACTGCGAAACGCGCCGCCACCTGGGCTGGACCGTCGAGAGGCCTACACCAGGGCTTCGACCTCTTCCAGATCCTCGACGTGGGCGCAGCCTTCGGTGTTGCAGACGAGCTGGGCGCCGTTCTTCTTGGTGACCTTCTCCAGCAGGAAGCCGGCGCCGCAGTCCGGGCACTCCTTGAGCACGGGCTTCTTCCACAGGGAGAACTTGCAGTCCGGGTAGCGGTTGCAGGACCAGAAGGTCTTGCCGCGGTGGGAGCGCTTCTCGACGATCTCACCCTTGCCGCACTCCGGGCAGGGGACGCCCGTGGGCTTGGGCGGCACGGGCTTGGGGCCGGTCTTGCGGATGTTCTTGCACTCCGGATAGCCCGTGCAGCCGTAGAACGTGCCGAAGCGGCTGCGCTTCAGCGCCATGGGCTTGCCGCAGACCTCGCAGGGCGGGATCTCCTCTTCGCCGCCGGCTGGCGAATCCGGGGCCGGCGTCTCGTCGAGGTTGCGGGTGTACTTGCAGTCCGGATAGTTGCTGCAGGCGACGAACGGGCCGAAGCGGCCGAAGCGCATCAGCAGGCGCGAGCCGCAGTCGGGGCAATTCTCGTCGAGCGGGATGCCGTCCTTCTTGACGTTGGGCATCTGCTCGCCGGCCGTCTCCAGGTCCTTGGTGAACTTGTGGTCGAAGTCGGCCACCGCCTGTTTCCATTGCAGCTTGCCGTCCTCGATGCGGTCGAGCTGCTCTTCCAGGGACGCCGTGTAGCCCTCGTTGAGGATGTCGTGGAAGCCCTTCTGGAGCATGCCGTTGACCAGCCGGCCGAGCTGGGTCGGGCGGAACCGGCCCTCGACGCGCTCGACGTAGTCGCGATCGGTGAGCACCGAGAGGATGGTGGCATAGGTCGAGGGGCGGCCGATGCCGTTCTCCTCCAGCGCCTTGACCAGCGTCGCCTCGCTGAACTGCGCCGAGGGTTGGGTGAACTTCTGCTCGGAGAGGATCTTCACCAGCTCCAGCTTCTCGCCCTCGGTCAGGACCGGCAGCAGGCCCTCCGCCTCGTCGCCGTTGGCGGCGTCCTCGTCGGGCGTCTCGCGGTAGACGGCGAGGAAGCCGGCGCGCTTCAGCACCTTGCCGGAAGCCCGCAGGGTGTAGGGGCCGTTGTCGACGTCCACCTGGGTGACGTCGAAGACGGCAGGCTGCATCTGGGAGGCCACGAAGCGGTCCCAGATCAGCTTGTAGAGCTTCCAGTCGTCCTCCTTGAGGAACTCGCGCACGGCGTCCGGAGGGAGGTCGAAGCTGGTGGGGCGGATGGCCTCGTGGGCGTCCTGCGCGCCGGCCTTGGACGGGTAGACGTTGGGCTTCTCGGGCAGGGAGTCGGGGCCGTAGGTGGCGGCGATCAGCTCGCGCCCGGCAGCCAGCGCCTCGTCGGCGACGCGGGTCGAGTCGGTGCGCATGTAGGTGATGAGGCCCACGGAGCCGCGGTCACCCACCTCCTTGCCCTCGTAGAGCCCTTGGGCGAGGGCCATGGTGCGCTTGACGGAGAAGCCGTAGCGCCGCGCCGCCTCCTGTTGCAGGCGGCTGGTGATGAACGGTGGCGCCGGCCGCTGCCGCGACTCCTTCTTCTCCACCTTGGCGACGACGAACGACCCCTTCTCCAGGCCGCGGACGATCTTCGCCGCCTCTTCGCCGTCGTGCACTTCGGCCTTCTTGCCCGCGATGCGGCTCAGCCGGGCGGAGAACGGCGGCGGCAGGGCGGCCTTGAGGTCCGCGCCGAGGTTCCAGTACTCCTCGGGCACGAAGGCGTCGATCTCGTCCTGCCGCGCGCAGACCATCTTCAGCGCCACGGACTGGACGCGGCCGGCGGAGAGCCCCTGCTTGACCTTCTCCCAGAGGAGGGGCGAGAGGCGGAAGCCCATCATGCGGTCGAGGACGCGCCGGGCCTGCTGGGCGTCCACCTTCTGCAGGTCGATGGTGCCGGGATGCTCCAGGGCCTTGAGCACGGCGCCCTTGGTGATCTCGTTGAAGGTCACCCGGTGCACGGCCTTGGGGTCCTTGCTCAGCACCTCGGCGATGTGCCAGGCGATGGCCTCCCCCTCGCGGTCGGGGTCGGGGGCGAGGTAGACCGTCTCCGCCTCCTTGGCCGCCTGCCGCAGCTTCTTCACCACGTCCTTCTTGGCGGCGAGGACCTCGTAGCGGGGCTCGTAGTCGGGGCCGAGCCCCATGTCCTTCTTGACGAGGTCGCGGATGTGCCCGACCGAGGCCTCGACGGCGTAGTTGCGGCCGAGGAACTTCTTCAAGGTCTTGGTCTTGGCGGGGCTTTCGACGATCAGCAGGTTCTTGGCCATAGCGGGACTCTCAAACGCCGGGAGGCGCCGACATTATTTCTGGACAGGACTTAAAGCGCGGCCCGGAGCAGGGCGGGGACAGTACCACCGGGGTACCATCCGCCGCAAGGCGGGGAAGGACGAGTAGGGCGACGAGGGCGCCTGGAACAACGGCTGAGCATCACATGAGCATCACATGCGTAAGCGTATGATTATGCAGTATTTACGGCCACTTTACCCCCTTTTGGGGCCATCGCCATCACATGACCGTCACATAAGAATCAGGCCCAGAATGGGACGTACCGGGCGTGCTTCCGGGACCGGTTCTCGGGATCGTGGGGCTTGATAAGACCGCTGTCGAGGGTTTCGGCGATGATCCTGGAAGCGATGGAGTAGTTCTCGTCTTTGATCGAGAACCTCTTCCTGAGGCTGGCGTTGGTCATCTGCCGGTTTGAGACGTGCTGGAGGCCGGCGTGCTGGTAGCAGGCCCGGACCCGGTCGGCCCGGCTCATGTCGTTGAGCCGCTTGTAGGCGAAGAGGACGGCGCGGGTGTGCTGGTGGGCGACGGAGAAGTCGGGAGCGGGCAGTTGGAAGGCCTCGACCGAGTCGATGACTTTGTCGATGCCGCTCCCCCGTTCCTCACAGACGTGGATGCGGCGCATGAAGGAGGCGATCAGGTCGTTGCGCGACCGGGGAGGAGCATCCAGGAAGCGCTGGGTATCGATGAGTGGGGCGCCGGGATTGGTGATCTCGATGCGATCGTCGAAGATCTCGACCATCGGGCCGGTCCCCGTGGCGGTGAAATCCTGGTGGATGAGGGCGTTGGCGACGAGCTCGCGGATGGCGATCTCGGGGTACATCCGGACCTCTTTTCGGAGGGCTTGGCCGATGACCTCGTTGCGCGGCACGGAGTCGTTGATGAAGCTGACGAGCCCTGCGAACCCCGGCGCATAGCCCTTTCGGCCCGCTTGCTCCCGTAGGGTCTCGACCCGGTTGGTTCCGTGGTAGAGGACGACCCGTACCGCTTTCCGCCGCAGGTGATCGAAGACTTGAAGATCCCTGGCCAGGAGGATGGCTCCCAGGTTGGTAATGCCGTAACTGCCGTCGCCGGCCGCCACGATGAACTTTTCGGACACGAGCTTGGCGAGGACGCTGTCGCGATCCTCGGGCAGGCGCTGACCGGTAAGGTCGAGGTACGCTGGGTAGTCCAGGAGGGAGAGAAGTTCCTCGAAGGGAACCGAAGCCCTGGCGAGCCCCTGCTCGAACGGGGGTCTTCCGGACAGAGAGGCCCAAAGCTCCCTCTCCTTCTCCGGATAGTCCCGGAGCTTCTTCTTGTAGCTGCCGACCCGGACGAACTCGGCGTCCCTGAAGCGAACCGGCGTATGCGCGGCCGCAGGAACCTCGAAGAGGACGAACGAGCGGCCTTCCCATTCAAGCTCGTGAATCTTGAAGTTGATCCTCGGGGTCAACAGGCGTGCGAGCCAGCTCTCCAGCTCTTCGTTGCCCACGCGAGCGCCGCGGGGCCGGAAACCGGTCCCTACCAACTCGTGAGTCCCGTCGGTGATGCCCCAAGCGATGAAGCCGGCTTCCTTGCCGTGCAAAGCTGCCGAGTTGGAGATCGCCGACAAGTATTCTCCGATCTCCCCGGGATCGGCATTGTCGCGCTTGAACTCGACCCACTCCGTCTCAAAGGGCAGGCTCGCGAGGCGGAGCAGCAACCGGGTTGGATCCTCTGCGCTCATCCCAAGTCCTTTCAGGTCCATTGCGTTCTCCCCTCACCGCCCAAAAAGCGACCCTGGCAGCCGCTTGACCCAGCCTGCCAGCTCCAGCTCCAGCAGCGCGGCGAGGACGCGGTCGATCGGGACGTCGAGGTGGACGGCGATCTCTTCCGCGCCGCGGGTGGCGCCCCGGGGGATCTCGGCGAGGACCTGGCCGGCGAAGCCGTCGGGCGGCTCCGGCCCGGGATCGGGCTCCGGGAGAACGGGCGGTACGGCCAGGGCGAGGTGCGTCGGTCGGGCATCGCCGGGGAGGAGCACCTCCAAGAGGTCGGCGGGATGTTGGGCCAGGCTCGCGCCGTCGCGGATGAGGGCGTTGGCGCCCAGCGAGCTCTCGTCGAAGATCCGGCCTGGCACGGCCCACACGTCCCGCCCCAGGTCCAGGGCGTGGCGGGCGGTGATCAGCGAGCCCGAGCGATGGGCGGCCTGGACCACCAGGGTGGCGGCGGCGAGGGCGGCGATCGAACGGTTGCGCAACGGGAAGTGCCAGGCGCGGGGGATGAGGTGACACGGGAACTCGGAGAGCACGGCCCCGCGTCCGGCGATCTCGTCCGCCAGCCCGGCGTGACCTTTGGGATAGTCCACCGCCAGGCCGCAGCCCAGGACGGCGACCGTCCGGCCGGCCGGAGCCGCCAGGGCGCTGCGGTGCGCCGTCGCGTCGATGCCGCGGGCAAAGCCGGAGACGATGACGATTCCGGCCGCGGCCAGGGAGCGGGCGAAGAGCTCCGCCGCCTCCCGGCCGTAGGGGTCCGCCCGGCGGGAGCCGACGATGGCCACGGCGGGACCCTCTGGCATCTCTCCCCGCACGGTGACCACCGGCGGCGGGGGCGACAGTTGGCGGAGGCCGGCCGGGTAGCCGGGGTCTTCCACGGTCAGGATGCGGCCGTCCAGCTTCTCGACTTCCGCGGTCTCACGGGCGGCGCGCTCGGCGGCCCGCTCGCGCAGAGCCAGAGCCTTGGCGCACTGGGCCCTGGGCACGCCGAGCGCGGCGGCCAGCCGCTCGGGATCACCGCCGGCGTCGCCGGCATTGAACCAGCGGTCCAGCTCCTGGGACAGACGGTATACCGCCGGGCGAGAGATCTCGGTGGCGGCATTGAGGGCGATCAGCAGCTCACGTCGGGATGGGGTGGTCATGGGTCTCAGGGTTCCTCCTTTTCGTCTCCACCCCTATAAAGAACGGAAAAAACGTCTCTCATCGCTCATCTCCTCGGAAAAAGGGGGATTGGAGGGCGATGGACCGGCGCGGAAGGGAAGGCTGGAGGGCGGGAGCTGCGAAGCGCGGACCCCGAGACCCCGGGCACGCGTTGTGTATACTAGGCCCCTCGGAAAATACGGGCGATGACGACGTCCTCCCCACTCACCCACCCGGGCCGCAAGGCACCGGAGCCCATGCTGAGGTCTCACTCCATGCGTTTGCGCTCCGCCATTGTCTGCGCCGTCTGCCTCGCCGCCGTGCTCCTGCTCCTGGCTCCTGCCAGCAGCTATGGCAAGTCGGACCAGGCCTCTTCCCAACTCGCCTTCGGGGTCGACATGGCCAAGCGCGGGCTGTGGAAGGAAGCCCTCTTCCGTTTCCAGCAGGCCGAGAAGCTGGAGCCGGAGAATCCCCGCATCCAGAGCAACCTGGGGGTGGCGGCCGAGGCCGCGGGGCAGTTCGACAAGGCTCTCGAGTACTACCAGAAGGCCCTGCGCCTGGCGCCGAACGACAAGGGGATCCGCACCAACTACACGCGTTTCGTGGAGTTCTACCAGGGCTTCAAGGGCAAGAAGGACGCCAAGAAGGGGAGCTTGACGATGCCGGCGCCGAGCGCAACGCCGCCGCCGGCACCGCCCGCCGG
>JBAPYB010000429.1:0-13845 GCA_049284515.1 Thermoanaerobaculia bacterium
CGCCCAGGAGAAGCCCATCGTTCCCGCGCCGGCCCCCGCCGCCCGGCAGTCGCAGGTCCAGGTGGGGGACCTGGTGCAGCTCGGCCCCGGCGTGACGGCACCCAAGCTCCTGGCAAAGCTCGAGCCGCGTTATCCGCCTGCCGCCCAGCACCTGAACCGTGCCGCCCAGGTGAACCTGAAGGTGCTGGTCGACGAGCGGGGCCGGGTGATGGACGCCGAAGGGCTCGGCGCCAAGGCCGGCTTCGGCTTCGACGAGGCCGCCCTCGACGCCGCCCGGCGGGCCAAGTACCAGGCCGCCACCAAGGATGGCGTGAAGGTGAAGATGTGGATGAACCTCCAAGTGAACTTCAGCCCCCCGGTGCGTTGAGGGTCTTCGGGCGGGGGAACGCCCGGCGATGCCGGGCGTTTTCGCTTTCAGGAAAAGGAACGAAGATCTAGATGTCGGCCGCCTTGAGGCTGGCGACCAGCTTCTGGATGCACGGCTTCATCACCTTGTCGAACATGCGGTTGTCGTCGACGCCGCCGCCGAAGCCGAAGACCGAGACCTTGATGCTCGACTCCTCCTGGCTGGCCTCGTCGGCCCAGGCGATCTCGCCGGTGCTGGTGTTGATCAGCCGCGCGTTGAGGGCCGCCACGAACTTACGCTTGCCGGCCGAGACGCCACCGCCGCCGCCGCTCACGTCGGTGGTCCCGTACTCGGTCACCGCGCCGGTCAGCAGGTAGTTGAGACCCAGGATCTTACCGAGCTTGATGGCCGTCTTGGGGTCGATGTCTCCGGACTGTTGGAGACCCTTCTCTTTCATCATCGCGTCGAGCTGCTCGCGCTCGACGACGGTGAACTTGCCGCTCTTGACCAGCTCGGTGACGAACACGTCCTGCGCCGCCGTGGCGCCGCCGTGGTACCACCACTGGTTGTCGGCCTTGTTCTTGAACTCGAGGACGGCGATGCGGGGCTTCCCCGAGGCCGCACCCCCCTTGGACAGAGCAGGGGCAACCCCCACGGCCAGCAGGGCGAGACCCAAAATGGCGAGACTGGTGAAACGCTTCATGTCTGGAACCTCCTTAGGGAAAAGTCGCTTTTCCCAAGTTTACTCCGGAAGAACGCCTCTTCGCTATCGCTATCCCCGCCCGGGGCGCGTTTCAGGCGTCCAGCTCCTGGGCGTCGACCACGCAGAGGGCCGCCATGTTCACGATATCGCTCACTTCGATCCCGCTTTGCAGCACGTGGATGGGCTTGGCCATCCCCAGCAGGATGGGCCCGATGGACTCGGCTCCCGCCAGACGCCAGATCAGCTTGTAGGCGGTGTTGGCTGACTGGAGCTCGGGGAAGATGAGGACGTTGGCCGGAGCCTTGAGGCGGCTCCACGGGTAGCTCTCGCGCAGGATGTGCTCGACGATGGCGGTGTCGGCCTGCATCTCGCCGTCGATCTCCAGGTCCGGCTCCAGCCGCGAGACGATCTCCACGGCGCGGCGCACCTTGCGCGCCACGGGGTGGGAGTTGGAGCCGAAGTTGGAGAACGACAGCATCGCCACCCGCGGCACGACGCCGAAGCGGCGGGCGAAGCCGACGGTGAGCAGGGCGATCTCCGCCAGCTCCTCCGGCGTGGGATCGATGTTGACCGTCGTGTCGGCGAGGAAGAAAAGGCGGTCCTGGAGGATGAGGACGTAGGTGCCGGAGACCCGGTGCACCCCGCTGCGGGTGCCGACGATCTGCAACGCCGGCCGGATCGTGTCGGGATAGGACTGGGTGAGGCCGGAGATCAGGCCGTCGGCGTCCCCCATCTCCACCATCATGGTGCCGAAGTAGTTGCGCAGCCGCATGCGCTTGCGGGCGTCCTCCAGGGTGATGCCGTCGCGCCGCCGCATCTCGTGGAAGCGGCGGGCATAAGGCTCGAACCGCTCGCTGCTCTCGTTGTGGATGATGGTCACCCGGTCCTCGGCGAGGTCGAGGGCCGCCAGGCGCTCGGCGATCATCTCCCGGCGGGCGAGGAGGATGGGGTGGGCGATCCCCTCGTCGACCAGGATCTTGGCCGCGCGCAGGATCTGCTCGTGCTCGCCCTCGGGGAAGACCACCCGCCGGGGGGAGCGCCGGGCCCGGTCGAGAATGCCGTGCATCAGCTCCAGCCGGCGGGAGATCAGCGTCTCCAGCCGCCGCTGGTAGGCCGCGAAGTCCGCGATCGGCACCCGGGCGACGCCGCTCGCCATGGCGGCGCGGGCCACCGCCGGCGGCACCCGCAACAGCACCCGGTAATCGAACGGCTTGGGCAGGATGTACTCGCGGCCGAAGCGCAGCGAGTCGAGGCCGTAGGCGCGCAGCACCGCGTCCGGCACGTCCTCGCGCGCCAGCGCGGCCAGCGCCTCGACCGCCGCCAGCTTCATCGGCTCGTTGATGTCCGTCGCCCGCACGTCGAGCGCGCCGCGGAAGAGGAAGGGGAAGCCGAGGACGTTGTTGACCTGGTTGGGGTAGTCGCTGCGCCCGGTGGCCGCGATGGCGTCCGGGCGGGCGGCGCGGATCTCCTCGTAGCCGATTTCGGGATCGGGATTGGCCATGGCGAAGACGATGGGGTCGCGGGCCATGCCGCGCACCATGTCGGGAGTCACGACGCCGCCCGCCGAGAGCCCGATGAACACGTCGGCCCCGGCCATGGCCTCGGCCAGGGTGCGCGCCGCGGTCTCGGAGGCGAGCTCCGCCTTGTTGGGCTCCATGTCGGCGTCGCGGCCACGGTAGATCACGCCGTGGCGGTCACAGAGGACGACGTTCTCCCGCCGCGCTCCCAGGCTCACGTAGAGCCTGGCGCAGGAGAGCGCCGCGGCGCCGGCGCCGGAGAAGACGATGCGCACGTCCTCGATCCGCTTGTTCACCACCATCAGGGCGTTGAGCAGGGCGGCGCCGGAGATGATCGCCGTGCCGTGCTGGTCGTCGTGGAAGACGGGGATGTTCATCTCCGCCTTCAGGCGCCGCTCGATCTCGAAGCACTCGGGAGCGCGGATGTCCTCCAGGTTGATGCCGCCGAAGGTGGGCTCCAGCAGCTTGACGGCGCGGATGAGCTCCTCCGGGTCGGTGGTGGCGAGCTCGAGGTCGAAGACGTCGATGTCGGCGAAGCGTTTGAAGAGGACGCCCTTGCCCTCCATCACCGGCTTGCCGGCGAGCGCCCCGATGTTGCCGAGGCCGAGCACGGCCGTGCCGTTGCTGATCACCGCCACCAGGTTGCCCTTGGCCGTGTACTCGTAGGCGAGGAGCGGGTCGCGCTCGATCTCCTTGCAGGGAATCGCCACGCCGGGGCTGTAGGCGAGCGAGAGGTCCCACTGGGTGGCGGTGGGCTTGGTGGGGACGACCTGGATCTTCCCCTTGCGCCCCCGCGAGTGGTAGGCGAGCGCGTCGTCGCTGCTGATCTTCTTCATGAGGCCGGAATATTACCGGAATATTACTATGGCTCCACACCAGGACCCCTCATCACCCCGGGGGCAGGGGGCATAGGCGCTAACTTTTGCCTCAGAGTTCCCCCTCCCAAGACCCTCATCACCCCGACCCTCTTCTCCCAGCCTCCCCCCCGCCGCCGGGAGAAGAGGGAGAACAGCAAAGAGCAATTCCGCCTTTTGTAGGGCTTCCTGCTCCCCTCTCTCCCGGCCGGCGGGGGGGAGGATGGGAGAGAGGGGCTGGGGGAGTGAGGGATTCGAAGCGGCGGATAGAGGTCCGGCCACCAAGCCGGTCGGCGTCACGATCCGGGACGTCAGGGCGCGGGCTCGAGGTCTTCCGGCTCCGGCACCGCGGCCAGCACCACCTGCTCGAACACCCGCCGGTAGAGCAGCAGCAGATCGGTGAACACCTGGCGGAAGGCCTCGTCGGTCGACTCGGCGAGCAGGCTCTCGCCCTTGTTCAGCGGCGGCAGGTAGAGAAGGTCTTCGGAGCCGCGCCCCGAGGCTCCGTCCTGGGTCAGCTCCAGGTCCGCGGCGCGGCGGTCGACCAGGTAGAGCGTGTAGGAGAACTCGAAGTATCCGACCTGGAGGGCATTGAGGACCTTCTCCAGGGAATCCAGCTTGGGCAGCTCTTTGCCGTTCTCGTACTTGGAGAGTTGACTCTTGCCGATGCCCGCCTCCCGGGCCACCCGGGCCTGGCTCTTGCCCCGCAGCTCCCGCAGAAGGCTCAAGGTGCGTCCCAGGTTGGCGAACATGCCCATGCAGGAAATGTATCGGGTGCACGCCACCGAAAGCAAGCGCAAGTCTCTGAAATCATGGAGCTTATGGCCGCATGTCGTTGTTGTTTCCGGCGACGAAGAGCCGCCGTGCGGAGGATAAGAGCGCCGCGTGTCCTACCGTGGCGCAACAAAGATCTGAAAACGGCTACTTCGGGCTCGACGCCTTGCGCTTGCGGGCGCCGGCGGACCGGCCCCGCCGGGCGGGCTTCTCTTCACCGGCCGGCGCAGGCGGCTGAGGAGGGCCGGGCACCGTGGCGGAGCGCGGAACCACCCGGAACATGACCACGAGCTCGCCGACCTCGATCGCTCCCTGGGCTACCGTGCCGGACGAATCCAAAGTGGACCGCAGGAAGGACTCGAGCCGCCCCGCGAGATCCCGGACGTCCTGGAGCGACCCCGGCGCTTTCGCCGCCCCCTCGCCCTTGTCGCGACCGACGGCCAGAGCCTCGGCTTCCACCAGGTCGTAGCGGCGGAAGAACTCGCGCCGGCTCACGCCCTCGCAGGCAAGGATCTTGGCCAGCGTGGAGAACGTCGCCTCCTGTTTGCTGTTCTCGATGCGCGAGAGCTGGCCGCGGCCGAGCTTGGCGAGCTCGCCCACCTCCTCCAGAGTCAGGTCCCGCTCCTTGCGCAGCCGCCGCAGGGTCTCGCCGATCAGGCCGAAGGTTTCCACGTCAGGAAATCTATCCGGACCGGCCTGAGACATCAACCTAAGTCCTTTTCCTTCTTGAATTTACACGCCTGCATAGTTATCTTGCCCGGCGAGTTGTTTCTCTGTCCGGTCCATCGGCGGCGCACTGCGATGCTTCCAAGGAAAGAAAACCGCCTGAACGGGAAGGCGTCGCATTCCGGTCCCGCCCGGCCGTGCCGTCATCCGGAAGCGGAGAACCTCGCGTAGGAGAAGGTGGGTTCGTCCACTTCGCGCCATGCAATTCGCCACGTCCATCCTCGTCCCGCGCCGGCCGGTTGGCATATATTCCTTCCCGGAGATCAAACGCTTGCCGTCTGGAGCCCCGCTGGCTCACAGCGACCTCCTCCTGCTCACCCGGATCGCGGAGGGGGACCTGGAAGCCTTCCACACCTTCTACGACCGCTACGCCGGCCGGGTGCTGGCGTATGTGCGCCAGCTCAGCCGCCACCGGGATGGGGAGGAGGACGTGGTCCAGGAGGTCTTCGTGGCGGTGTGGCGGCGGGCGGCCAGCTTCCGGCCCGACCGCGGCGATCCCGCGGGCTGGCTGTACACCATCACCCGCAACAAGATGGTGGACCTCTGGCGGCGGCGAGGGGAAGAGACGGTCGCCGGGGCGTTGGACGAGATGAGCGAGGCGGCGGCGCCGCTCCAGGAGTGGGGCGATCTGCGTCTGACCATGGATCAAGCCCTGGCCCGGGTGGCCCCGGAGCAAAGGAGAGCGATCGAGATGGCCTATTTCGGCGGCTTCACCTACGAGGAGACGGCCCAGCGCCTGGACCTGCCGGTCGGCACGCTCAAGTCGCGCATCCGCTCGGGGCTCAAGTCCCTCCGCACCGTGCTGGAGGAGGGCTGACCGCCATGCACCCCTCCGAAGAGATCCTCGTCGCGGTCGCCTCCGGCCAGGCCGACCTTCCTCACCGGGTGTTGGTGGAGGGGCATCTCGACTCCTGCGCCCCCTGCCGCGCCGTGCTCGCCGAGATCAGCGCGCCGGGCGGCGAGTTGCTGGCGAGCCTCCCCGCCGCGCCGCCGCCGGCTCCCCTGTGGGAGCGGCTGCGGGCCCGTATCCAGGTCTTGCCCCCGGCCGGCCCGGCCGCCAACCCGGCCCTCTCCGGCTTTCCGCTGCCTGAGGGAGCGCGCCGCGAGATGCCCGACGTCGCCCCCCTGCGCTGGCGCCGGATTCCTTTGCACCCCGCCCGTTACGCCGTGCTCTTCCGGGACC
Organism: Thermoanaerobaculia bacterium; assembly: GCA_049284515.1. GTDB lineage: Bacteria > Acidobacteriota > Thermoanaerobaculia > Multivoradales > UBA5704 > DATARR01. The sequence continues at coordinate 6,104 of JBAPYB010000429.1, forward strand.
AGGTTTCGGGCAGCGCTCTGCTGATCGGCCACATGCCCCCTCGCCGGGGCTTCCCGGAGCACGTCCACCTCGGCCCCGAGGACCTCCTCGTCCTCGCCGGCGGCTACGAGGACCACGCCGGCACCTACGAGCAGGGCGCCTGGGCCTCCTACGCCCCCGGCACTGTCCACCGCCCCATCACCGAGCCCGGCGAGGAGTGCTGGACGCTGACCCGGCTGGAGAAGCCCAACCTCTTCCTCGGCTGGCGCGGCTGGCTTCAGGGCCTGCGGAGATGAACGCGATGTCCTTCACCCCCGCGAGGCCTCATCACTCCGGAACCACGACCTCGAGATCCGCGTCGGCGAGCCTCTCGAAGTGGGCTCGGTTGAAGGTCAGGATTCTCCGCGCACCGCCTTTGCGCGCGCAGGCGGCGATCAGGCCGTCGTAACTCGTGGCGCCCGCGATCTGGCGTTGGCTGAGGCTCTCAATGAGCTCCCAAGCTTCCTCTCCTGCAAGCCCGACGACAAGCGCCCGCTGCCGCAAGGAGCCTTCCAGGACCGCGAGAGCGTCCTTGGCGCTGAGCCGATGCGGACTGGGCAACCGGGTCATGACCGAATAGGCTTCGACCAGTGCCTGGAGAGGGAGGATGACGTCGCCGGGCTCCGTCAGGAGGGCTGCCAACTCGGCGGCAGCCGGTGCATGGTGCTCATGCGAGGCGAGGAGGCCGGCGACGATGACGCTGGCGTCGAGGGCTGTGGCTCGCCGGTCCTTCTCACTCCCCACGCTCGCGGACCTTTCGGAGGACCTGCTCGACCGTCGCCTCAGAGAGAGGCGGCCCCTCCTCGGCAGGTACCGCGATCCAGAGAGGCCCTCGCTGAACGATCTTGACCTCGCGTGGAAGCGGTTCGATCTCGACCTTTCCTTCCTGAACCGTGATCCGCAGCGTCATCCCGGGAAGGATTCCAGCCTCCTCGCGGACCCCTTTAGGGAGGACAAGCCGGCCGGCAGAGTCAATGGTCGTCTGAATGGCATTTCCCATGGATCTCAGAATACCATGACCGGTGCGCCCGATCCGGCGGTCGGAGTCTCTGGAGCGATCCGTAAGCGCCGGAGGCCGGAGCGAGCTTTCCAGGATTGTACCTTCAGCAGCAACAGGTCTCTACGCAACTCCCGCCGGCCAAGCCACCGCGCTGGGCGACGGTCCTTCACGCTTCCCGCACCGCCTTGCGCAGCCGTGTGATCGCCCGGTGAGTCGATTTGCGGATGGAGCACGAGGGAGAGCCGAGCCGGGCGGCGATCTCTTCCCAGGACATGCCAAAACCATAGTGGAGCTGCAGGAGGAGCCTTTGCCGGTGGGACAAGAAGACGGCTAGGGCCGCCAGGTCCCAGAGCAATTCGGCGCGTTCCTGCGCGGGTTTCTGCACCAGCGGGAGGGTCTCGAGGTCGGTGCTGTCGAGATTCTGAAGCGCGGCGCGACGCCTGGCGGTGGCTGAGGCGTAGCTCAAGCGATAGAGAGCCTTGGTGAGCCACGCCTCGGGATTCTCGATGCGTGTCCAGTTGCGGATCAGCGAGAGACAGGCATCCTGCAGGAGGTCTTCGGCTTCCATCGCAGGGATCCGGAAGCTTGCCAGGATGCCTTTCAAGCGCGGCCTCATCCGCGCCAGCAGGTCGATGATGCCATCCTCGGTGTCCAAGGTTGAGCAGGTCATGAGGTTCATGCCGCAAGAGCCGGCACGGAACGCCGGATGGAGCGCACGGAGAATCCGTCGGCCACGACCTCGACCACGAAAAAGTGCTCTCCGAAGGCCAAGGTCCAGCCGCGAGCGTCGGGAGTACAGATCATTCGGGAGAGCGGCTCGCCCACGATGCCGGCGGCCACCAGGAAAGTCTCGGCAAAGCGGATGGCGCCGTAGAGCGCGCTCTGAACGGTTTCCCACGGCGGGACCTCCTCCGTCGCGGCTTCGTGGTGACAGGGCAGCTCTTCCAGGCACGGCTCGTCATGGATTTGCATCGGCTCGCTCCTTTTCGCGACAAGTAAAGTGGGTCTCTGGAGACTGGGCGCGGGTCGCCTTGAAGCCCGCCACGAGGATGCGGAGCAGCTTGCCGAGGATGGCGCACTCCTCCGGCGCTCCCAGGTCTTCGAGCTCCAGGAGCGGGGGCAGGAGGTAGCGCTCCACCTTGGAACCGACTGGCGGGGCTCCCCGGACGAGCTCCTCCAACCCGGCGTCCAGCGATTCGGCGATCAAGAGCAGCTCCGCAAGGCTGGGCGTGGCGTGGCCGTTCTCCAGCTTGGAGAGCCGCATGTACCGGATGCCCGTGCGCCGGGCGACCTCGCGCTGGCTCCAGCGCTTGGCCCGGCGACGTTCCACGATCCGGACACCGAGGGCGCGCCGTTCTTCGGCGGGAAGCTGTCGGGTCTCCCTGGGTCTCATTCTGCGGTTTTCTCCGAACGCCCGGAATCATCAGCCGGAATCAGGCAGGCTGTCAAGAGTTTTCTGCCGATAAATATTCCAAATCGTCAGAGTTGCCGGAAGGTAAAGCAGAGTCGCCAGCGCGAGACAGTTGCCGTATCTCGGGGCGGCAACCGTTGAAGTTCCTGTTTCAGGACTCTAGATTTCCTCTTCACGGCATCTTGAGCTGTCGCCTTCCCGGACTCCGAGATTCGGGGAATGGGGTGGATTGCCCGGCGGAGCAACGAAATGGCGCGCATTTGGGCAACAATGGGCGTTGGAGGGGCGTTGCAACGTGGTTCCGCGGACGCCATGGCCGCTTCCGGCTCATGGGCGCTCCGGAGGAGGAGGAGGAGAGATCTATGTTCCCGAAAGGCAGGAAACTGTTGGCGGTGCTCACCCTGGTGGGCCTGTTCGTGCTGAGCGGCCCGGCCGCCCGGGCCGGAGGAGGCCCTCCGAACCGGATGGTCAGGACGGCGCAGGAGGTCCGCGCCCCCGAGGCGTTCTTCGCGTGGGCGTGGCTCTGGGTGCGGTCGCTCTGGGAGAAGAATGGTCCCTGCATCGACCCGGACGGCAGATGCTTGCAAAGCACCGGAAGCACCTCGAGCTCCACGGATCGGGGCGCGTGCATCGACCCGAACGGCCAGTGCGCGAATCTCGACGCAGGCCCGCACATCGATCCGGACGGCTAGCATTCGCCGGGCACGATCCACTTCCGCACCGCGAGAGTTTCTGCCGCATGACAACTTCTGACCGGTATGTGCGACAATGCGGGGAGTGCTGGACGAACCTTTCGTGTGCGGGAGGGATTCCTTTGAGCGAGCATTTGACCGCCGGCCAAGCGGAGCGTTTCCTCCGGGGTGAGCTGTCCCGGCCCCAAGCCCGAGAGGCGCTCCGGCACCTTCTCAAGGGGTGCGAGAAGTGCGCCGGGAGGCTCGGGCCTCTCCTTCCCTTGGTGCTTGCGCCAGAAAGGGCAGCGCACGAGATGGCGCCGGCCGAAGGGGCGGGAAGCTGCTACGACGCTCCGATCGCCCGCGCCTTGGCCTCGGCGCTCAGCCGGCAGCCCAAGCCCACGACCGAGGAGTGGGCGCGGGTCGAACAAGGGCTGGATCGTCTGCGGTCCAGCCCCCGCGGGCTTGCCGGGCTCTCCGATGACGAGGCGAGGGACCTGCGAGGTTGGCCCTTCGTGGAAGTCCTCTTGCAGCTCAGCTTCGAGGAGCGCTACCGCAACCCGGAGGAGATGCTCCGGCTCGCCCTCCTGGCGAAGACCGCAGCCGAAAACCTCGATCCCGAGGATTACGACATATTGCTCATCGCCGATCACCAAGCCCGGGCGTGGGCGGAGCTCGGCAATGCCCATCGCGTGAACGACGAGTTGGCCGAGGCCGAGGCGGCGCTCGACATCGCCGAAGAGCGCCTGCGGCAAGGGAGCGGGAATCTCCTTCTCCTCGCCCGGGTGGGGGACCTTCGCGCGTCACTCCTGAGTGACCAGCGCCGGCTTTCGGACGCCTGTGAGCTTCTGGGTGGAGTCTATGAGCTCTATCGGAAGTTGGGAGATGACCATCTCGCAGGGCGGGCGCTGGTGAGCAAGGGCATCTATACGAACTATGAGGGCAACCCGCGGGAGGCTCTCCGGATCTTGCGCCAAGGCCTCTCGCTCCTCGATCCTGACCGCGACCCTCAGCTCGGCAACTCATCCATGCAATCCATTCTCGAGGTCATGGTCCAATGTGGCCAATTCCGCGAGGCGGCGGAGATGCTCATGGAGAGCGGCCTCCGCCGGGCCTTGGCTGAAGAACCCTTGAACCTCGTAAAGCTCCGCTGGGTCGAAGGGCAGATCTTCGCCGGCCTCAAGAAATCCGCCCGTGCCGAGGCGGCTCTCTTCGAAGCCAGGGCCGGCTTCCTTGCACACGACCAGGGTTACTATGCCGCCCTGGTCGGCCTTGATCTCGCGGCGGTCTGGCTGGAGCGAGGCCAGCATGCGGAGGTCAAGGATCTCGCCGCCGACATGCTTGCAACCTTCCGGAAACTGGGGATCCAGCGAGAGGCCGTGCGGGCGCTCGACTATCTGAACCGGGCTTGCGAACGGCAGCGCGCGACGCCGCGCATGGTCCGGCACGTGAGCCTGTTCTTGAAGCAGCTCGAGCGCGAGCCGCAGCTTCGTTTCCAGGCGGTCTGAAGGATCATTCCGACTCTGACTTCTCGGCGCTGAGGCCCAACAGGCGAACGAGCGAACGCTTCACCTGCTCGTCGAAGTTGGAGCCTGCCGCGGGCTCGCCAGCCGGTTCCTGGCCCAGCGCGGCTTGAACGTCCTCGATGAGCCGGCGGGCGCTCGTGCCGCCGTTCGGCTGCCGCCGCTTGGGGAAGGCCAGCCGGAAGAAGTCGGCCGGGTCCATACCCACGGCCTCGACGATCGCCAGGACATGCCGCGCCCGCAGCTCCACGGTGCCGCCCAGGATCTTGCTCAGGTAGCCGCTGCTCAGCCCGATCTGCGCTTCAAGCGACTGACGCGTGCGGCCGGCGACCCGTACGACCGTCGCGAGCACCTCAGTAATCCGGCGCACCTCGTCGTCATAAGGATCGGCCATGGCCCCGGTACTATAGCATTGCTTGCCGAGCCCTCCGCGGATTTCGGCAGACTTTCTGCGGAAGCGCCTCCTTCAAGCGATGGGCGTGCCTCTCGGCTCGGTACGCCGGCTCCACGCCTCGTGGAGCCCTCCCATCGTCTCGAGGAGCGCGCTGTTTCGAACAAGAGGCACGCTCGTCGTTTCGAGGAGAGCTCTCCTCGCGACGATGAGCGCTCTCCTCGTGATGATGAGCACGCTCCTCGTCTTGACGAGCGCTCTCCTCGTGACGATGAGCACGCTACTCGTCTTGATGAGCATGCTCCTCGTGACGATGAGCATGCTTCTCGTGATGATGAGCATGCTACTCGTGATGATGAGCATGCTACTTGCGGCAAAGAGCACGCTACTCGCGGCAAAGAGCATGCTTCTCATGACGAAGAGCATGCTCTTTTCTCCGAAGAGCATACACTTTTTTGAAATGAGCACGCTCTCCGGTCCGAAGTGCACGCTCTTTTCTCCGAGGAGCACACACTTTGTCCCGAGGAGCACGCACTTTTTTGAAATGAGCACGCTCTCCGGTCCGAAGCGCACGCTCTTTTCTCCGAGGAGCACGCACTTTGTCCTGATGAGCATGCTCTTTTTTGAAAAGAGCATGCTCATCGTTACGAGGAGCATGCTTCTCGAGACAAAGTGCGTGCTCATTACCGCAACGTGCACGTCCAACGACTGAAATACAGTGCACTTCGTCGCGAGGAGCGTGCTCGGCGAGACGAGTTGAGCAGTCGGCGTTAGCACGTGAGCGCCCTCTTGTATTGACGATTGGCTATAGGCTTCTCCGCGTTCCGGAGATAGACTGCGGCCATGGACCCCGACGATCCTGGCAAGGCTCCCGAGCAGGACCGCGCGAAGAGGACCCCCGAGATCTCGCCCCTCCTGCTCTCGATGTTCGAGCGCTACGCCGGGCGCGATCTCGCCCAGCATCTCCACGCCGTCCGCCTGTCGCAGGCCCAGCGCCCGGATCCCATGGCGATCCGGGGCAAGCCGCTCATCGTCTACTTCAACCACCCGTCCTGGTGGGACCCCCTGGTCTGCCTGCGCCTGGCGACGCAGTTCTTCCCCGAGCGCAGGAACTATGCGCCCATGGAAGCGGCGGCCTTGAGCCGGCACCGCTTCTTCGAGCGGCTGGGATTCTTCGGCGTCGAGCTCGGCAGCGCCCGCGGCGCCCGGCGCTTCGTCGCCCTCTCACAGCGGGTGCTGTCGCAACCGGACTCGGTGCTCTGGATCGCCGCCGAGGGGCAGCTCACGGACCCGCGGGTGCGTCCCGTGCGGTTGCGCTCCGGCATCGGCCATCTCGCCGTCCGCGGACGGCAGGCCGTGCTCCTCCCCCTGGCCCTGGAGTATCCGTTCTGGGAGGAGCGGAGGCCCGAGGCTCTGGCCCGCTTCGGCGAGGAGATCCTCGCCGGCGAGGCCGGGATGAATGCCACGGACTGGACGGCGGTGCTGGAGGCCCGCCTGCAAGCGGCCCTGGACGCCCTCGCCGCCGAGTCTCTCGCCCGCGACCCTGGGCGTTTCGACGTTTTGCCGGGCGGCCCGGCGGGCGCAGGCGGCGTGTACGGCGCCTGGCGGCGGCTCAAGGCCCGCTTTCTGGGGGGCGAGCGCTTCGAGCCGGCCGGGGAATGACCTCGGATCCCGCCGGCCAGTCGCCGTCGAGAAAGGCGCCGGCCGCCGGGAAGAACTCCTGGGGGCGTTCGAGATAGGGGTGGTGGCCGGCGCCTTCGACGCGCAGGAAGCGGCCTTCGGCGGCGTGGGCCACCCACTCCCGCGAGGCCTCCTCCGGCACCAGGTCGTCCGAGCCCTGTATCACCAGCAAGGGGCGGTGAAAGTCTTCCAGGCGGGAGCGGAAATCCCACCCCTTGATCTTCGGGATGATGTGCCGGAAGTAGAGGCGCATGGCGTTCTGTGGCCACTCGTTGGGGAACGAGCAGATGTCGTCGAGGGGGAAGCGGCCCGCCGCGGCGAGCTCGCCCATCTGGGCCGGCAGCAGGAAATAGTTGAACCAGGCGCGGCAGTAGGCCACCGGATCGTCGCGGTCGACGCCCTCGCGCCGCATCTCCTCCAGCCGCGGGACGCCCGGCGGATAGGTCAGCTCCTCCCAGGTGGGGGTCTCCTGCAGCCACTCCCCCGGCCGGCGGGCCGTGATGGGGCAGACGAGAAGCATGCGCTCCACGTGCTCGGGGTTGTCCAGGGCGTAGAGGGCGGTGATGGCCGCGTGGTAGGAGGTGCCGAGGAGGGCCATGCGCTCCAGGCCGAAGTAACGCCGCACGGCCTCCAGGTCGGCCACGTCCTCCTCCAGGCTGAGGTGGCGGCCGTCGGTGACGGCGCTCGACCGGCCGCGGCTGCGCGGATCGTAGAGGATGAGCCGGCGCCGGCTCCCCTCGGCGGCGGCCAGCGGCTGAAGAAGATCGGCCAGCCAGTTGGCGTTCGGCACCACCACCGCCTCCGGCCCGTCGCCCAGGACGTGGTAGTAGAGGTGGAGCCCCGGCCGGACGAACACGAATCCTTCGCTGCTCTGCATCGGGCGGATCGTATCGGAACGACCGGCCCGAGGACTACCGCCGCATTGCGGCAGTCCCTCATCACCCCGGCCCTCAATGCTTCGTGTAGGGGCGGGTCTGGGCGGCAGGTTGGGGGCTCGACCCGCCCTGATTTCGACGATTTCGCCGCTGCAGGGCGGGTCGCGCCCCCT
>JBAPYB010000430.1:0-9553 GCA_049284515.1 Thermoanaerobaculia bacterium
CCGGCCGTGCGGGCCGGGGTCGTCGAGGAGGCTCTCGCGGCCCAGGGCGGCGAGCTCCTGCTGCAGGAAGCTCACGAGCAGACGGCCGACGTCGTCCCGGCGCTCGCGCAGAGGCGGCAGCCGGATCTCGAAGCCGCGCAGACGGTGGAGCAAAGGCGCCCGGAACCTCCCCTCGGCGGCGGCGCTCTCGAGGTCGGCATCGGTGGCGGCCACGATACGGACGTCGATGCGCAGCGGCGCCTCGGACCCGACCGGCTGGATCTCGCCGCTCTCCAGCGCGCGCAGCAGAAGGACCTGCACCTCCGGCGGCGCCTCGCCGATCTCGTCCAGGAACAGCGTGCCGGCGTTGGCGCGCTCGAAGTAGCCCGCCCTTCGCCGGTCCGCCCCGGTATAGGCGCCACGCGCCGCGCCGAAGAGCTCTGCGGCGGCGAGCGCCGGGGAAACCGCTCCCAGGTTGAGCGCGAGATAGGGCCGCTCCCGGCGCGGCCCGGCGGTGTGAATGGCCATTGCCACGAGCTCCTTGCCGGTGCCGGTCTCGCCGCGCAGCAGGACCGGCGTGGCCACTCCAGAGACCCGCCGGATCTCGCGGCAAAGGAGGACCAGGGCGGCGCTGTCGCCGATCAGGCCGAAGCGCTCGGGCTCGCGCGGCAGGGCGGACGGCAGAAGGTGGAGGAGCAGCGCCACGCGATCGGCGAGCAGGACGGCGACGCCGCGCTCGAGCCCGGCCGCCGAGATCTCGCCCTCCGCGGGAGCCCCGAAGAGCTCGATGTGGCCGCCGCCGCTCTCCACCGCCAGCCGGATGGAGCCCGGCCGCTCCCCCGGCATGAGGAGGAAAGGCCTCCGGCTCAAATAAGGATCGGCCAGCGGACGCGCATCTGCGACGCCCGGCTGCGCGAAGAGCGGCGAGAGACGCGACAGCGGCACCGTCCGTCCTGAGCTCAGCGCCGGCAGCAGGACGCGCTCCCCCACGCGCCGCAGGTCTGGATGCGCCAGAACGGTAAACGCTGGAATCCGGAGCTCCGGAGAGCTCGTCTGCCGGACGGCCTGCGCCTCGGTTGAAGCGTTCAGCTCCCGCGCCCAGTCACTTGGGGAGGAAGTCGACATGGATGCAACGGAGTCTAAAGAGAGCTCCGCCGTATGGCAAGGTGCGTCAACCCGCCGGATCCTCCGTCGGAGGGTCTGCCGGCGGGTCCTCCGGCTCCTCCGCCGGTGGGTCCTCGGGCATCGGATCCTCGGCCTTGCCTGCGACCTTGTACTCCTCCACCGGGTCTCCCGGCCAGGGCGCGTCCGGCTCCGGGTCCGCGGGACCGTCGGGGAGGAGGGTGAAGCCGGTCTGCCAGGTGGAGTAGTCCATCCAGGAGCGGACGGTGGGGCTGAAGGCCGCGGTCGGAATCACACCGTCGGCGAAGAAGGCGCGGAAGCCGAGCGTGTAGCGCTGAATGGTCATGGGATTGGAGAGCATGGGCAGAGAGTCCGGCCCGATGTCCGCCGTCTGCGGCAGCGTGTCCAGGTTCCGGGAAACCCAGTAGGGACCGACGAGGTCGGGGGCTTTCGGCGTCCACCAGGTCGGGTTCCTCAAGGCCTGGCCCACCTGGGGAATCCCGAACCGCCGGCGGTAGATCGCGTCCCGGTGATAGGACATCCGGCCGCCGTTGGCCCGGGCGCCGGGCGAGACGACGGAGCCGGGGGCGAGCACTTGCTGGTCCAGCGGCGCCCCGGTCTGGTCCGCCGGCACGCTCGTCACGGAACACATCGAGAGGTGGTGCTGCCACCACTGGAAGGAGAGGTCCCGCAGCTCCTTGACGCCGTTCAGCGCCGAATCCAGCCGGTGCCAGGCCAGCTCGTGCAGCGTCGCCATGGCGGCGTACCAGATGAAGGCGTGAACGTCCGGAATCATGTACTCGTTGAGGCCGCCGTCGTCGGCCAGGGCCATGTGGCCGTTGTCGAGCTGCCGCTGGTAGAGGTCCTTGGCCTTGGCGATGGCTTCCGGCAGCCCCGCCTGGTCTTGAAACGCGATGGCCAGCGTCAAGGCCGTGTGCTGCGCCCGCTGGTTGGCGCTCTTGCCCACGCCGGGCGGCATGGTGATGGCTTGGCCCTGGGCCCAGTCCTGCAAAGCTTTGCCGTACGCGTGCTCGATGCCCATGTCGTTGCTCTCCGGATTCCCCGCCGGCTCCGATTCGCCCGGCCCTGCGCCGCGGCAACTCCGGCCCTGGTCGATGGATGCCGGAGAGACTGCGCCTCCTCACGGAGGGTTGTCAAGCGAAGTCCGCGAAAACGAGGGTGGGCGTCATGGCGGCACTCCCCCGCGCCCAAGACCCTCATCACTCCGGCCCGGAAGAGGGGAACTCGGCTAGTGCCAACCCTTCCAATCCGCGAGGCGATGATGATCTGGTTCCGGGAGGCAGCGCCGTCGCCCCAAGCCATCCAAACCTGGGCCGGCGGCATCGGGGCTTCCCGGGTGACCGACTGGGAGCGTGGTGCTGTAGAATCATGCCATGAGCGTCGCCCCGTACCCTCGGTACAGCAAAGAAGAGTTCGCCCGGCGGGGCAACGAGATCTATGAGCGCGACGTCCAGCCTCATCTCAGCGCACAGGATGCCGGCAAGTTTGTCGCCATTGATATCGAGACCGGCGCCTTCGAGACCGATGCAGACGAGATTGCCGCCTCGCATCGCCTGCTCGCACGCAACCCGGAAGCCCAGATATGGTTCCGGTTGGTCGGTTCTTCCCATACCCGTCGCTTCGGCCCACGCAGCAGAACCGCCGCTTAGCCAATGATTGTCGGCGCCATGAATGCGCAACGTCCGCCACTAGGTGCTGCGCACCCTGCGGCTGCCGCCCGCTCCAAGCCCGTGGGCGTCGCCGTCTCGCCCGACGGCCGGCGCGTCTACGTGGCCAACGGCCACGCCAACTCCGTCTCGGTGATCGACGCCGCCACCGGCACGCTCACCGCCACCATCCCCGTGGGCAAGCGCTGGGACGATCGTCGGCTCCATCGCCCGAGATTTGAGGATATGATAGGGGCATGAGGCTTGATCTTATGCAGTTGAAGGCCATGCATCCGCTTCTTCCGGCCCTGACGGCTGCCGAGTACGGGCACCGCGCGGCAATAGGCTTAGAAAGGCACAACCACGAATCAGGAGTCTCCCTGGCAACGCTGATTGAGAGTGAAACACCTCCCGCCAGTCTGCACTGGATTGCTTCGGCGTTCGGCGATGTTGACCAACTCGATCAGCACCGGATTACCGAGGATGCTGCAGAGGGAGTAACCTTGGCGCTTGTGAATGTAGCACTGGGGTGGGTGGTGAAGAGAAGGCTTCAACGAGGTGAGTTTGCGGATTGGCTGCTCCAGGATACCGAAGCTCGCCTCGTCGCCTTGGAGGTCAGCGGGATCGCCGAAGGGGACGTGTCTAGCCGCCTCCGCGATAAGCTCGATCAAGTCCGGCGCGCGACCATCGCCAAGCGCCGAGTTGCTTGTGTCGTGGAGCTCGCAACTCCTCACGCCACGGTGGCGACGGGATAGAGAGCCATGAACCTCGATTTTCTTTACATCCTCGTCACAGAGGCAATCCGGCGCGCCGAGACTCTCGAGGATCTTCGCGCCCCGGGTGTGCACACAGCGTACTCGGAAGTCTCCCTCCTTGAGGAGAAAGTCGCCGAGCTTCTGCCCGCATCCAATCCCGAGGGTGCTCTCGCTCGTCGAGGTGCGGTGAGAGCGGCTTTGGCTGCGAGAGAGTTCGGACGGGCACAGAGGCTTGCCGAGCGCTTCCTTGCCGAAGCCGATGCTGATGCCGAGTCGAAGGCCAGACTCCGCGGTCTCTTCGAGGAGAGGGAGCATTCGACGGTACTTCGCTTCCCCCGCGTCGCGGCCACGGTTGGCATGTCGGAGGTTCGCCGGCTTGCTCGTGCGCTCGTCGAGCAGGGAGCACCTTTCCCGATCGGCTGAGTGTGAAGACTCTCACTTTCTATTCCTATAAAGGCGGCACAGGCCGCAGCCTTCTGCTCGCCAACACCGCGCACCATCTCGCCAGCAGGGGGAAGCGTGTAGTTGCGGTGGACTTTGACTTCGAAGCTCCCGGGCTCCATTACAAACTGAACATCAGCTCGCCTGCGAGGCGCACTTCGGACACGGTGCCGGCATGTGGCGCGGTTGACTACTTATTAGCAACCGCCCAAGGCGAAAGTCCACCGGAGAGCCTCCTCGACTATGTTGTCTCGGTGCCGCTTCCACTGGGAACGCAAGGATCGCTGCATCTGATGCCTGCAGGGTCTGCCCCAACGGGCGAATATTGGAAGGCATTGACCGCCCTTCTTCGACAGGACCTCTTCACAAATCCGGAAGGCAGCGGCCTTGCTGCTTTCCTCGAGCTCAAGGCTCGCATCGCAGAAGAGTTACGGGCCGAATTCCTCCTGATCGACTCACGAACCGGCGTCACCGAGCTCGCAGGTGTGACGACCACGGTTCTCGCGGACAAGGTCGTGTGCCTCATGTTGGCCAACCGAGAGAGCCAGATGGGCGCTCGCGCCGTTTTACGCAGTCTGCGCCATGCGCCGCGACTGGCCGGCCAGTCTCCGATCGAGATCATACCCGTGCTGAGCCGCATTCCCGAACGCGATGAGGCGACTGTCCAAGAAGTGCGTTCCTTTCTGAACGCGCCTGGCACCTCGCCGGAGGATACGCTTGCGCTGGAACAAATCTTCATTCTGCGCACGGATTCGGAGCTCGCCCGAGGAGAGAAGCTTCACCTTGGCGGTGACGAATCTCAGCCCCACTCTCCGCTCCACGAGGACTACCGCGCACTCATGGACAAGCTTGTTGAGGCTAATGCCGGCCAGAGTGCTGTCGAGCGCGCGAGGCTTCAGCCGGCGCCGTCTCTTCCGACCCTCTCCTTACCCCCCCTTAGGAACTGGCAAGATTTCGAGGATCTGTGCTGCGATCTCATGCGCCGCGTGTGGAACGATCCTTATACTCAAAAAAATGGCCGTAGCGGCCAATCTCAGAAGGGCGTTGATATATATGGCCAGCCGAATCAGGAAGCCGACTGGGCCGGCATGCAGTGCAAGCTGAAGGATCAATTGACCGGCGGCCGACTGTCGCTCGCTGAGATCAAGAAAGATATAGAGTCAGCTAAGAAGTTTCGGCCACCGCTGAGACAGTTGATTATAGCGACTACTGCCCCTCGAGACGCAAACCTTCAAGAGGAGCTGAGGAAAATCGATGAGAAGGAGCGCAGGGTGGACTCCTTCTCGGTGTCCATTTTCTTCTGGGAAGACATCCTATCGAAGCTCGGGGACTTCCCGGACCTTGCTCAGAAGTACTACCCGCGATTCTTCCTTGCGCCTCCTACCAATCGCCTAAGTGAGTCGACAGCCGATGTTGAGCGGCTTTCTGGTCTTCAAGTGGTAGTTACACCAGATAAAGACTTGGATTTTGTTGGCTTGCTGCCCGCGTTCTCGGCAGTTGAACATTCCGCAGCCGATCTGGCACTCCTGACCGCAGGACTCTCCCATATAGAGGTCATCAATCACGACGACAAGCCCACGGAGATACTACGCCTATGGTTAGACATCGACGGCTATTCAGGACCGCCTCCGGAGATCAAAGAAGAAGTGCTCACCGGAAGCCGCCGGATCGAAGCTCGCAGCCGCCGCCGATTCGATCTGAGGTTTGCAGCCCTGTTTGAAGAGGCTCCGCCGCAGGATTGGCGGCAGCGGGTAATGCTATGTGTGAATGCGATCGGCTTTGGCCAGCTTCGAAACCCGCTTGAGTTTTTTCGTTGACCCGAGAGCAAGGTGCCAGCCGGCCGGCGCCTGGCCAATCTTGCAGTGGAGACGTACCCCCGTGGGAAGCACAGCGCCAGTGAGCATGACCGGTGAGGAGCGTGGGCTCATCCCACGTTTCTGGCGCCGGCGCGAGCTGCGGGCGAGCCTGCTCCTCGGGCTCTGCTGCCTGCTGGTCTACAACGCCAACGGGCGGGCGATCAGCGCCGGCGACGCCTACCCGGCGCGCTACCTGCCGTTCGCGATCTGGCGCTACCACACCATCCTGCTCGATCCGGTCGCGACGCTCACCGCCCAGGGGCGAGGCGGTACGGCGTTCTGGAGGGTGAACGTGCCCGGCGGCCACGTCATCTCGCTGTACCCCGTGGTGCTGCCGGTGCTCATCGCGCCGCTCTACCTCCCCGCGGTCGTCTACCTGCAACTGCGGGGTTGGACGGAGGGGCGGCTGGACCACACAGCGAGGATCATGGAGAAGCTCTCCGCCTCGCTCCTGGCGGCGCTCTCCGCGGCGCTCCTCTACCTGCTGCTGCGGCGCCGGACGGCGGCGCCGACCGCGCTGCTGCTCACCTTGGCTTATGCCTTCGGCACCACCACCTGGGTGATCAGCAGCCAGGCTCTGTGGCAGCACGGGATGGCTGAGGTGCTGGTGATCGGCCTCCTGCTGCTCCTCACCGGGCCGTGCACCGCGCCGCGGGCGCTTGCGGCGGGGTTGCTGTGCGGGCTCATCGCCGGCAACCGCCCGCCGGACCTCATCCTTGCGGCGGCGCTCGGCGCTTACGGACTCTTCTGGGCGGGCCGGCGCCGGGCAGCGCTGCTCGCAGCGGCGGCGGCGCTGCCGATGGGCCTGGTGCTGCTCTACAACCTCGGAGTGGTCGGCCACTTCGCCGGCGGTTACGGGCTGAAGGGCAAGGCCCGCTTCTTCCAGCACGACCTGCTTTCCGGCCTCGGCGGATTGCTGGTCAGCCCGACGCGGGGGCTCTTGGTCTTCTCGCCCTTCCTCCTCTTCCTCGTCTTAGCCTGGCGGCACCTGCCGGGTGACCGCGGGGAGCGCAGCCAGCGCGCCGAGCGCGGCCTCACCCTGGCGATGATCGCCGGCGTCGCCCTCCAGCTCCTGCTCTACGCCAAGGCCGACTGGCGGGCCGGCATCTCCTGGGGGCCGCGCTACATGACCGACCTCCTGCCGCTGCTCCTGTGGATGCTGGTGCCGGTGGCCGCCGCCCTGCGCGGCCTCGGCCGGGTGTGCTTCCTGCTCGCAGTCGGCGTCGCCGTCGCCATCGAGGCCATCGGCGCCTTTTGGTACACCGGCGCGACCGACCTCGCGATCTTCGCCGTCGCCAAGGGTCCCCACCAGATGCAGGCCGCCTGGGACTGGCAGAACGCACCGTTCATCGCTTCCTTGCAGCATGGCCTCGCGCCGGCGGAGCTGGCGATCGAGATGCGCGGCAATTTCGATGCCGTCGAGGCCGGCGGCCGCGCGACCTCCGCCGTCACCGCCGGCCAGGAAGTCGTCGCCGCCGGCTGGGCGTTGGCCGGCCACGCAACGCCCTGGCAGGTGGCCGTGGCCATCGACGGCCGGCAGCCCGTCCCCTCCCACACCTTCTTCGACCGGACCGACGTCCGCGCTACGCTGCACGAGGCGAGCCCCGCCGGCTGGCTCATCCCGCTCGGCACGGCCGGCCTCGCTCCCGGCGAGCACAAGCTGGCCGCCCTGGTCTGGGCCTCCGAGAACGGCGACGTCTATTACCTGGCGGAGCGCAAGCTGACCGTGCGGAAGGCCGGCGAGGACCTCAGCGACAGCTTCCGAACGGCGGCAACGCGGCTTCGTGCGCACCAGCAGGGGCCGGGTTACTGGCTCACCGCCTACACGACCGCGGCGCGCTTCCAGGAACCGCACCCGGAGATGAACACCTACCTCACCGCCTTGCTGATCGACCTGCTCGATCCGCTGGCGGCCACCGGCGGTCTCGGCGACAGCCTTCAGCGCGCCCGCCGGCACCTCACCGGCCAGATCGAGGCCGGCGGGCTGGTGCGCTACCACGGCCGTCCGGACGCTCCCACCATCGGCACCCTGGGGTGCGCGATCACCCCGGATGCCGACGACACGGCGCTCGTCTGGAGGCTCGCTCCCGGCGACCGCCGGCAACTGCCGGCCGCCCTGGCGACCCTCCGCCGCTATCGCACCCGCGAGGGCCTCTACCGCACCTGGCTCGCGCCGCGCGAGGCCTACCAGTGCCTCGATCCCGGCAACGATCCGGACCCCGCCGACCTTGCCATCCAGATGCACGTGCTGCTGCTGCTGGCCAGGGAACAGCCGCCGGCCGGCCGTGCGCTCTGCGCAGCTCTCCGCCCGGTTGTGGACGAGGACCGGGTCTGGGTCTACTATCGAAGGACGCCGCTGGTCCCGATGCTGCGCCGCACCGACCTTCAGCGCGCCGGCTGCGAGCTCGAGCTGCCCGAGTCACGGATGCGGACGCCGGTGCCTGGCCAGGAGATCTGGCTGTCCCTCGTCCGGCTGCTGGGGCGCACGGTGCCCCCCGAAGGCCCTCCGGCCGACGCGGCGAAAATCCAGGCGGTGCTGCGCCAGCTTGCCCAAGACGACTTTGCCCTTTTGCGAAAGGATCCGCCGCTCCTCTACCATAACGATCTCACCGCGACGATTCCCAGGTACTACTGGTCGGAGGACGTCGGCTACGCGCTCTGGCTAAGGCTCTATGACGAATATGCGCACCTCGGTCATCCCCATCCCGGCGGCTAAGGCTCCTGCGTTCCGCTACCTGTCCTGCCTGCGCCTGCCAGAGATCGTCGTTTTCCAGGGCTCGCCCCTGCTCGGCGCCGCGTTCGCGATCCGCCACCCGGCGGCGGCGAACGTGGAACCGTTGGCGATCCTCACCGCCGCCAACGTAGCCCTGATGGCGCACGTCTTCATGCTCAACGACTGGTCCGGCCTGACCACCGACCTCGCCGACCCCAACAAAGCCGCCGGCGTCTTCACGGCCCGAGGCGTAGGCCGCAGGGAGATCGGCGGTCTGGCGGCCATCCTGCTGGCCCTGAGTCTCCTCCTCTTCAGCCGCCTGGGCCCAAGCACGCTCGGTCTGGCCCTGGCCATCGCCACCTTGAGCGCCCTCTACTCCCTGCCCCTCTTCAATTGGAAAGGCAGACCGCTCCTGAGCTCAGCGGCCCACCTGGCCGGCGGCGCCCTCCACTTCCTCCTCGGCTACTCCATAGGGAACGCCATCGACCGTCGCGGCCTCGCCACGGCCGCCTTCTTCGCCCTGACCTTCGCCGCCGGCCACCTGACCCAGGAGGTCCGCGACCACCAGGGCGACGTCCTCAACGCCATCCGGACCAACGCGGTGATCTTCGGCCCGCGCCGCACCTTCGCCGCCAGCCTGGCCCTCTTCACCCTGGCCTACGCCCTCCTTGTCTTCCTCGCCCTCCAGGGCATCGTCCCCCATCCCTTGGCGGCCCTCGGCGCCCTCTACCCCGTTCACCTATATGGGTCGCTCAAGACTCTGGCCGAGGGCCTCACCTACACGGGCATCCGCCGCCTGCAAGCAAGGTACCGCGCGCTCTACGCCATCATCGGCCTGGCCATGGTGGCGGCTTTATGGCTTGACTGAAGGTCTCGGTGGCGTGAAGCGCATCGAGATCCGCGGCTCTGCTCTGACCTGCCGCCTCACCGGTGCTACAATCGCGACTCCGCTCCTTGACAACTGTCTCACGACCATCCGGACGCCTGGCCGAGGCCATCCCTGATCTGCACGGAGGGCTT
>JBAPYB010000431.1:0-1896 GCA_049284515.1 Thermoanaerobaculia bacterium
CGGCTGCACCCGCTGCCGGCTGAACGAGGGGCGCACGAAGGTCGTGTTCGGCGCCGGCAACCCGGCCGCCGAGCTGATGTTCGTGGGCGAGGGTCCGGGAGCCGAAGAGGACCGGCAGGGGCTGCCGTTCGTGGGCGCCGCCGGCGAATTGCTCAATCGCATCATCCAGGCGATCGAGAAGACCCGCGACGAGGTCTACATCGCCAACGTCGTGAAGTGCCGGCCGCCGGGGAACCGCGATCCCCAGCCGGACGAAGTGGCCACCTGCCGCGGCTACCTGGACCAGCAGATCGCCCTCGTCCGCCCCCGCGTCCTCGTCGCGCTCGGCAAGGTGGCGGCACAGACCCTCCTGGGCAACGACTCTCCCATCGGCCGCATGCGCGGGCAGTGGTTCAAGGTCCAGGGCATCCCCACCATGGTCACCTACCATCCGGCGGCCCTGCTGCGGAATTCCGCCCTCAAGCGCCCCACCTGGGAGGACATGCAGCAGGTCCGCGACTTCCTGCGGACCAGATGAGGCTTGCCTTCGCCTTCGTGTGATTATGTAGGAGTAACTATAAGCTGGACGGTTCTGGAGAAGGGTGTTAACTTGGGATAACACCATTTTTTCCTCCAGGCCTGAATGCCCAGCCCGGCCCCCACCGAGAACACCGACTCCTTCGAGGACTTCCTGAAGGCAGTGGAGCCCAAGCTGAAACGGCTTCTCGCCTATCATCGCATCCCCATTGAAGATGCGGAGGACATTCTCCAGCAGGCTCTCCTCGCTCTGCTCTACCAGTGGGAGCGGGTCCAGGATCCCGAGAGATGGTTGTTCGGCGCGGTGAGGCGCCACTGCCTGATGTACTGGCGGGCGACCCGGCGTAAGATCTACTCGGCGGTGGACGCGACGATCCTGGAGTGGCTCTCGGAGCCCGTTGCGACGCCACAGGAGCGGCGGGATCTCCTCTGCGACCTGGAGAATCTCATCGACCGGCTGCCGAAACGCTGCCGGCGGGTGCTCCGGCTTCGTTTCCGGCTGGGATATGACCTGCCGGAGGTCGCGGCGCTCCTGGGCTACCGGCCGTCGAGCATCGGCAAGGTCACCAACCGTTGCCTCGCCGCTCTGTCGCGGGAGCTTCTGGCCAGCGTCGAGCCGGTGGATGCACGGTCCGGACCGCCGAAATCCTGACGCATGAGTCTCGAGCCCTACCATCTTTTTCCCCAGGTCGAACGGTTGTTGCGCGGCATCGAGTCCCGCGAATCGCCGCTCGTCCAGCTTTGGGGCTGGCCGGGGAGCGGCGCGATGGCCGTTCTGGAGGCCCTCCTCGCCCGTCAGGGGCGGCGGGCGCTGGGGCTGCCGCTGGCGATGCTGGAGACGGCTGGCGAACCGGCGTTGCGGGAGACCCTGGAAGCCGCTCGCGACGAAGGGGTCCGCTGGCTGGTGGCCGCCGGCGAGCCGCCGGCTGAGCGGTTGGCCCTGGCCGAGCGCTGGCTCCTCCCCGGACAGCGCCTGATCTTTGCCGCCGGCCGGCGATCCTCCTCGGCGATTCTCCTGGACGTGGTGCCCCCTCAGGAGCTGCTGCTCGACCCGGCGGAGGTCTCCTCCCTCGGGCTCCTCGTCACCGGCGCCGAGCCGTCGCCGGCGGCCTCCCGCGCTCTGTGGGAGGCCACGGATGGTTGGTACCGGCCGCTACGGCTCGCCCTCGAAGCCGCCGGGACCTCGGGGCTCGAAGGCGCCGGGCCGGACGCCCTGCTGGATCTGCCGGCCGTGCGTCTCTTCCTCCGGCAGGAGGTGCTGGACGCCCTGCCCCGGGAGGAGAGCGACCTCCTGCTCGACGCTCCAGCCGAGCGGCCGGCGGCCGGCGGCGGCGGTGAGGACGCCTGGCGGGTGATCGCGGCTCTGGGCCTCTGGGTCGA
>JBAPYB010000432.1:0-6810 GCA_049284515.1 Thermoanaerobaculia bacterium
TGGAGTACCTGGGCAACTTCGGTCCGGCGGGAAAGAAGATCGCCGTCTTCAGCACCGGCAAGCGGACCCTCAATGCCCAGGAGGGGCAGGTGCTCGAAAAAGAGTTCATCGTCGCCCGCATCGGCTACGAGTCCGTGGACATCAAGTTCGTCAGGTTTCCCGAAGTGCAACCGAAGCGTATCGGCCTGCGCCGGCATTAGCTCGGAGGACTATTCCACAATGCCCAAAGTGATCGCCCGGACGTCCCTCTCCCTGCTCCTGCTCGCGTTCCTGGCCGGAGGCTGTACCACCCACCAGGCCTACCGGCAGGGAGAAGTGGCGAGCCAGCTCGGCAACTATGACGACGCCGTGCTGCATTTCATGAAAGCCACCGCCGAGGACCCGTCGAACCTCTCCTACAAGGCAGCGCTCATCCGCGCCAAGATCAGGGCTTCCCAGTTCCATTTCGAGAAGGGGCAGGAGTTCGAAAAAGCCGGCGTCGTCGAACGCGCCCTGGTGGAATACCAGCAGGCCGTGCAGCTCGACGCCACCAACCAGTACGCCAAGGCGCAGCTCGAGCACGTCCACAAGCTCTACCTCGCGCAACGGGCGAACAAGGGCGGCTACGAAACGATCGAGCAGATGAAGCAGAAGAACCGCGGCGTGCGCCCCCAGCCGCCGGTGCTCAATCCACGCTCCAACCAGCCGATCTCCCTCGAGTTCCCGCAGCCGGTGTCGCTGTTCTCCATCTACCGCGCCCTCGGCCAAGCCTTCGGGATCAACATCCTGTTCGATCCCAATCTGCGCGACCAGGAAATCGGGCTCGACCTGAAGGACGTCACCGCCCAGGCCGCCCTCGAGACCCTGATGCGCACCGCCGGCCACTTCTACAAGGTGATGGACGAGCACTCCATCATCATCGCGCAGGACACGCCGCAGAACCGGCGCACCTACGAGGACCTCGTCATCCAGACCTTCTTCCTCTCCAACGCCGACGTGAAGGAGACGCTGACCATCCTGCGCAGCCTGATCGACGCCCGCAAGATCGCCGTCAACGACCAGTTGAACGCCATCATCCTGCGCGACACGGTGGACAAGGTGAAGGTGGCCGAGCGCATCATCGAGTCCAACGACAAGGCGAAGGCCGAAGTGGTGATCGACGTGGAGCTGCTGCAGATCAACAGCGGCCGGCTGCGGGAGCTGGGAACGGCCCTCTCCTCCTACTCCGTGAGCCAGAGCCTGAACTTCGGTCAGCCCAGCACCACCACCGGCGGCACCGGCACCACCACGACCACGGCCCCTTCGGGAGTCCGCCTCTCGGATCTCCAGTTCATCAACCAGAGCAACTGGCTGCTGACCATCCCGAGCTTCGTCTACAACTTCATCAAGACCAACACCGACGCCCAGCTCCTGGCCAAGCCGCAGCTCCGCATCTCGGAGGGCGAGAAGGCGAGCCTGGTCATCGGCGACCGCGTTCCCATTCCGTTGACCACCTTCAATACCCAGAACGCCGGCGGCCAGGGCGGCATCGTGCCCATCACCTCCTTCCAGTATCAGGACGTCGGCATCCGCATCGACATGGAGCCGCGGGTCCACCACAACCAGGAAGTGACGCTGAAGATCAAGGTGGAGGTGTCGAACTTGAACGGCAACGTCGCCGGCTCGGGCGGCCAGAGCCAGCCCATCATCGGCACCCGCACCATCGACTCGACGATCCGCCTGCAGGATGGCGAGACCAACTTCCTCGCCGGCCTGATCCGCAGCGACCTCACCGATTCCGACCAGGGGATTCCCGGCCTTTCGGACATCCCGATCATCGGCCGCCTGTTCTCCAACAAGCACACGGAGAACCAGCGCACGGACGTCATCCTGACGCTGACGCCGCACATCATCCGCAACGCCGAGATCACCGAGGAGGACCTGCAGCCGATCTGGGTGGGCACCGAGGCCAACATCAGCTTCCGCGGCGGCAGCCCGCGGGTGGAGTCCGACGTCGAGGGCCCCTTCGACAGCACCGAAGGGACACCCGAAGAGATCCAGGACGCCATCCGCCGCCGCCTCGAGCGCCTGCCCCGGGGCCTGCGGCCCGGCGAGCAGCCGGGAGCGCCGGTCCAGCCTGGCACACGTGTGCAACCGGTGACTCCCGGTCAGCCCGGCCAGCCGGTGCAGCAGCAGCCTCCCGGCGGCGTGAACCTGGTGCCGGCAACACCGCCTCAGGACATCTTCCGGCCCGCGCCGCCGCCGGGCCAGCCTCAGCCCAACCAGACACCGCCACCGCAGCAACAGGTGCCCGATGAAGAGCCACCGCCGGCGGGTGGGTTGGTCTCCCAGCGCCCGGCCTCCGGTACCGCCAGGCTGACCTCCGCCGTGACGCCCGCGGTGAAGCAGGCCAGCGCCGGCGCCGATTCCATGGCCGCTGCGGCGGCGCTGCCCGCCGCCAATACCCCTGTCGTGCGCCTCTGGCTCACTCCCAGCAAGCTGACGGTCTCCCCCGGCGACACCTTCGAGGTGCGGGTGCAGGCGGATGCGGGTCTGCCGGTCTCTCATCTGCCCCTGTCGCTGTCCTTCGATCCGTCGGTGCTGAGCGTGGAGGCGGTGGACCCGGGAGACTTCCTGGGCGCCGCAGGCGAGTCCCAGGTGCTCTCCGACACCGGCCGGCCGGGCGCCCTGGTCATCGGCGCCAGCCGGTTGGGCCAGCGCCCCGGCGTCAAGGGCTCGGGCATCGTGGCCCGCATCACCTTCCGCGCCCTGGCGGCGGGCAAGGCCAACCTGGGCTTCGAGGCCAAGGCCCTGGACTCCGGGCTCCGCCCCGTTGCCTTGCGTTCCCGGGCCGCCATCATTCAGGTGAGCGGCGACGTCGATCCGCAGTCCCGCCCCCGTCCGGTTCCCCAGCGGGAAGCTTCGCCGGTCGGGGGCCGTTGAAGAAGTTGGAGGTTTGCAGGATGCTCTCGCTGGACCGTCTTCGTCGCCCCCGCCATGGCCGGAGCCGCCGCGAGGCGGGCTTCACCCTGGCGGAGCTCGTCATGGTGGCCGCCGTCCTGGTGGCGCTCTCGGCGGTGACGCTGCCGGTGGCGAAGTTCACCGCCAAGCGCTCGAAAGAGGCGGATCTGCGCCTCTACCTGCGCGAGATGCGTTCGGCCATCGACGAATACAAGCGGTACACCGATGCCGGCTTGATCCCCGTGGACCTTGGCACCCAAGGGTATCCGAAGAACCTCGAGGTGCTGGTCAAAGGCGTTCAACTGGTGGGCCAGGTGGACAAGAAGGTCAAGTTCCTGCGCCGCCTCCCCGTCGATCCCATGACCGGCAAGGACGAATGGGGTCTGCGCAGCTATCAGGACGAGTCCACGTCCACCTCCTGGGGCGGAGAGGACGTCTACGACGTCTACTCCGTCTCCGCGGGAGTGGGCCTCAACGGCGTTCCCTACCGCAAGTGGTGAAGAGAGAAGGAGCTCAAGACATGCCGCCCAGCCCTCCGAGACCTCTGCGAGCGCGCGTCCACGAGCGCGGGTTCACCCTGCTCGAGCTGATCGTCGTCATTGCGATCATCGGCATCCTGGCCACCATCGCCATGCCGGCACTGCACAACGTTCCGATCCGCGCCCACGAGGCGGTGCTCAAGACCAACCTGCGGACCCTGCGCGACGTCATCGACCAGCATTACGGCGACAAAGGGCACTACCCCACCAGCCTGCAGGCCCTGGTGGACGAGGGCTACCTGCGCAAGATGCCCATCGATCCCATCACCAAGCGTTCCGATACCTGGGTGCCGGAATACGAGGAAATCGATCAGGACCATCCGCCGGCCGAGACCGACACCATCGAGGGCAAGCCGGGAATCATCGACGTGCACTCCGGAGCCCCTGGGCTCTCCCTCGACGGCACGCCCTACAAGGAGTGGTAATGCGGGGGAACGCAGCCCGGGGCGAGGCCGGCTACAACCTCGTCGTCCTCGTCATCGCCATCACCGTCATGACCGCCATGCTGGCGGCGATGCTGCCGATGGTCAGCCAGGAGATTCGCCGCGACAAGGAGGAGGAGCTGGTGTTCCGTGGCTTTCAGTACCTGGAGGCCATCCGGGTCTTCCAGATCCGCTACCAACGCCTGCCCAACAAGCTGAGCGAGCTCATCGAGGTCAAGCCGCGCTGCATTCGCCAGCTCTGGAAGGACCCCATGACCAAGGATGGCAAGTGGGGAATCATCTTCCAGGGCAACGATCTGCAGCCGGTCGTCACGACTCCGCCGCCGGGTCAAACGCCGGGGCCCAATCCGACACCGAAGCCGACACCCGGCAAGTCGGGCAAATCCGGCCCGCCGACGGGGACCGGGAGCGGCGACCAGACCTCGGATTCCGGCGATCCGAGCCAGGGTCAGGGTGGTCTCGACGTTCCCAAGCCGGGCGACGTCGTGGCGGTCGGGCCGATCATCGGCGTCTACAGCAAGAGCCACCAGAAATCCATCCTGATCTTCAACGGCCACGAGCACTACGACGAGTGGCGATTCACGTACGACATGCTCAACGGCGTGATCCGGAGTGGCGGCGCGGCCGTGGGAGGCGGCAATTTCCAGCTCTCCACCCGCTGGATCGGCCGGCCTTGGCGATTCGGGACCCAGGCCGGCGGTATGCCTATGCCGGGCATCCGGAATGGCAGCGGGCCGCTGCCACCGTCAACGGGCTTCCACCCGCCGCCGCCGAATCCGTCCGGCCGGCCATGAGGATCAGGATCCAGCGGCTCCCCGCCGCCCGCGATCTTCCTCTCCCCTCCCCTGCTTCGCCGGGCAGCTCCGGCTTCGATCTCCGCGCCGCCCTGCCGGAGACGGCGGTGCTCGGCCCCGGAGAGCGCCTCCTCGTGCCCACCGGCCTCATCCTGGAGATTCCCGCGGGCTGGGAGGGCCAGGTCCGTCCTCGCAGCGGCCTCGCCCTGCGCCACGGCATCGGCGTGGTCAATGCCCCGGGGACGATCGACAGCGACTACCGGGGCGAGGTGGCCGTCATCCTCATCAATCTCGGCGCGGCCCCCTTTCCCATTCAGCGCGGCGACCGCATCGCCCAACTCGTGATCTCTCCCGTCGCCCGCGTCGATTGGGAGGAGACCGAGACCCTGGGCGAAAGCGAACGGGGGGCGGGCGGCTTCGGCTCTTCCGGCGTCCGCTAGCGTTTCAGCCCGTGCAAGAAACCGTTGTATCTTACCGGCATGTCGCAACGGACGGCAGTATCCACCCTCTGATCAGTACCTGAACGCAAGGAGAAAAACATGGCCGCAGGAAACGATCCCCGCCGACCGATCAACTACGTCCTATGGACGCTCCAGGTGCTGCTCGGGCTCCTTTTTCTGTTCGCCGGCGCCATGAAGTTCATCATGCCGATGGCGGAGATGACGAAGCAGATGCCGCTGCCCCCGTGGTTCCTCTATTTCATCGGCGTGGCGGAAATCCTCGGCGGGCTCGGCCTGATCCTCCCCTGGCTGTTGCGCATCCGGCCGGGCCTGACGCCGCTGGCCGCGGCCGGCCTCACGATCATCATGATCGGCGCGACCGTGATCTCGGCGCAGACGGGTGGCGTCAAGGCCGCGGTGCTTCCGTGCGTGGTGATGATACTCGTGGCGTTCGTCGCCTACGGCCGCTGGCGCCTGACGCCCCTTCCCACCTGAGTCGAGAGAGGAAATATCTCCATGTCCGACGCCAAGATCACCGTCAGGAAAAACGGCCCGCTCGTCCTCGAAGGGGCGGACGCCGTGCAGCTCCTCGATCCCACCGGCCAGGCCTATGGTCTGGGTGGGCGCACCGCCGTCTCGCTCTGCCGCTGTGGCGCCAGCGCCAACAAGCCGTTCTGCGACGGCAGCCACAACCACCACGGCTTTCAGGACGAGCCCGTGGCCCGGGACCTGCCGCCGAAGGTGGTGTGACGGAGGAGGCTCCGGGGAAACGCAGGCAGGGAAATTCAACATGAAGTCCTTACTTCTCGTCCCCCTCCTCGCCGCCCTACTCCTCACCCCCGCTCAGGCCCAGGGGCCGTCCGCGGACTGGCGAACACTCACGACGTCCCATTTCAGGGTCCACTATCCCGCTTCGTCCGAGGCCTGGGCGCGGCGGGCGGCGGCGCGGCTGGACTCGATCCGCGAGCAGGTGGTGGCCGAGGTGGGCTATGCGCCGATCGAGATGGTGGACGTGCTCGTCTCCGACCCCATCGCCAGTCCCAACGGCCAGGCCCTCCCCTTCCTGGGCTGGCCCCGCATGATCCTGTGGACGAGCCCGCCGGGCCCCGAGTCCGAGATCGGCCACTACACGGACTGGACCGAGCTGGTCGCCGTCCACGAGGAGACCCACCTTGCCCACCTGTTGCGGCCCTCCCGCAATCCGGCCCGGCGGTGGCTGGAGGCGATGGTCCCCCTGGGGCCGATCCCGGTGAACGCGCCGCGCTGGGTGATGGAGGGCTACGCCACGGTGGTGGAAGGGCGGCTCACCGGCTCGGGCCGGCCCCACGGCGACATCCGGGCCTCCATCCTGCGGCGCTGGGCGCAGGGCGGCAAGCTGCCCCCCTACTCCCGCCTCGCCTCGGACTCGGGGAGCTGGCGGGGGATGTCCATGGCCTACCTCCTGGGCTCCGCCTACCTGGAATGGCTGGAGGAGCGGGCCGGGCCGGGGAGCCTGCGGTCGCTCTGGGCGCGGATGACCGCCCGCGTCCCCCGCAGCTTCGACGACGCGTTCCGCGGCGTCTTCGGCGACTCGCCCGCCGACCTCTACGACCGCTTCCGGGCCGAGCTGACCTGGCGGGCCATGGAGGCCGAGCGCTGCGGCGGCCCGCTGGTGGAGGGCGAGCCGTGGCAGGAC